>JAJBUL010000224.1 GCA_020860365.1 Clostridiales bacterium | reverse complement strand
GACTAAATTCAACTTTGCCCCTTTCGGAGTGGAATTTACTTTTTCACTTCAGTATAGTAACAAATCGTCGCAAAAAAATAAAAAAAAGAATTGACAAATAAAAAAAACAGATTTATAATAGTTAACGCTGATGAGGCGTGTGCGCATAGCTCAGCTGGATAGAGCGTTTGGCTACGGACCAAAAGGCCGGGGGTTCGAATCCTCTTGCGCACGCTGAGAAAAGTCGTGAATTCCAAAAAGGGATCGCGACTTTTTTTGTACACAAGTGGGGGGAATTTAGCAGCTTCGCTGCTCGCGTCTGGCACAGTGGATAGGGGCGTGAACACGTAGCTGATCCGTAAACTTTTCCGTTGCATTGAAAGAGAAACTCCATTATAATGGGATTTGATAGATCAATCATTGTCAGATACCTGGGTGGAAGTATTGTGAATGTGTGAATAAGCAGAAATAGAATTTTTTGAAGGAGTCTTTTGGATGGAAGAGAATTTAAGCCTGCTTTACCCGGCAGGGAAACAGGCACATGAGAAAGATTTGCCGGAGGCGACATACCATGACCTTTCGGTTGAGACGATCTGTGAGCCTCTCTCAAAGATGGAGCCGGAGCGGGCTTTGCTGAGGAGGATGATGGCGCATATTTCGGGGGATCCGGAGGTGATTCGATATCGCTGTGATGTGTTTGAAGATATCCTGCGTTTTCCGAAACTGAGGGAACAAATGCAGAAGCTGCTGGATCGGGTGGACTTCCTGAAGACATATGGGAGTTTTGATAAGGGTTCTGACGCGGCGGGTGTCTGGGAGCTGGTGCATCGTCTGGATGAAATGGATGAGTACATACATTGTGTGGAGGCAATCTATGCGGTTTTAAATGAGAATGCAATTATGTCGGAGGGCTTGCTGAATCTGAAGGAGTATGTGCGAAAGCTTTATGAGGATGGAGGATTCTCAGAGCTGAAAAAGGACATTGATAATCTGAAGGTGGATGCGGCGAAGGTCAAAAGCGTGACGCTGGGAGTGAACCTGAATGACCGGTTTGAGCCTGTTGAGACAGGGATTGTCTCAATCAATGAAAAACCATTTACAAAATCCAATGTGATTGCGAACTTTTGTGAATTTCTGAACCGGAAAGATGACATCCAGGCAGATACCGAATGGAATGGGAGCATGACGTTTCGCACCTCCGGGATGGATCTGGATGCTGCGACCGAGACGATGGGACGGGTCGGGCTGATGCGCGCGAATCCTCTTTTTGCGGCAGGAATGGCGAGAGTCGATGACGATAGCCGCGGCGGCGATGTAATCCGGACACTGGATCGCGCGATCAGTGCGCTTCTGACACGCACGGTCAAAAAGCTGAAGTCTGTGCTTTCCAGGCATGTATCGGTCAGCACACATACGATATCCGCGTTGATCCCTGAGTTCCTGTTTTACATTCGCTGGGCTGAGTATATTGAAAAGATGGAGGCTGCCGGATTTCAGTTCTGCAAGCCGCAGATACTGGCTCCGGAGAAACGCGAGATGCGGGCAAAGAACCTCTGTAATCTGAAGCTTGCGCAGTCTTTCTTTGAAAAAGGAGAATCAGCACAGGAGATTGTGCCAAATGATCTTGATTTTGACGCAGAGCACCGAATCTATATCCTGACCGGTGCGAATCGGGGCGGGAAGACAACGATTACGCAGGCGGTAGGACTGGCGTTTTTGTTTGCGCAGAGCGGGCTGTATGTTCCTGCGGAATCTTTTGCATTTAGTCCGGTAGACAATATTTTTACCCATTATCCGGCGGATGAGAATCAGACGATGGATCTGGGCAGGCTTGGTGAGGAGTCCAGCAGGTTCCGCGATCTGTTCCGGGCAGCGACTCCGGGCAGCCTGTTGCTTTTAAACGAGTCATTTTCCACTACGTCTTTTGAAGAAGGATATTTTATTGCGCGGGACGTCACGCGGATTCTTCGCCGCCTGGGTGTGAGGACGATTTATAACACACATATGCACAAGCTGGCGATTGAACTGGACGAACTGAATCAGGAAGAGGGTGGCGACAGTAAGATCGCGAGCCTGATTGTTGAGGCAGATGATGGAAAACGTTCTTACCGTGTGAAGGTTGCTCCTCCTGGCGGAAAATCCTATGCACATGACATTGCGGAGAAATATGGTGTTACTTATGAGCAACTCGCGAAAGAGAAAAGCCAGGTGTTGGGTGATAATGAGCGGCTTTCAAAAGCGGAGTAGGTCGGAACGATTGCGCATGGAAGGAAGAAAGACCATATTTTATAGTAAACGACGTAAGTCGTTTTACTTTGCGCCGGACGCGCAGGACAACTCTCAGTCAGAGATTGTCCTGCGCGTCGATTTTTTCCTTTAATTCATTCAGATAGACCCAGCGCTCCATTTTCTGCTCTAACAGCGCTTCGGCCTCGTTTTTATTCTGGATGATCTGGTTCAGTCTGCCGTAGTCGCTTGCGTAATGGGTCATATCCGTCTCCAGAGAGGCGATTGTAGACTCCAGGCTGGCAATTTCACTGTCAATGGTCTCGTATTCCTTTTGCTCCCTGAAAGAAAAGCGAAGCTTTTTGGAACCGCCCCATGTGCTGCGGCTTTCAGAAGTCATGGCAACAGGTTGTTTGCCCTGGCTGCTGGAGATGGCTTCTCCTCGTTTTTCCAGTCTGCCGGAAGAAATGGAATCGCCCTTGCGCAGGGCTGTTTCTGAAACAGAGTTGGACTTTGGCCGCGCATGCAAATAATCGGAGTAGTTTCCCTCATACTGCTGAAGATGACCGTTTTCTTCAAAGGCGAAAATTCTTTGTACCGTTCGGTCCAGAAAATAGCGGTCGTGGGAGACTGTGATCACGATTCCGTCAAAGGAATCCAGGTATTCTTCCAGCACTTCGAGGGTATGGATGTCCAGATCATTGGTGGGTTCGTCCAGCACAAGGACATTTGGCTCACTCATCAGGACGCGTAGAAGGTAAAGGCGTCGTTTTTCCCCACCGGAGAGCTTTTCGACGCGGGTCCACTGCATGGTTTTGTCGAAAAGGAAACACTCCAGCAGCTGTGAGGCTGAGATGGTGCCATTTCCGGTATGAATATATTCCCCGATCTCTTTTACGCACTCGATGGCGGTCTGTGAGCCGGAAAGAGCGCTGTTTTCCTGCGCAAAATAACCGATTCGGATGGTCTGCCCTATGGTTATCTGCCCCGCATCCGGCTCCAGGCTGCGGCAAATCATATTCAAAAGTGTGCTTTTTCCGCAGCCGTTGGGGCCTACGAATCCTACGCGGTCGTGCTTTAAAAACGTATAGGAAAAATCTTTGATCAGTTTCTTTTCCCCATAAGCTTTACAGATGGAATCCAATTCAATCGTCGTGCGGCCCATACGACTTCCGGTCGAGGACAGCTCCAGATGTACTTCTTCTGTCAGGCCGGATTGCTGCTGCAGGGCACGGATACGGTCGATGTGTGCTTTTTGCTTGGTCGAGCGGGCTCTGGCGCCGCGGGAAAGCCAGGCAAGCTCCGTTCGCAGCAGGCTGGCCCGTTTTCTCTCCGAGGCGATTTCCCGGCTCTGGCGTTGTTCTTTGAGCATGAGATATGTTGCATAGTCGCCGGGATAGCTGTAGATACTTCCGTGGTCGATCTCAAGAATTCTTGTACTGATGCTGTCGAGAAAATAGCGGTCGTGTGTTACCATTACAAGCGCACCGCGGAAATCTGCAAGATAGTCTTCCAGCCACTGTGCCATTTCGGCGTCCAGATGGTTGGTCGGCTCGTCCAGCACCAGCAGGTCAACAGGTGCCAGTACGGCATTTGCCAGAGCAACGCGTTTTTTCTGTCCGCCGGAAAGCTGTTCCATTCTTTCAGCAGCGTCTGGCAGTCCGAGCCGGTTGATTGCGCTTGCGGCATCCGCTTCAATACTCCATTCATTGAGCTCTGTGCGGTTGCCCTTTACTATCGCGTCCATAACGGTGGCATTCTCATCAAAAACCGGATTTTGTGGCAGATAGCGAATCGTCAGATTCCGCCCTTTGGTAATTGTGCCGGAATCTGGTTCTTCCAATCCGGCGATCAGTCGCAGAAGCGTGGATTTCCCAGTGCCGTTGACGCCGATAACTCCGATTTTCTCTCCTTCTTCAATCGAAAAATCCGCATGATCCAGGAGCTTTCTTTCTGTATAAATTTTTGTCAGCTGCTCCGCTGTCAGTAAATTCATCACACTTTATCCCTTTCCATTCAACTTTAACTTTAACCCGCAGAATATGTCATAAGGGGAACCGGCTTGCCGGTGGATTCCTTATGACGCAGGCCGCGCCATTGCCGCAGGCAATTTTGCATGGAATATCACGTACGAAGTGCGGGATGCCTCCCGGCGAGGGCGCGGCTCTCCAGTACTATAATACAAAAATCCTTTCGTTGCAAGATTGAGCTGGAAAGAGTATAATTGTATTCATTCAGGACGGCCCCCCTGCACTTGCTGCGAAGACCGAATGAAAATGTATATAATCATCATGAAAAAATGATCGATTTAAAAAAATGAAAGTTTGAATTGACATTTATACAATATGGAATATAATATAAATAAAAAGATGTCAGGAGGATAGGTATGGCTCTTGCAAAAAATGACATGGAAATGCTTTCACAATTATTAGATCAAAAGCTAGAACAAAAATTAGAACAAAAACTAGAACAAAAATTAGATCAAAAACTGCAGCCTATCAATGATACTCTTGTGAATCTTGAGAAAAAGGTAGATGCTGTTGATCTGCGTTTAAAGAAGGTTGAGCTTACGATTGAAACTGACCTCAGGCCTTATATTAACGAGGTAGCAGATAGTTATCTTTCGGTAGCCAGGGATTATAGAGTGACGGAAAAAAAAGTAAATAAAATGCAGGATTCTGTGGATGTGCTGGAAATTTCAGTGCAGCATCACAGTTCGGATATTGCCACGTTGAAAAGGGCTTGTAACATACCATGTCCGGCATAAAGGAAATCTGCTTTCCAGATGATAGTGGGAAGCTGTACACAATGAATACAGAAGCTCTGGCAGATCCGCAGATCTACGCACGGTGTTACTGTGAAATGTCTGCTATGCGCCAGGAGAAGATTAACCGGCTCCATTTGGAGAATGACCGGAAGCTTTCCCTGGCGGCGGGGATTCTCCTTGACCGGGGACTGCAGGCATATGGTTTGCGTGAGGGCAATGTGCGGATTGCATTCGGGGAGCATGGGAAGCCATATCTTCCGGATTTTTCGGATATTCATTTCAGCCTTTCTCATTCGCATGAGATGGCGATGGCTGTGTTTGCGGAGACGGAGGTCGGCTGCGACATAGAATACCAGAAGCAGCTGAATGAAAAGCTGGCCAGACGTTTTTTTTGCCCGTCCGAATATGCCTGGATATTTCAAACAGAGGACCTGAAGGAGCAGAAAAAGCGTTTTTACCGGCTCTGGACTCTGAAGGAAAGCTTTTTAAAAGCAACGGGAATGGGACTTCTTCTGCCTCTTAATTCTTTTTGCTTTGCTTTTGAAGGGGAACACCTGTCTTCGTTCAGCCAGCAGTACGATGATGCTGAGTATCTGCTGGAAGAATATTCATTTTCGGATTACAGCGCTGCTGTGTGTTGGAGAGCCGCGCCGTGCAAAATTGCCTGCGGCAATGGCGCGGCCTGTGTCATAAGGAATCCACCGGCAGGCCGGTTCCCCTTATGACATGTGTAGGAGAGCCGCGCATGCAAAATTGCCAGCGGCAATGGCGCGGCCTGCGTCATAAGGAATCCACCGGCAGGCCGGTTCCCCTTATGACATGTGTAGGAGAGCCGCGCATGCAAAATTGCCTGCGGCAATGGCGCGGCCTGTGTCATAAGGAATCCACCGGCAAGCCGGTTCCCCTTATGACATAAATTGTAAGCGTACAGAATGAAAAGGAGGTAGTATGAATCATATGAAAAAACCAGTATTGATAGTTATGGCAGCGGGAATGGGGAGCCGCTATGGTGGCCTGAAGCAGATAGACCCGGTCGATACAGACGGACATATTATTATGGACTTTTCTGTTTATGATGCGGTTCGCGCTGGATTTGAAAAGGTGATTTTCATTATCAAAAGAGAAAACGATGCGGATTTTCGAAAAGCGATTGGAGGCAGGCTCAAGGATCATATTGAGGTCTCTTATGCCTACCAGGATTTATCTAATCTACCGGACGGGTTTGCAGTGCCGGAGGGCAGGGTGAAGCCCTGGGGAACCGGTCATGCGGTTTTAAGCTGCCTGGAGGAAGTGGATGGGCCAATGGTGGTTATCAATGCAGATGACTATTATGGATGCCATGCCTTTTCCCTGGCTTATGATTTCCTGACCGGTAAGGATGCTTCGGCCATGGAGACGGAAGGTCGCTATATGATGGTTGGCTATCGTCTGGAGAATACGCTTACTGAGAACGGTTCGGTTGCGCGGGGGATCTGCGAGACGGATGAAAACGGATATCTGATCAGGATCACGGAGCGCACCTGCATCGAAAAGCGTGAAGACGGGATTGCGTACACCGAAGATGGAGGGCAGACCTGGACGCCGCTTGCAGCAGATACCATTGTTTCTTTGAATATGTGGGGATTCTCAGCGGATATCCTCGCTCAGCTAAAGGAAAGGTTTCAGGTCTTCCTGGAGGAAAACCTGGAGAAGAATCCGCTTAAATGCGAATATTTCCTGCCTTTTGTCGTAGATGAGCTTCTTACGGAAAAAAAGGCGACGGTAAAAGTCATGAATACACCAGATAAGTGGTATGGTGTGACCTATAAAGAGGATAAGCCGTCACTGATGGCTGCGATCCAGAAGATGAAGGATGGGGGACTTTATCCGCAGAAGCTTTGGGAATAGGCGGGGGTCGAAGCTTTTGATTTCGGTTTGTGCTAAATAAGAACATAATTGGCTTGTGAAGGTACGGAACAGTTACAAATTACAGAGGATGGGCTTGCCCATCCCCTTTTTCTGTATTCGGCAGCATTCAGATTCGCATGGGCAAATGATTTTACATTCTCTTTCATTTTCTTACCTCGAATTTACCGATTCTTTACATTGGATGGGTTATGTATTTTACATAGCCGCATTAAAATAGGCACCGTAACGAGGCACCGGAAAACGATAACGGCGAAAGGACGGGTAAGTCCTCTGCAAAAAAATGTTCTATTATAAAAAAAAGGAGACGAATGATTATGAAGAGAAAAGCAATCGCGGCAGTGATCGCAGCAATGATGGTGGCAAGCCTTGGAACAACCGCAATGGCGGATGCGACTGGTGATATTGTAGTATGCTCCAGAGAGGATGGATCAGGCACACGCGGCGCGTTTATTGAGCTGGTTGGCGTAGAGCAGAAGGATGAGGATGGCAATAAAGTAGATATGACAACAGAGGCTGCTGAGATTACCAACAGCACAGCGGCTATGATCACAAAGGTTGCCGGTGATGAGAATGCGATCGGTTACATCTCTCTGGGTTCCCTGGATGACAGTGTGACAGCAGTGGCAATTGACGGTGTAGAGGCGACTGTTGAGAATGTGGAGTCCGGCGATTATACCGTTGTACGTCCGTTCAATATCCTGACGATGGAAGAAGTCAGCGAAGAAGCACAGGATTTCATTGATTTTATTCTAAGTGAGGAAGGCCAGGCGGTTATTTCTGAGAATGGTTACATTGCTCTTTCTGAAGCAGAACCGTTTGTGGGTGGCAGTGTTTCAGGAAAAATTGTAGTTGGCGGTTCTTCTTCTGTAACTCCGGTTATGGAGAAGCTGGCTGAAGCTTACGCGGAGATCAATGCGGATCTTGAGATTGAAGTGATGCAGAGTGACTCTACGACTGGTGTGACTTCCACAATTGATGGTAACTATAACATCGGAATGGCTTCCCGTGAACTGAAGGAAGAGGAAGAAGAGGAAGGCATCTCTGCAACCATGATCGCGCAGGATGGTATCGCGGTAATCGTGAATAACGAGAGTGGCATCACAGAACTTACCACTGAGCAGGTTATGCAGATTTATACCGGCGAGATCACAACCTGGGAAGAGGTTACAGAGGCAGCTGAGTAAAAAACGGATACTTTGTGATGGCAGAAGAAGGTACCAGCCAGGCTGATCGAACTGGCTGGTGCCTTTGATTATATGATGATTCAAGGAACAAAAGGCCAAGGATAGAACGCTTGTGTTCCTATTCCTGACCTTGGGGATCCTGGTTATGGTTTATATGTTTTATCACATTGGTTTGTTACGAAGGAGAGAATATGACACAGAAGTTTTCTGAGAAAAAAGAGAGCCTCGCAATGAAAAATCATCTTTCAGATGATGGCTCGGCCTGCGTCCCAAATTTTCTTCGAAAATTAGGACAGGATATGCGGATTATATTTTTAATTGCGGCCTGCATGTCGATACTGGCGGTTGCCCTGATCTGCGTTTTTCTTTTCACAAATGGGATTCCGACCATGGTAAAAATTGGCATTCCGGAATTCCTGCTCGGGACGACCTGGAAACCATCGAATGATATCTATGGAATTTTGCCATTTATTCTGGGCAGCATTTATGTCACTGCCGGTTCGATTGTGATCGGTGTGCCGATTGCGATGCTGACCGCGATTTTTCTGGCATTTTACTGCCCCAAACGGATTTACACGCCGCTGAAGTCAATGATTAATCTGCTGGCGGGAATTCCTTCCGTTGTATACGGCTTTTTCGGTATGGTCTGGATTGTTCCGACCATGAAGTCGATTATCGGCAGCTCCGGAAGCACAATGCTGACCGCATGTATTCTGCTTGGCATTATGATTCTTCCGACAGTCATTGGCGTGATGGAGCCTGCGCTTCGGAGCGTCCCGGAGAGCTACTATGAGGGTTCCCTCGCGCTTGGAGCGACGCATGAGAGAAGTGTATTCTGTATTATACTTCCGGCAGCAAAGTCAGGTGTGGTAGCAGGAATTGTACTTGGAATCGGCCGTTCCATTGGTGAGACGATGGCAGTTATCATGGTTGCGGGCAACCAGACCTGGATGCCAAAAGGGCTGTTAAAGGGCGTACGTACAATGACAGCAAACATTGTAATAGAAATGGGCTACGCGTCAGGCTTGCACAGGCAGGCGCTGATTGCGACGGGCGTGGTGCTTTTCGTGTTCATTTTGATTATCAATCTGAGCGTTTCGCTCTTGAAGAGGAGGTCTGAGCATGAGTAAGCAGTTTACTTATTTTAAACATCACCCGTTCTCTGCCCTGGTGAAATGTCTGGTATGGCTTGCGGCGATTATTACAGCAGTTGTTCTGGTATTTATTGTCGGTTTTATTCTGGTAAAAGGTGTGCCAAACCTGAAACCGAGCCTTTTTGCATTAAAGTATACTTCCGATAATGTCTCGCTGATGCCGGCTCTGATCAATACTCTGATAATAACGGCTCTGGCTCTGGTGATTGCGGTTCCGGTCGGTATTTTTGCGGCGATCTTTCTGGTGGAATATGCGAAAAAAGGAAGTAAGCTGGTAAGCCTGGTGCGCATCACGGCAGAAACACTTTCGGGCATTCCGTCGATTGTGTTCGGTCTGTTTGACCTTCTGTTTTTTACAACAACATTAGGCTGGGGCTTTTCCCTGATGTCTGGCGCATTCACTCTTGTAATCATGATTCTGCCACTGATTATGCGTACGACAGAGGAAGCACTGCTTGCCGTTCCAGATGCTTATCGGGAGGCTTCCTTTGGCCTGGGCGCCGGTAAGCTGCGCACAATTTTCCGGGTAGTACTTTCATCTGCTATCCCTGGAATTCTTTCCGGTGTTGTATTAGCTACCGGACGAATCGTCGGTGAGACAGCCGCATTGCTCTATACAGCAAGTACGGTCGCTCAGGTGCCAAGCACCCTCTTCGGCAGCGGCCGTACGCTGGCGGTTCATATGTATGTGCTGTCGAATGAAGGACTTCATATGGGTGAGGCTTACGCGACCGCGGTTGTCCTGATTGTGCTGGTTTTGATTCTCAATGGATTGTCATCCCTGTTTGCGGGTATGCTGATGAAAGGGCAAAAGTAAAAGAAACAGGTTCGCCATACTTTAAAGCCGGCAGTGAATTTCCAGATTGGCGGGAGCAAATGGCCGGATACCAAGTGACAGAATAGAACAGAAACATCGCACAGGAGTGAGAGGAAAAAGATATAATGGGAAAGATAGACATTAAAAACACGGATTTATACTATGGGGATTTCCACGCACTCAAGAATATCAATCTTGAGATTCCGGCGAATAAGATCACCGCGTTTATCGGACCGAGCGGTTGTGGAAAATCGACGCTTTTAAAGTCCCTGAACCGTATGAATGACCTGATGGAGGGCTGTAAAATTACGGGGAAGATTACGCTGGACGGGGAAGATATTTATGGAGATATGGATGTCAACCTTCTGAGAAAGCGAGTCGGGATGGTATTTCAGAAAGCAAATCCATTTCCGATGAGTATATACGATAATGTGGCGTATGGACCGCGGACACACGGGATTCGCAACAAGGCGAAACTGGATGAGATTGTGGAAAAAGCGCTGCGGAATGCGGCCATCTGGGATGAGGTCAAGGATCGTCTGAAAAAGAGCGCGCTGGGCTTGTCCGGCGGGCAGCAGCAGCGGCTTTGCATTGCGAGGGCACTGGCGGTAGAACCGGAGGTACTGCTGATGGATGAATCAACCTCAGCACTGGATCCGATCTCAACATCCAGAATTGAGGACCTGGTGATCGAACTGAAGGAGAAATATACCATTGCGATGGTAACGCATAATATGCAGCAGGCAGCACGAATTTCAGACAAAACGGCGTTTTTCCTTCTCGGCGAGATGATTGAGTTTGACGATACGACAACGCTGTTCTCGGTTCCGAAGAACAAAAAAACAGAAGAATATATTACGGGGAGGTTTGGCTGATTATGAGAGATCGATTTGTAGAAAAACTGGACCAGCTGCAGAAAGAGCTACTTGAGATGGGAATGCTCTGTGAAGAGGCGATCATGAAGACCTATCGCCTGCTTGTATCCACAGAGAACCGGGAGGAGACAGCGGAGGAAATTGACCACCTGGAAAATGAGATTGACGGGAAGGAGCAGGGAATCGAGAGCATCTGCCTGCAGCTTCTTCTGCGGCAGCAGCCGGTAGCGTCGGATTTACGCCGCATTTCAGCCGCAATGAAGATGATTACGGATCTGGAGCGTATCGGCGACCAGGCGACGGATATCGCGGAAATTATGAAGACAGGCAGCATTGATGTGCCGGTAAAAGGTGTGGCAATCGCGCAGATGGCGGAGTTTACGGTCAGTATGGTGAATAAGAGTGTGGAAGCATACGTAAACCGTGACCTGGAGCTCGCGCAGGAAGTGATTGAGAGTGACGACCGGCTTGACAGTATGTTCCTTGATGTGAGAAAAACACTGACAGAGCCGACGATCAATGAAACCTTTAATAATGACCAGATTCTGGATCTTCTGATGATTGCAAAATATTATGAACGCATCGGCGACCACGCAACAAACGTTGGTGAATGGGTAGAATTTTCACTGACGGGGGTACACAGGCAGGGGAAAAAGGTGTATAATGTATTTGGCGCGTATGCGAAATAAAAGAGAAGACAGGGAGGTAGTACGTGGCGCTGATTTACATTGTGGAAGATGATGAGAATATCAGAGAGATAGAGCTGTTTGCTCTTAAGAATACGGGATATGAGGTGCAGGGGTTTGACTGTGCCTCTGCTTTTTATGCCAGGCTGAAGGAGCGGCTGCCGTCGCTGGTGCTGCTGGATATTATGCTGCCGGATGAGGACGGGCTGGAGATCGTGAAAAAGCTGCGGTATTCGGCGCGTACGCGCAGGATACCGATTATTCTGGTAACGGCGAAGACAACAGAACTGGATAAGGTCAAGGGCCTGGATATTGGGGCGGATGATTATATTACGAAGCCGTTTGGCGTGATGGAGCTGATCTCGCGGGTGAAAGCGCTGATGCGCCGCACACAGGATATGCAAAAGGAGCGGCTGATCCGGCTGGATTCGATTTTCATGGATGATGAAAAGCGGGCTGTATTTGTGGATGATGTGCCTGTGGAGCTGACGTATAAGGAATATGAGCTGTTGAAGCTGCTTCTTTTGAACGCGGGGATTGTAGTATCGCGGGAGATGATTCTGGATCGTGTGTGGGGGATAGATTTTGAAGGAGAGTCAAGGACACTGGATATGCATATAAAGACTCTGCGGCAGAAGCTGGGGACGGCCGGTTCGATGATACGGACGGTGCGCAATGTGGGTTATATATTGAATGGTGAGAAATAATATTTTTTGTGATAATTACGAGTGATGGAGAAAATCTGGTATGAAAAAGAAAATAAATATTTTCCTGATTTCGACTGTATTTGTGACGCTGGTGGCAACGCTTTTGATAGCGGTTGCCATTTTTCGTAATATGTATAAGGAACAGGTGCTTTCAGAGATGCGGACATATGCCGCTTTGATCAGCAGCCTGTCGACCTCGGCGGCGGAGCTGGAAGAGCAGTATACCGAGGATGTGGCGGGACTTCGTGTTACATTGATTGATGAGACAGGGGAAGTTGTGTATGACAGTGATGTGAGTGGTACGCTGGAGAACCATGCGGACCGGGAAGAAGTGAAAGAAGCGGAAGCGGAAGGAGAGGGCTGGACGATCCGCTATTCAGATTCTCTGGACAGTGAAATGTATTATTATGCGGTAGAATTGGAGGATGGCTCGATTTTACGGATCAGCCGGGAGGAAGCGAGTATCTGGGGAATTTTCACGAATACGCTGAAAGGAATTTTCGGGGTGGGACTGATTATGCTTCTGGTATGTTTGATCTTGTCGCGGCAGATCACGGCGGGGATTGTGAGTCCGATTGAAAGGATGGCTTCCAATATTGATAGCGCCGGTACAGAAGGAATTTATGAAGAACTGGTTCCTTTTGTCATGACGATCCGCAAACAGCATGAGGATATCCTGAAAAGCGCGAAAATGCGCCAGGAATTTACAGCCAATGTTTCGCATGAGCTGAAAACGCCCCTGACATCTATTTCCGGCTATGCGGAGCTGATAGAAACCGGGATTGCAGGGGAAAAAGAGATACGGCATTTTGCCCATGAAATTCATCGCAGCGCACAGCGGCTGCTGACGTTGATCAATGATATTATTCAATTATCGGAGCTCGACGCAGGTCAGATGGACATTTCCGCGACGGATGTGGATCTTTACGCGGCGGCTTCGGCGTGTGTGGAATCAGTCAGCCTGAATGCGAAGAAGCAGGGGATCCGTATTCGCTGTGTTGGCCAGCCAGTGACGATCCGGGGCGATAAAAATATGATTGACGAGCTGGTCTATAATCTTTGTGACAATGCGATTCGCTATAACCGTCCCGACGGCAGTGTGACGGTGACGGTTGGGGAAAGGGCCGGGCGCGCGATGCTTTCGGTAAAGGACACTGGCATTGGGATTCCCGAAGAGAGCCAGGAACGTGTTTTTGAGCGCTTTTACTGCGTGGACAAAAGCCGTTCCAAAAATACCGGAGGTACCGGACTGGGACTTGCGATCGTAAAACATATCGTTGCGCAGCATCACGCACAGATTGAGCTGGAGAGTAAGGTTGGGGTGGGAACGGAGATTACCGTCTGGTTTGATAAAGCTTTGTAAGAGATTTGCGTTGCAGAAGAACGGGATGTGTGCGAAAGCCGGCGCATATCCCGTTCTTTTTATTATTTTCTTAAGATTCCAATACTTGACTATTTTTTCCAAATGGTGCAAGATAGGAGCATGACAAGATGAGATAAGGGGATTTTATGGAAAAAAAGCATAAGGGTTTACGGATTGCGATAATACTCATTGTTCTGGTTCTGCTGGCGGGATTTGGAGGGGCTGGCTATTATCTTTACCAGCAGGCAAACAGCGGGCTTTTTTTTGAAGAGACGACTGTGAATGGGTATGATGTGTCCGGAATGAATGTCACAGAGGTTTTCAAAATGCTGAAAGCGGATTACAGTGCACCGACAGTTACGATTCTCGAGGGGGAGGAGACAGCGCTGACACTGACGCTTTCACAGATGGGCTATACAATTGATGAGACACAGCTGTTTGGCGATATTCAGACTTGTCTGCGAGAGCAGAATCAGGGGCTGCTTTCCAGTCTGTACGAGGGGAATACGTTTGAAGTGGAAGTGTCGTTTAATTTTGACGAGAGTGTCTTTTTGTCAGCGGTGACGGCAGAGAATTTTGCTGTCGCGCGCACGGAGAGCACGGATGCCACGCTGGAGTATGACGGAAGCGAGTATTATATTGAAGCAGAGGTCTACGGTACGGAATTCGACGACGCGGATCTTCAGGTTATGGTGAAAGACTGCGTGGATAAGCTTGTTGCCAATAGCCGTCCGCAGGAGGATGTGGTGATCACTCTGCCGGAGTCTTTTTATTATCTTCCTGCAGTTACGCAGGATGATCTGGATATGAATTCCCTGATGGATATTTATAATTCCTATTGCAAGGCTGTGATTACGCTGACCTTTGGAGAGGAAACGGTTACCCTGGACTGGTCTGTGATTCAGGACTGGATCATCATAGACGGTGAACTCGCTTCCATTGATGAGGAGCAGGTGGAGAGCTTTGTCTATAATCTGGCGGCGACTTACAATACTCTTTATCTTCCGCGTACATTTACGACGAGTAATGGGGATACGATCACATATGAGAGCAGTGATTACGGCTATCAGATTGACCAGAGCGCTGAGGTGGAGCAGCTGATTGCGGACATTACGTCGAATACGGAAGTGACCCGTGAGCCGGTTTATTCTACGGAGGGTCGTACACGCAATGGTACGGACGATATCTGTGGTACGTATGTAGAGGTTGATCTGACAAGCCAGCATATCTGGTACTATAAGGATGGAGAATTGATAGTAGAGAGCGATTGTGTCACAGGCAAGCCGACGGAAGAACGGGAGACAGCGACTGGCGTTTTCATGATTCCATATAAGCAGATGAATGTGACGCTGAGCGGAGATACCTGGGAAACAGATGTGACGTACTGGATGCCGTTCCATGATGGACAGGGGCTGCATGATGCGACCTGGCGTTCTTCTTTTGGGGGCACGATTTATCAGACGAATGGTTCCCATGGCTGTGTAAATCTGCCGTATGCTGTTGCGGAGACGATTTACAATGAGCTGGAAGAACGCACCCCGATCTTTTTATACAAAACTGAGTAGGGGTGTAGATATTTTTCTTTGGTTTTTGAAACCGCGACATAAAAGCAGGTAAC
>JAJBUL010000095.1 GCA_020860365.1 Clostridiales bacterium | reverse complement strand
TCGCGATGGGCGAGGCCTGCGTCTATGATTTGCTGCGCAAATCACAGACATTACACGGAGAGCCTCGCCATTTAAAATCGCTTCGCGATGGGCGAGGCCTGCGTCTATGATTTGCTGCGCAAATCACAGACATTACAACGGAGAGCCTCGCCATTTAAAATCGCTTCGCGATGGCGAGGCCTGCGTCTATGATTTGCTGCGCAAATCACAGACATTACAAAGAGAGGCTGTGGTTTTATACCACAGCTTTTTTCAGCGGTTAAATCGGATAGCCGGGAAAATCGGTCGGAAAAGGTATAGCTTATTATGAGGAGAATGGATAATATGATGCAATAATCGTAAGGTCGATATTTGCAATGCCGTTTAGCAGGCTGGCAACCTGCGGTGAGCTGATCGGGAAGGGCAGGTAAAGACCTTTATAGAAAGTCTGAATGGAGGAGGCAGAAGGACTATGGAAAAATATCTGGATAAAACGCTCTCACCGAAGAAGCGGGCGGAGGATTTGCTTCGTAAGATGAGCCTGGAAGAGAAGATGGCGCAGACGCAGTGTGTACTTGTGCCGCTGGGCCGTGAGACGGAAGCGGCCGCTTACTGCAAATACGGGATCGGAGATGTGTCAACGCTCGCGGTTCGTATGTTAAAAACAACACAGGAGGCTTTGGAATTCCAGAAGCGGATTCAGAGTGGGATCATGGAAAACAGTCCGCATCATATTCCGGCGATTTTTCATATGGAAGGGCTATGCGGTGCGTTTATTCAGGATGCGACGAGCTTTCCGTCCGGAATTAGCCGGGCATCGTCCTGGAATCCGGCTCTGGAGGAGCAGATCGGGCAAATTGTAGCGAGACAGGAATGCGCGGCTGGTATTACGCGGACGCTTGCTCCGGTGCTGGATATTTCCCGGGATTCGCGGATGGGGCGGCAGGGAGAAACCTATGGCGAAGATCCGACGCTGGCTGCCGCTATGGGCACTGCTTATACAAAAGGCATTCAGGACAAAGAGGTGGGGGGACGTCATCAGGAATCTGTGGCAAAGCACTTTATGGGATTTCACAACTCAGTGGCGGGGATTCACGGTGCCGCGAGCAATACGCCGCCGCGTCTGCTGGAGGAAATATACGGGAAGCCGTTTCAGGCGGCGATTGCCAAAGCCAATCTTCGCGGCGTAATGCCCTGTTATTGCAGCATTGACGGGGAACCGGCGTCTGCGTCACACTGGCTTCTGACAGAAGTCCTCCGGGATGAGATGGGATTTGACGGGGTGGCAGTTGCGGATTATAGCGCGGTTGAAAATATTCATAAAGTACAGAAAACCTGTGAGAGTCTGACCGAGGCCGGGCTTCGCGCGATGGACGCCGGCATGGATGTAGAGACTCCGGTTCGCTCTGCTTTTAATGAGGAATTGACGGAATGGTTCCGTACGGGTAAAGCAGATGTAAAAATCCTGGATACCGCGGTGCTTCGGACTCTGGAAGCAAAATTCCGTATGGGTTTGTTTGAAAATCCGTTCCCGCTGGAGGGAGAAGAATTCGAAAAGACATTTTATCACGAAGAAGACCGGGAAGTGACGCTGCAGTCCGCGAGGGAATCGCTGGTGCTGCTGAAAAATGACGGCGCGTTGCCGATTCGGTTCACAGAATGTGCTGATGAGGAAAAGAAATCTGCAGATCTTGAAGACGGTTTAGGGCGTCCTGTGAGAAAGATTGCGGTGATCGGCTGTCACGCGCAGAATGCCCGGATCTTTTTTGGCGGTTATACCCATGTTAGCATGGCGGAGGCGGTTCACGCGGTGGCAAATTCGATCGCCGGAATTGGAGACGAGGCTTCGAACCAGGAGAAAACGGTTCCGCTCGTGCCGGGGACTCAGATTCAGTCGGATGAGACGGAGGAGTTTGATGCGGTTCTTCGGCAGATCAAGCCGGGCTGCAAGAGCCTTCTGGAAGAGTTACAGAAGCGCCTGTCCAAGACAGAGATCGTCTATGCCTATGGTTATCCAATCGCGGGAAATGATGAGAGCGGTCATGAGGCGGCGTTGGCGGCAATTGCCGAGGCGGATCTGTGCATTCTGACACTTGGCGGAAAACATGGTTCCTGCTCGGTGGCTTCGATGGGCGAGGGAGTGGACGGAGCAAATATCAATCTTCCTGAATGTCAGGAGACCTTTATCCGGAAAGCGGTAAAATTAGGAAAGCCGCTGGTCGGCGTACATTTCAATGGACGTCCAATTTCCAGCGATGCGGCGGACGAGTGCCTCAATGCCATTCTTGAAGCGTGGAACCCGTCCGAGGCAGGCGCACAGGCGATCGTGGATGTGCTGACCGGAGTTTATAATCCGAGCGGGAAAATGCCGCTCTCCGCCGCGTACCATACAGGACAGGTTCCGATTTATTATAACCATCCGAATGGCTCGGCATGGCATCAGGGGGAAAGCATTGGTTTTGCGAATTATGTGGATTTGCCGCATACACCACGGTACTTTTTCGGACAGGGGCTGTCCTACACGACCTTTGCGTATGAGGATTTGTGTGTAGAAACGCTGATTGGACAGGACTCGGCGGAAGGCAGCGATGATGATGGGAAAAATGTCGTGCGTTTTGGAGGCACTGTGGATATGTCTGGTACTTGCGAGACTCCGACAGTTGCGCCGGATGAGGAATTTCGGGTGAGTCTGTCTGTTGAGAATACCGGTGCGGTGGCGGGCACCGAGGTCGTTCAGCTTTATCTGAAGGATGTGTATGCAAGCATGACACGTCCGGTGATGGAACTGGCAGGTTTTGCAAGAGTCAGCCTTGTGCCAGGCGAGAAAAAACGGTAGAATTTACGCTTTCTCCGAGTTAGCTGGCATTTCTCGACCGGAACGGGAACTGGAAGATCGAGAAAGGAAAGCTGGAGGTACTGGTCGGTTCAGCGTCGAACGACATTCGCCTGACGGGAGAGATCGTAGTGACCGGAGATTTATATATAGAAGGAAAAAATCGAAGATTTTACGCTGAAACAAAAGAGATAGATTTTTGAATCAGGAAAGCCGGGATGATTTGCATCCCGGCTTTCCTGTACGCCCGGCGTGCGCACGATTCCTTATAATCTGCGGCTCCACCTTCTGCTGAAGTACAGCCCGGCCAGGATCGAGAAGAACAGCGTGACTGCGGAGGAAAATGCGATGCCGTACATTCCGAAGAAGTGTTCCATGAGCAGCAGGATTGGAAGGTAGAACAGTCCTTTATCGAGCAGTGCGGTGATGGTGGCGTAGGAAGCTTTTCCGGTGGATTGCAGGAAGGTCTGGCAGAGCTGATAAATGCCGTAAAAAGGGCCGATCAGGATGGAGGCAAATACCATGACCTGGCCGTATGCGATGACCTCCGGGTCATCGAGGAATGCGGTGATCAGCTGATTTCGAAACAGGAAGCAGCCGATGGAGAGCAGGCTTCCGAGTGCTACTGTAAAGATGGCTGTGTTACGAAGGATCTGGCCGATCCGTTTTTTGTTTCCCTGGCCGCAGTTGAAGGAGATCGCAGGCTGAAGCCCCATACAGATGCCCATCAGAAGCATGGAGATCATCGAGCCGGCTTTTCCGGCGACACCCTGCGCAGCCAGAGCCACGGAGCCATAGCTCATCATCATGCGGTTTGCGATGACGTTTGAGACACTCATCAGGATGGTGCTGCACGCCAGAGGCAGGCCGAGGGAGAGAATCTGCGGCAGCTTTCCGATGCCAATGGGCACATACTTCGGATGCAGAGAATAGGCGCTTTGTTTATTGAAAAGATAGCGGAGCAAAAAGAGGCTGCTCAGCAGGTTTCCAAGTACGGTCGCGAGGGCGGCTCCCAGAATGTCCATGGAAAGCCCGAGGATAAACACGGCGTCAAGTACGATGTTTGCGATGGTTCCGAGGAGATTGGCAATCATGGACTCTACCGCGGCACCGTCTGCCCGCACGATGTTGCAGAAGATATTGCTAAAGGAGATCAGCGGGGCGCCAAAGCCAATGATCCGAAGATAGCTGACCGTATAAGAAAGGGTGTCCGCGTCCGCGCCGAGAAAGCGGCCGATCGGGGATGCGCCGACGGTGAGGACGAGCAGCATGGCAAAGCCAATCACAAGACTGCAGACAAAACAGAGGCTGGAGCAGGACTTCACCGTCGCGTAGTCTTTCTTGCCGAGTGCGAGCGAGATCGTGGTACACCCTCCGCTTCCAAAGAGCGTACCAAGACCGGACAGAATGGAAAATACCGGGCTGCACAGGGAGAGCGCGGCGACCTTCGCGGAATCCCCGGTCTGGCCGATGAAATAGGTATCGGCCATGTTGTAGACGACCATGACCAGCATGATGATGACAGATGGCAGACAAAGATTTAACAACAGCTTTGGATAAGTGCCCGTCTCCAGCAGTTCCTGATTTTTCTTCATGATTCGAATCCTCCTTTGTTTTCTTTGTTACAAGTACCCCGCGAAGCAACAGGCCAGACAGCCGGATTCTTCGTATGTCTGCATCGGCGTATTTGCCTTTTCACTTGTAGATTTAATGTATATCCAGTATAATAAGTAAAAAAGCGAAATACAACCGTCAATAGATGGCGAAGTGTAGAAATAAAGGAGAAAGATATGAATAAAAAAGGCAATCAGCGCTATGCCGAGACAAAGGAAAAAATAGAGAGTATCTTTTCGGAACTGTTAAAAAAGAAGGACATTTCAGAGATTACTGTGAGCGAGATCTGCCGTCTGGCTGGCATCCATCGCACGACCTTTTATGGACATTATGAGGATATCTATGATCTGATGGCGAAGATGATCGCGGATTTTTACGTGAAAATGATGGATAATTTTTTGACGGTTGATGAAATAGATGGGGCGACTTGTGAAAACAATGCGGATGATGAAACAGATGGGGCGACTCCTGGAGACAATGCGGATGATGAAGGGACTGCCCGGGCGGAAGAAAGGGAAAGTGGTCTGCGGCTGGGGAATGGATTCTCTCAGCTTTTTACACTGGTCAGGGAGAATAAGACGCTTCTTTTGGCTTACATGGCGGAATGTGAGAAGAAGGGGATCGCTTTTGACGTCGTTCCGGACCTTCTGGATGAGCACATTATGGATGTGGTGCGTAAGATGAACTACTCCTCTAAAGAGGAGGTGTATTATCACCAGATTTTTTTCAATGCCGGACTGAAGGCGATACTGAAAGCGTGGCTTTTAAGAGACTGCGTGGAGAGCCCGGAGGACATGAGCCGGATCCTGGCGGATGAGTACGCACCGGATAAGGGGAGGCTGTTTACGCCCACATCCGGTGCCTTATAGAAGCCGCTGCGAGACTGCCTCTGCAGCCTCTGCGGCTAGGACTATGTTTAGAAATAAAATTCCTTGACATCTGGTAAGAAGCCGGACCTGATTCCCCCGCAGAAACTGGATATGATAGGGTCTGCGCTGGCTTTTATTCAAAAACAGGGTCTGCACTCTGAAAATGATGCGATGGAACAGCTTCAGGCGGAGCAGCCATAGGGAAGAGAACCGGGTGCTTGCAGAGTATATTTATCAGAAATATTTTCATAAGAGCTGAAATATAGTACGTTGATCTTTTTCGCCAGAGCTAAAATAACAGTTGTTATCTGATGCAATTTCGATTATACTACAGTAAAGATAAGCGACAGACCGTGATGACAGATAATATTTCGTCATTTAGATTTTTCTAAAGAAATACAGCGGCAAAGAGATTCTGTTGTTCATGGAGTTAACGAAGCAGGAGGTGGTGTAAAGAGATGCCGGTATTGAGTTTATTTTATGGGATCATTGTTCGTATGTATAGTGAGCCAAACGGAAAACACAAAATGCCACATCTTCATGCGGAATATCAGGGAAAGGAAGCTGTCTTTGATCTCGATGGAATTTACTCGAAGGCTCCATCCCAATTAAGCAGAAGAAATATATGCTGGCATGGATTGCTATTCACGAAGAAGACTTAAAGGCAAATTGGGAATTACTTCAGAACGGGCAGGAATTTTTCCGCATTCCGCCGTTGCAGTAAGAGGAGGTAAATCATGAGACCTAAGGCTGTCAGTGTTCAACCTTTGGAAAATTATAATCTTCTTGTTTTGTTTGATAATGGAGAAAAGAGAATTTATGATGCAAAACCATTAATCAAAGGCGAATGGTTTGGAAAGCTTAAAGATTTGAAGCTTTTCAATACGGTACATGTTGCCGGACTGAGCATTGAATGGGCTGGTGGGCAGGATGTGTGTCCGGATGATCTGTATTATTCAAGCGTTCCTGTCTGATTTTTACATGGTGAATTGTATCGCAAAAGGTGGGAAAAAGCACTTTTGTAAGATTGAGAAGGTAGTTAAGCGCTGAATAGTAACACTGTTTTAAGCCATGGGATTTTTCACGGCCCAATGTGACCCATGTCAGCTATCAGACAAAAGCGCTGCACCATGTGGCCGACTGGTATCGGCAGTATCAGAAGCCTGTCCTGGTGGACGAGTGCTGCTATGAGGGAAATCTTCCGTATCTCTGGGGCTGTATCAGTGGAAAAGAGATGGTCTCCCGGTTCTGGAAGGCAGTGATGGCAGGCGGTTATTGCACACACGGGGAGGCCTTCCTTGACCCGGACAATGAAGTCGTCTGGTGGGCAAAGGGAGGTCATCTGATCGGGGAGAGCCCGGAGCGGATTGCGTTTTTAAAAGAGTTCGTCTACAGCTTACCGGGAGCGATCGAACCGACGGATGGAGACGATCCTCTGGCACCGCTGAAGAAGGTTACTCCGGAGGCGTTTGAAGAAATGCGTTCCCGGATTCCTGAGAGTTCCATTGGATTCACGCAGTCCTTTGTCTGGATGAACGAGGTCGAGCGGGAATATATGTTTGCCGGAGAACACATCGCCAGAGGGAAGGTCGATGACCGTGTCTATCTGGTGTATCTTGGAGATTTCTGTCCTGCGCAGTTTTCGGTTGTTCTGCCGAAAGAGCATACGTATCGTGTAGAGATGATCGACACCTGGGAGATGACCCGCACCACCGTGCTGGAGGGCGTAAACGGAGACGTGATGATTCCCATGCCCGGGAAGCCGAATATGGCGATTGCCGCGTTTGCGGAGGAGGATTAAGCTTTTATATGCTATGATATTGTGAACGCGGATATTTAGCGGCACGTAACAGATTACTATACGCGAATGGTACAGATCCGACATTCCTTTTGATAGGATGTCGGATTTCTGTTGTTTTTCATCGGAAATCAGGAAGATTATAAATATAGAAAAGAGTAAATTTAATAGCAGAAGTTTTCCAGATGTGTTCATCGCATGTCTGGAATGTTACGGCAGGTAATGAAAAGGACAATTCAATGAAGATGGAGGATGGAACATGACAGGCAAGATTACGAGAAGAGATTTTCTGAAGGGAACGGCTGCGGGAGCGATCACGATGATGCTGCCGGCAACTTTGACAGGCTGCGGAAACTCGGGCGGAAGTACGAGTGCGGGTGAGGATACGACGTTTACATGGTGGATTTATTCGGGCGCGGCTTCGTCTTATTACACGGAGTATCAGGAGAATCCGTCGATTGTGTACACGCTCTCTAAGACCTGGGGAGAGGACGAGAAGGCGATTGCACTGGAGTTCTGGGCGCCGGCGGCAGGTGAGGCGGATACGAATTATTCGACGATGATTGCGTCGGGGGATCTCTCAGATATCATTGATTTGACGGTCTGTGATCCGCCGCTGACCATGTATGAAAAAGGCTATGCCCTGGATATTACGGAGTACGTGGAAGCCAATATGCCGAATTATGTGGAACTGGTGCATTCGGATTTTACCATTTATAACAGTTGTGTGACACTGGTGGACGGGGAAGAGCACTATTATGCTTTGAGAACAATTGCCGATGAACCGGATGACGTTTTTACAGGCTATATGTATCGAAGGGATTGGATTGTGAAATACGGAACAAACCCGGAAACTGGGAAGGCGTTCACCGGAGCTTATACAAATCCGGATGACCAGGATAGCTGGGAGGATGATGTCGTATTTCCGAGCGGTGGTGCCGATCCGATCTATATAAGTGACTGGGAGTGGATGTTTGAAATCTTTGAGACAGCGATGGCAGATCTTGGAATTGATGATTCCTATTGCATCAGCATATACTATCCGGGCTTTACCTGGTCGGGCGGACTGACGTCCAGTTTTGGCGGAGGCACCAACTATTGGTATCAGGACGCGGACTATCAGGTACATTTTGGCGGAGACGAGGACAGCTTCCGCACATATCTGGAGTGCTTGAATGCCTGGTACGAAAAAGGCTGGCTGGATCCGGACTTTTACCAGAGAACATCGGATGCATTCTATGCGATTGATGACACCTCGGTTCGTCAGGGAAAGGTCGGTATGTGGTGCGGCCTGCAGTCTGAGCTGGGCGGCCGACTGGATATGGAAGACGGCGGCTATACCAATGGGATCTTTGTGGCTGGCGCGCCGTACCCGATCAACGATATCTATGGAGATGAGAGCTGTCAGTATGTAGAGCCTAACTGTGTGATGGCAAATAGTACTGTGGGCGGCGGCGTATTGATTACCACGGCTGCGAAAGACAAAGACCTTGCCACGCTGTGCAGCTATCTGGACTATTTTTACACTGAAGAGGGAGCTCTGATCCGGACGCTGGGGCTGAATGCCGACCAGGTCGCGGAGATGGAAGACAATACGTTTTATGCGGATTATGGAATGGAAGACGGCGCATATTTTGTAAATGATGAGGGGATGTATGAGAAAAGCAGCACGATGGCGAATGATAGTTCCGAACTTTATACAGCTGCTGTTTTTATGAAATCACCCGGCCTGACACTCGTGGCGAATGTAGATAGCGGTCTCGCGGATTCTTATCAGTATTCGATTGATCTGTGGAGTAAGTATGCGAACCCCGGATTCTTCTCAGGAACGATTACTACGGATATGATGACGTCCGAGGACACGACAACATGTTCAAACCTCTGGTCCAAGATTCTGGAGTATATGACAAACAATGCGGTCTATTTTATTACAGGCGAGAAAGATATTGCAAGTGACAGTACGGACTGGGCGAACTGGTGCAAGAGCCTTTCAAAGTATAATTATCAGTCGGCATCGGATATCTTCCAGAATTATGTAGACCTTTATCCATTTTGCTGATGCGGGGTAAGGACTGAGTTCGCGCTGATAAAAACGTTGCGCGTTAGCGGCGCTGAGAGGAAGCGACTTTCGCTGTGCTTTTGCAAGGATGGAGAATATACCGTCGAAGCGCAGAGGAAGGTTCCAGGAAAGGAGAATAGTATGACCGCATCTAAATTGAGAAGAGGAGATGCAAAGCTACAGGCGGAACTGTGATGAACGGGAAAATCTATGGTCTTCGAATACCCAACGATTCGATTGGAGTCGGAGGGGGAATCTGGATCTCGCAGAAGTACCTGGATGAGGTCGGATTTACCTACATGGAGAATGCCATTTATACGAAAGAGGAGTTAGAAGAATTATTTGCGCAATTGAAGGAATTGTACCCAGATTGCTATCCGCTGGGTCAGATCACTTCAGATAATGAATTCTCCACGTTTTCGTACTATTATGATGCCCTTCTGACGATCGGCTCTGTCTCGAATATCGGGTATGTGGATGAGAACGAAAAACTGGCAAATCTTTATGAATCGGATCAATATTGGGAATTTTTGTCACTGATGAAGCACTGGTATGACACCGGTTATATTTATCCGGATGCGGCTTTTACGGATGCATCTCAATTGTCCCTTCTCCAGGAGGGGATTATTTTAAGTGTTCCTTTTGTCAGCTCTCCCGGTTTTGTCTCCGGACCATATGGAGATGATCTGGTCTGCCTGATGACGACCCGGGTGACGTATGGATATGATAATTCCAGCAGAAACGTATTCTGGACGGTTCCGGAGACGAGTGAAGAGCCGAAGGCGGCCATGCGGTTCCTGAATCTGATGTATACGGATGAGCGTATTGTCAATTTGCTGCAGTGGGGTATTGAAGGGATACACTATGAATTTGTGGATGAGAATGAGGGTATTATCGCTTATCCGGAAGGAAAGGATGCGCAAACAGCAGGCTACTACAATCCGCTTGGCCTGTATGGAAATCAGCAGCTGAACTATGCAATGGAGGGCTCTCCGACACGGAGTGAAAAACAGGCCTATTCAGAGTTGGCTGAACCGTTTGGCTGGGAGTACGCGGATTTTATTTTTGACAGCAGCGAAGTGAGTGTGGAACTGGTAAACATTCAAAACGTGCTGAGCCGGTATTATCCGGCGCTGGAAAGCGGGGGTGTGGACCTTGAGACGATGTATCCGCAGTTTGTACAGGAACTGGAAGATGCGGGGATGAGCGAAGTCATCGCACTGGAGCAGGAGCAGTTCGACGCCTGGCTGAAAGACCAGTAGAACAGGGCATATAGTCGGGTATGGTCGGATTACTGAAATTTTGAATCGGAAAAGATAGATATTTATCAAAGGGGATCTGCCATAATGAAGCCATACAGAAAACGGAACTTGATGGAGCAGAAAATCGATAATAGGATGACTGCCCGGAACAGTACCTGAAAATGAAAAACGGAGGTTTCGTTATGAAGAAAAATTTGATTGCAGCAAGTCTTTGTGCAGCGATGTGTATGTCTGCTTTTGGCGGGTTCGCCGGGACAGTGCAGGCGGAAGAGGCGGATCCGATCACGGATATTGCGGGACAGTATTATTCCTATTATTACTATCCGAGTACCGATTTCCTTATGGATTATTATTTCCATTTTTATGAGGAAATCGAGGGAGTCGGCCAGGTGTACTATGCGGGATTCTGTCTGAACCAGATCACATACATCGGTCTCTATGAGGTCGTAGAGGAAGAGACCGAGTACGCGTGCTGGCCAGATCGTGAGACACAGGAGGCTGCCGCAGAAGGAGAGGAAACGCCAACAGGCACTGCACCGCATACCATCTATTTCTATGATATGGATGGGAATCTGGTGGACAGTTGCGGATATGACGGCACGTATCTCTATATGGATATGGAAAATATTTCCGGTACCGGCGGAGAGAATGCTGTCTATACGCTGGATACGGATACAGAGAATTCGGTTATGGCTGCCGACGGTACTTATGCGACAAACGAGGATTTGTCTGAAATCACGTTGACCTCTTCTGACGGGGAATATGACGCAGTTGTCACAAAGAACGAGGATGGCACCTATACCTATACGCTGACTGCGGACGGCACAGAGGTCATACTTGAAGAAATAATAGAAGAAACGCAGACGGTCGCTTACAGCTTTGTTGGTCAGGTGGCTGTGCCTGGCATGGAAGATACTTATGGTGACCTGGTTTGTGATCTTTACGATGACGGTACCTGCCGCGTATATGCAAGCGCGATGGGGCAGGAGTTCGATCTGGACGTTGGTACCTACGAGATTGATATGGACACCTATACGATCACGATTGCTTTTGACAATGCGGGTGAAGTAGCTACCTATTTTACAGAGACGACGATGGCGATCGACTATGTACAGGCAGGCGCGGACGTGTTTGGGGATGTAGAAGAGACACTTGAGATGGTACAGGAGTAAGGAGCAGTGAAACGTCTTACGTTGTTTACTATATATAAAATTCTCATGCGTAACCCTTAGGGCAAGGGGCAAATTGCACGGCCAAAGAGAGAAACGTTGCATGCTTGGGCGGTGCTTGCGCGGAAATGCAGGCGGGGATCTGGGGAGATTCCCGCCTGTTTTAGCCTCAGAAAAAGGGAGTGAAGCCAGAAAACGGTTTTGTGATAAATGAGCTTCGTATAGGTGTGCAGGAGAGCGGGAAATGCAGCCTGGGAGATTATGAGCGTGAGGATGGATATGTAATGAAGGAAAGGACAGGGAATACAATGGAAGTATATGACGCAAAAAAGGATGAGGAATTCAGCAAAGGATATATAGATGTTGATGAGATGCGGGTACGTGTGCTGGATGACGGGACCAAGATTCCATTTCACTATATGCACGGTGGTTTCGAGGGGACGGATGTGAAGTTCTCGTTTTGTTTTCCGGAAAAGGACAGATATGAGGGGCGGTTTTATCAGTATCTGTCGCCGTTCCCGGGACCAGAGGAGGAATTGGCGTCTCTGCCGGTGACCGGGATTGACGACAAGATTGGTTTCTGCCTGACGCACGGCGCGTATTACGTGGAATCCAACATGGGCTCCAGAGAAATTTTTACCAACAGTGATGACCGGACGATGACGCATCGCTCCAGTGCGGCGTCGGCGGAGTTCTCCAGGATCAAGGCGCAGGAAGTATACGGGTACGAACATCGCCCTTACGGTTATGTGTACGGCGGAAGCGGCGGCGGCTACCGAACCATCGCGTGCATTGAGAATACCAATGCGTTTGACGGAGCGGTTCCCTATGTAATCGGTTCGCCTTATGCGATCCCGAACTGCCAGACGACAAGGGCGCATGCGGAGCGGCTGCTGAGAAGTAAGATGCCGCAGATCATTGATGCGGTGGATGCCGGCGGAAGCGGCGACCCGTATCAGGGGCTGAACGAGGAAGAGGCAGCCATTGACCGGGAAACATGTGCCGAACTTAGCGGCGAGATCGAGGCGGAATGCGCGGTATTGCTGAAAAACGAAGGCGTATTGCCGCTGAATGAGGCGGATTCCGTGGCGTTTATCGGCCAGTTCTACGCAGCACCGCGCTATCAGGGAGCCGGATCCAGCCACATCAATGTGCCGCATGCGATCAGTGCACTGGAGGCGATCAGGAATGCGTCTGCTTCTGTTCTCTACGCTCCAGGCTATGATGTACATGATATCGAGGTAAATGACGCGCTGCTCCAGGAGGCCGTCACTGCCGCGAAGGCTGTGAAGACGGCGGTTGTTTTTGTCGGCTTGCCAGACAGCTTTGAGACCGAGGGTGATGACCGCACATCCCTGGCTTTGCCCGCGAACCAGAATGCTCTGGTCGAGGCAGTAGCGGAGGCGAATCCGAATACAGTGGTGGTCTATCACGGCGGTTCCTGTGCGGAGCTTCCGTGGATTTCAAAAGTGAAAGCCGTTCTGTGCATGTATCTCGGAGGCTCCAGCGTCGGCACAGCGACCGTACAGCTGCTCTATGGCAAGAAGAATCCGAGCGGAAAGCTGACCGAGACCTGGCCTTTGAAGCTGGCGGATAATCCGAGTTACCTGAACTTCCCGGGTGAGGACGGCGTCGTGGAATACCATGAGGATGTGTTTATCGGCTACCGGTATTACGATAAAAAACAGATGGACGTGCTGTTCCCGTTCGGCCACGGCCTGAGCTACAGCAGCTTTGCTTACAGCGATCTTGCGCTGGATAAAACCAGTATGGAAGACACGGATGTACTGACCGTTACCTGCAAAGTCAAAAATACAGGCCGTTATGCCGGCAAAGAGGTAGTCCAGCTTTATGTGGGCGAAGTGGGCAGCGTAAAGGTTCGGCGGCCGATACGGGAACTGAAAGGCTTTGAAAAAGTAAGCCTTGCGCCAGGTGAGGAGCAGACTGTGACGTTCCATCTGGATAAGCGGGCGTTCGCTTATTATGAAACGAAAATCTATGACTGGTTCGTAGAGAGCGGACGCTATCAGATTGAGGTCGGTACTTCCAGTCGGAATCTTTGCCTGTCTGCGGCCGTGGATGTGCACGGAACCGCGGAATTGCCGATGATATTTAACAGATGTTCTACAGTCGGTGAAGTCATGAAGACCGCGGCAGGGCGTAAGCTGATCGAGACGATTGCGTCAGCCCGTCGGAAGCAGCGCGGCGGAGCCGATCTGGAGGCAGCGCAGGCAGAAGCTATGGGCGAAGGCAGTGAGCGGATGATGGAAAAAATGATGTACGAAATGTCTCTGAACAATCTGGTGACTTATGGAGTAATGACCTTTGATCAGCTCGACGAGCTGATAGACGGACTGAATTCCTGAAAGGCTCGTTTCCTGTAAGCGGCGCGTATTTTGCCAGGGGAAAAGAGTGTCTATGACGAGGGCAAGAAGTGTCGCCAATGAAAGAATCGGTCGGTTCTATGGTTGAGGGGACGGGAGACAGGAGAAAATATAGGAGAAGTGGATAATGGAAGCGATGAGTGAAGGTGTATTTCAGGTAGGTATCCTGGTCAGTGATATCGACGAATGTCTGAAGCTGTTCCGGGATGTCCTCGGCATGAAGGTGGTCTTTGAGGCGCGGAATCAGGTACAGCCCGCGAAAGGGCTGACCGACTCCGGTCATCAGGTGATGAATGTGCTGATGCTCCGCGGCGAGCAGGGCGTGGATCTCGAGCTGCACCAGTATGTGGAGCCAAAGGCAAAAGAGGTGCCGCCGATTACCGAAAGCACGCACATTCCCGGCTTCGCGTTTTCCTATTTTCGCGGGCCGGACAATGTGATGATAGAGCTGCATCAGGGCATCTGCAGAATGCCGGGCGAGGAAAGGGATTGAGAAATGGAATATCAGAATTTATTTCGTCTTGACAACCGCACCGCGCTGATTACCGGCGGCGGCAGCGGCATCGGGAAGGCCTGTGCGGTGCTCCTCGCTTCGGCGGGCGCAAATGTGGTGATCAGTGGCAGAAGAGAGCAGAAACTGAAAGAGGTACAGGCGGAAATCCGCTCGCAGGGCGGAAGCTGTGCGTATTATGTCTGCGATGTCGGCGAAGAGGCAAATTGCAAGGCCATGGTAGAATCCTGTATCGAACACTTTGGAAGGCTTGATATTGTCGTCAACAACGCCGGAGTGCGCGGCGAGGATAAGAATCTGGAGCAGGAGTTTGCCACGGAGAATCTGGAAAAAACCATGCGGGTCGATTTTGACAGTGTATTTTTTACGACGAAGTATGCGTATCTGTATCTGGAGAAGGGCGGCAGTGGCGCGATTATCAACAGTGCCTCGCTGGCTGCCCTGCGCGGCTCCGGTGCCATCACCTATTCGGCGGCGAAAGGTGCCGTGCGAAGTATGGGAAAGACTCTGGCGAAGAAGCTGGGCAGCAAAGGAATCCGAGTCAACACGGTCTATCCGGGACTGATTATCACCGAAATGAACGAGGAAATACTGAACCACCCCGAAGTCCTGAAGCATTTTCAGGACGAATCCCCGCTCGGACTGGTCGGCGCACCCGAGGACGTGGCTGGCTGCGTTTTGTGTCTGGCATCCGACGCGGCAAGATTTGTCACCGGGCAGGATTTCGTGATCGACGGCGGAGCCATGTGCTGAAATAGGTCGACTGGGAGAAATATATGAGAAGATATATAGATTTTAATGAGAGATGGCTTTTTTCGAAAGAAAAAGAAATCGTGGAGAAGGTTTATGCTGCGTTGGAAGGACGCTATGTGACAGATTGTGCGGTTGAAGAAGATCGGACTGGGGTCGCTGAGACTGCCGGTAAAATGGAAGCGATCACCCTGCCGAACACATGGAATGCCATCGACGGACAGGACGGTGGAAATGCCTTCTGCGGCTGGTACGTTACTATTCACAGCCGTTTTTCTGAGCGGGTCTAATTACTGATGCTTACAATC
>JAJBUL010000280.1 GCA_020860365.1 Clostridiales bacterium | reverse complement strand
AAGACTAAATTCAACTTGCCACCCTTCAGAGTGGAATTTACTTTTTCACTTCAGTCTAGCATAATTTTTTTCAGAAAAACCCATATTTCATTTGACAATACCAGAAAGTTATGCTAGAATAACAAACCGTAGCGGACAGCTACGTGCTGATGTGGCACAGTCGGTAGCGCACCTCATTGGTAGTGAGGAGGTCACGAGTTCGATTCTCGTCATCAGCTTGTTTAAATATGCTAGAAGCCTTGATTTAAACCAAAGTCAAGGCTTTTGTTTTATCCAAATGAGTGTTACAAGGTGTTTCGCTTTCGTTTTTTGCTATAACTCCCCGGTTTAGCGTTCTTCTCGCACAGCTTTATATACTCGGAATTCCCTGTATGGGCTCCAAAAAACTGCCTCAGGCAAGAAAGTCTTCGTCTCAGTCCTGAGCAGTCAGAAAATGAAACTATATCGCAACTGTTCAGTACCTTTGAGATATGGAGTCGCCTTTATCCTTTGCGATTGTCTGGTATTCAATCGAATAACGCCGAACAGCGCGAGACATCCGGATCCTGACATCACAGTTCCTCCTCCTTTTCAGCAAATCTTATATATAGATAAGACTAAAGTTTATCAGAAGAAAAAGAAGAATAACAATTATCCACACCCACAATCGTGTTTTTCTTTGTAATGTCGAATTCAACACAGCAATACCAATCACAATAAGAAACATTCCCATATTTCCTGGGTAATGAGTACCATTTGTTCCATTTGACCAGGCCGGAAGCCCTAATGCAGAAAACACATGATCGCCCAAACAAAATCCTGTTTTGTTCCAGGTTCCTCCGAACACTGCACCAATAGCCATTAACACGATTGCAATAATTCTATTTGTCAACTGTCTGTTCCTGCTCATTTTGGTCTCCAAAATTTTCCTGAATTTCGCTGCTTTTATTATTGTCTTAACCTATAGTACTTTCTCTAGCATTGTTATGCTCACTTTTGTTATGTGACATTATAATTGATATGTACATGTGAATTTATAGTTTAAAAAGCATACTGTTCATTCTTGGTTTTCATATTTTATAGGAAAAAGTTTTACGCCAGTTTGTCAACCCATATTTTATTTTGGTTGACAATCATCCTCTCCCGTGGTAAATTAACTCCAGGCAGGAAACCTGTTACGTTTCCCGAATGCCGGAGGACAACTCTGCCTGCAAAATTTCCGGCATTCCATGAAAAATGCTTTGTTTCAAACGAGAAGGGAGATTATTATGACATCAATGACAGCAACACAAAACAAACAGACCGGCCTGCGGACCATCGACATGGTTTACATCGCTTTCTTCGCGGCGCTGATGGCCATATGCTCGTGGATATCGATTCCGGCTACGGTGCCGTTTACCATGCAGACGTTCGGCGTCTTTATCGCAGTCGGCATTTTAGGCGGGAAAAGAGGGACTCTGGCAGTTCTGGTATATATCTTGCTCGGGGCGATTGGGCTTCCGGTTTTTGCGGGCTTCTCAGGGGGGCTCGGTTCGCTGCTTGGAAGCACGGCTGGCGGATATATCATCGGATTTTTCTTTTCCGCACTCTCCATGTGGCTGATTGAGAAGACTTTAGGTAAGAGTGCGCCGGTACAGATTTTTTCGATGATCGTCGGCCTGATTGTCTGCTACGCGTTCGGTACGGTATGGTTCATGGTCGTCTACACCAGCCAGACTGGAGCGGTTGGCCTGCTGACAGTACTCGGATGGTGCGTTTTTCCGTTCATCATTCCGGATCTGCTGAAAATCGCGCTGGCATTTGTGTTATCAAATCGGCTGCGGAAATTTGTACCATAAATCGTTACAGGTCACACCATGACCAACTCTACGTTATCTGAACCACTATAGGTGTGACCAGTAACCATAAGCATCCATGCAACGTTTTTCACTGCACCACTATGATAAAAGTGATAATCTGCTGGCTTCTTTATGTGGCCTGCTGTTCAGGCAATATTGTCTGACAAATGCAGGCAAAAGGTTTCTCACATCGTCAGATATATAGAGAACTGCGGTTCCCGCTAAGGAATCCGCAGTTTTTTCAATTTACAATTATCCAGTCTCAAAACCATTTGCTGACAACATTCTGTGCTTCGGAAACGTTCCTGTTTTCTTTTTACGTTCGTTTCTCTCTACTCTTCCCCAGGCATCTTCCACGCATGGTGATCCGTGTGCAGCAGCTCATGTGCCTTATGCGCGAGCGGCGCGCCGAGATAGTCCTGATAACACTGCTTCACGGCCGGATTCTCGTGCGAGTAACGCAGCTGGTTCCCTTTGTCAAGCGCATACAGCACTTCACCGCGCTCCGCCGCCAGCTCTTCGCCGTCCCTGATCGGCTGACCGCCGCCGCCGGCACAGCCGCCGGGGCAGGCCATGACTTCGACAAAATGATAACTCACTTCGCCTCTGCGAAGGGCTTCGATCAGTTTTCGGGTGTTGCCAAGACCGCTCACCACTGCGACCTTCAGCTGGGTTCCAGCGAGGTTGAATTCCGCTTCCTTCCAGCCTTTGTTCCCTCTTACCTTTTTAAACGCGTCTGGATCAGGGTTTCTGCCTGTCACCAGATAATACGCGCTGCGCAGGGCCGCTTCCATCACGCCGCCGGTCGCGCCAAAGATGACGCCTGCGCCAGAGCCGACGCCGAGCGGCATATCAAACTCTTCTTCCGGAAGAAGGGCGGGACGAATCTGCTCCGCACGGATCAAACGGTCTACCTCACGGGTAGTCAGTACTACGTCAACATCCGGGATCGGCGCCTGCCCGGACTGTGCCAATCGTCCCAGTTCCTCTTTGCTTCCGCCGGACTGTGCCAAAAGAGCCTTTTCACTGTCTTCCCGGCTTATCCGCGCTCCATCATCCATACCTGGAATCGCGCACTCGTGCTTTTTCGCAAGACAGGGCATGATGGAAACGCAATAAATCTTCGAAGGGTCTACGCCCAGAAGCTGCGCATAGTAGGATTTCGCCACCGCACCGAACATCTGCTGCGGGGATTTTGCTGTGGAGAGCTGATCCACCATATCCGGATACTGTGATTTCAGAAAACGCACCCAGCCTGGACAACAGGAAGTAAAGAGCGGAAATTTCTCTGATACTCCCTGAGCTCCCGCTTCACCAGACGGAGCATCCGTTCCCTCCGAGTCTGCAGCCGCGCTTCTTTTCAGTTTTTCAAGGAACTCGCTTCCCTCTTCCATAATCGTCAGGTCAGCGCTGAAGTTTGTGTCAAAAATGTAATCAAAGCCCATCTGCCGCAGGGCGGCCACCAGGCGTTTTACTGTGGCAAATTCTCTGGAGAGACCGAACGGTTCTCCCCAGGCCGCGCGCACAGCGGGAGCCACCTGCACAACGGTGATTTTCTCCGGATCCGCCAGCGCGTCCAGAACCTTGTCAATGTCGTCCCGCTCACGCAGCGCGCCGACCGGGCAGTGTGTGATGCACTGACCACAGAGGGCACAGTCGGATTCTTTGATCATCCGGTTCCTGGAAACATCCACCGTCGTACGCGAACCGGTCCCGGAAACATCCCAGATGTTCAGACCCTGAACCTTGTCGCAGATCTGCACACAGCGCATACATTTAATACATTTTCCTTCATCACGAATCAGTGGGAATTTCATCGGCCATTCTGCTTTTGCCACTTTTTTCCGGAACGGCAGATCTACAATTCCCAGATCGTTGGCAATGGTCTGCAGCTTACAGTTTCCGCTGCGGACACAGGTCGAACACTCGCCGTCGTGCTGAGAAAGAATCAATTCCACTGTGTTTTTGCGGCTCTCGCGCACTCTGGGGCTGTTCGTATGTATCACCATTCCGTCCCAGACCTTGTTGTTGCAGGCCGCTACCAGCTTTGCGCATCCCTCGACCTCCACCATACAGACACGGCAGGCTCCGATGTTATTGATGTCTTTTAAATAACAGAGGGTAGGAATGTAGATACCAACCGATGCGGCGGCATCCAGAATCGTAGAGCTGTCTTCTACTTTATACTGCTTTCCGTTGATTGTCACATTTACCATTGCTCGATCCTCCCTCCCTTAAATGATCCATATCCAAAATGGTCGCACCGCAGGCACCGTCTCGCTTCCTGATTGGCCTCCTCACAGGTCATGCCGCACTCAACCAGTTCAAAATCCTTCGCCCGGTCTGCTGCCTGGCGCTCTTTCATATTGATCCGCGCGCAGTTCTTCCGGTCGTCCAGCCGTACCTGAGGAAGCTCTACATCCACAGAAATCAGGTGCTGATATCCAAGGAACTCGTCAATGTTCGCCGCCGCGACTTTACCCGCAGCAATCGCGCGAATCACCGTCGCCGGGCCGGTCACGCAGTCGCCGCCCGCAAATACGCCGGTAATGTCTTTCGCATTCACACCGCTCCAATTCAGGGCGTCAATCACGCCACGTTTCACCGGAATTCCCTGTTTTTCGAAGAGTCTGGAATCAATGCCCTGGCCAATCGCTACCAGAACGATATCGCAGGCGAGCCGCACTTCCTCCTCCGAGGAATTTTCCGGCGTCGGCCGCCCGTTTTTCATTGGGCCAATGATCTGCGGCTGTACCCAGAGAGCCGCCACCTTGCCTTCCGCGTCCTTCTCAATGCGAAGCGGTGCGTGCAGATCAAGAAGCTCACAGCCCTCTTCTACCGCTCCCTCGACTTCTTCCGGCATCGCAGTCATGTCCACGGATCTTCTGCGGTAGGCGATACGCACGCGTTCCGCGCCGAGGCGAACTGCCGAGCGGGCAACGTCCATCGCCACATTTCCACCGCCAATGACGACAATGCTCTTGCCGGTAAAGTCCGGCATCTCGCCGTCGCCAATCCCGCGGAGCAGCTCTACGGTGGAAATCACACCCTTCGCATCCTCGCCCTCGATGCCAATCTTCCGGTCGGTATGCGCACCGATTGCGATATAAACAGCGTCGTATTCTTTTCTCAGATCCACAATACTCGGAGATTCTCCAACGGTCACTCCTGTCTGCACCGTAATCCCCAGGCTCAGAATCTGTTCAATCTCCCGATCAAGCTCTTCTCTGGGCAGACGATAATTGGGAATCCCATAGCGAAGCATGCCGCCGAGCTTCTTCCGCTGCTCGAAAATCGTCACCTGGTGTCCCATCAGGGTCAGATAATAAGCCGCGCTAAGCCCACCGGGGCCGCCGCCGATCACAGCGACATTTTTCCCGGTCGGAGCCGCCGGCACCGGAAGCGGCACATCTCCCGCATGATCTACCGCGAACCGTTTCAGCCCGCGAATATTCACCGGATCGTCAATCAGCGTTCTGCGGCAGCGCACCTCGCACGGATGCTCACAGATCAGGCCGCAGACCGCTGGCAGTGGGTTGTCCTTGCGGATCAAGCGAACCGCATCGCCGTAGCGCCCTTCCGCGACCAGCGCTACGTATCCCGGAATATCCACCCCTGCCGGGCACTGTGAGACGCAGGGCACCGGCTGGTACAGCTCGCACTTGCATCGATGCCGCAGCACATGCTCTTCAAAATCATCGCGGAAGCCGCGCAACCCTTTTAAGACCATGTTCGCCGCCTCGTAGCCGATTGCGCAGTCCGCCGAGTAAAAAATATTCTTCGCTGTCTTCTCAATCAGATCAATCGTCTCCAGCGTTCCCTCGCCGTCCAATACCATCTCCAGCAAGTCCTGCAGCTGCCCCAGCCCAATCCGGCATGGCACACATTTCCCACAGGACTGTGAATGACACAGCTTCAAAAATGAAGACGCCAGATCCACCGGACAAAGTCCCGGCGGGCTCGCGCTGATCCGCCGTTCCAGATCCTTGTAGAGCGACTCCACCGTAGTCTGGGCTTTGTTGCTCGTGATAATGCTCAGTCTGCTCATTTGTTCTCCTTTCCTTTGCATAACAACTGATATGCGCATACTTTCACACTGTGACTCTAACTGCCTGCTGTTCCAGATAGCCATACAAATTTGTATTTTAGCCCATGGGTTCAGAATCACAGCTGTGAATGTACACACTTGTTTTTCATACTTCTGCCCTGTATAACTCACTATAGTACATGCGTCATAAGTTTGTCACGACTAATTTTCCAGAAAAAGTTGTAAGCATTCTTCCATCCATTTCCTGCAAAGCATAAATTCTGCGCATTATAATATAGATACAAAAAAGCCAGAGGATTTTCACCCCTGGCTTTCACTTTTATGGCCACACGCCCTACGCTGTCCCTTTCAAAAATACAGACTTATTTCCCCAGATAAGCTGCCCGGACTTTCTCATCCGCAAGCAGGCTTGCTCCGCTTCCGGTCATGGTAATACGGCCGGTCTCCATCACATATCCAACATCAGCGGTGCGCAGCGCCATATTCGCGTTCTGTTCAATCAGCAAAATGGTCACGCCTTCCTTGTGAATCTGCCGGATGATATTAAAAATCTCCTGCACGATCAGCGGCGCGAGGCCAAGGGACGGCTCATCCATCATCAGCAGCTTCGGACGGCTCATCAGAGCACGCGCTACGGCCAGCATCTGCTGTTCGCCGCCGGAGAGCGTACCGCCGGCCTGCCAGCTGCGCTCCTTCAGACGCGGGAACAGGCTGTACACCCATTCCAGGTCCGCGCTCAGGTCGTCTTTGCGCATGTAAGCGCCGATTTTCAGATTTTCCAGCACTGTCAGATCCGGGAAAATCTTGCGGCCCTCCGGCACCAGCGTGATTCCCTTCGATACGATGACGTCCGTATCCTGTCCGGTAATATTTTCACCGTTGAAGGTGATCGTACCGGAAGCCGGTTTTTCCAGCGATACGATGGAGCGCAGCGTGGTGGATTTGCCCGCGCCGTTTGCGCCGATCAGCGTGACAATGCTGTTTTCCGGCACCTCAAAGCTGATCCCCTTTACGGCTTCAATCCCGCCGTAATTCACTTTCAGATCCTGTACTTTAAGCATCTTCACTCACCCCCAGATATGCCTCGATGACGCGCGGATCGTTCTGTACGACTTCCGGCGTACCCTCGGTGATCAGCTTTCCGAAATCCAACACATATACGCGGTCGGAAATCTGCATGACGAGATCCATATGGTGCTCAATCATAAAAATCGTCATATCATATTCGTCGCGAATCTGGCCGATGAAATCTGTCAGCTCCTGTGTCTCCTGCGGGTTCATGCCGGCGGCCGGCTCATCGAGCAGCAGCAGCTTCGGTTCTGTCGCCAGGGCGCGCGCGATCTCCAGGCGCCGCTGAATTCCATACGGAAGTGAACCGGCGATTTCATCCTTTAAATGCGCCAGGTTCTGCATTTCCAGAAGCTCCAGAGCTTCCTTACGCATCCGCTGCTCCTCCGCGTGATTCAGGCGGAAGGTCGCCGTAAACAGATTCTGTTTTGCTCGCATATGCTTTGCGATCAATACATTTTCAAACACCGTCATAGAGGAGAACAGACGGATATTCTGGAAGGTCCGCGCAATGCCGGCCTCTGTGATTTTATCCGGCGTCTGCACCAGACGCTTCGAATATTTTCCGGCATTCTCACCCTTATACGTCTTTTTCATTTTGCCGTGCGGATAGCTTTCCACCAGCTCCTGTCCGCAGAATTCTACACGGCCGTTGGTCGGCTCATACACGCCGGTGATGCAGTTGAACGCCGTTGTCTTTCCGGCGCCGTTCGGCCCGATCAGCGCGACGATCTCATGCTCATTCACCTCCAGAGAGAGGTTGTCTACCGCGACAACACCGCCAAACTGCATGGTAATGTCTTCTGCGCGGAGAATGTTTTTCGTGGAGTCGGTACTCATTTCGCAGCCTCCTCCTTTCTGGCGTCTGTTTTGCCCCGCTTCTTTTGCCACCAGTTATATACACGGGCAGGTGAAAATTCTTTATCGCCCATAATACCCTTGCGGTAAAACAGCACCACAATCATCACGATGACCGCAAACACAACCTTGCGGAAGCCGCTGCGCAGAAGCGGCACCTTGAAGCTTCCGATATAGGTCTCCGTATCCAGAAAACGCAGCCACCACTCAGAGCAGGCAATATAAAGAAAGGATGCCAGGCAGCTTCCTGTCACGGAGCCGAGTCCGCCGATGACTACAATCAGCAGAATTTCATAGGTCATTGCTGATTTGAATGTTGAAGCCTGAATCGAAGTCTGGTACATCGCCAGCAGGCCGCCGCCGATTCCAGCAAAAAAGGAAGAAATACAGAACGACATCCGTTTGTGCTTTGCCAGGTTGATTCCCATTGCCTCGGCTGCGACCTCATCATCCCGGATAGCGCGGAACGCCCGCCCATAGGAGGAATGAATCACCAGCACCATGACCGCAATACAGATTCCGCAGACAATTAATGGGAATAGAACAGAATTAAAGGTCGGGAATTTGCGCAGCAGGTTCGAACCATTTGTGATCACGCCCAGCTTATCCCACTGAAAGATCGCGCGGATGATCTCGGCAAAGCCGAGGGTCGCGATTGCCAGATAATCGCTTTTCAGGCGCAGCACCGGCAAACCGATCAGCCAGGCGAAAATCGCCGCCACAACGCCGGTCGCCAGCAGGCCCACGATGACTGGCACCGAAAACTGGATCAGACCGCCGTCATAATACTGATAAACCGAAGCGCGGGCCTCGACCGGAATCGTCAGGACACCATAGGTATACGCGCCAATCAGCATAAAGCCCGCCTGTCCTAAAGAAAACAGGCCCGTAAAGCCATTCAGCAGGTTCATCGACACCGCGACGAGCGCATAAATGCAGCTTTTTTTCAGCACCGTCAGCGCAATATGCGTCGAGGGCAGAATCTGCTCCAGCAAAAAGACAAAGGCGCACAGCGCCAGAAGGAGCACCGCAGAAATAATGGTATTTGTTTTCTTACTCATACAAGCGCCCCCTCTCAGACCTTATCTGTGGCTTTTTCGCCAAACAGACCAGTCGGTTTTACAAGAAGGACGATGATCAGCAGGGCAAACGTAAACGCATCTGAGAACGTTGTCCAGCCAAGTCCCTTGATGATGTTTTCACAGATACCGATGATAAACGCCCCGATCACCGCGCCCGGGATCGAGCCAATACCACCAAATACAGCTGCCACAAATGCCTTCAGACCCGGCATTGCCCCCGAGGTCGGCACCACGGACGGATAGTTCGTAAAATACAAAAGTGCGCCGATCGCCGCCAGGAAGGAGCCGATCATAAAGGTTGTACTGATAACAGAATTGATCTTGATGCCCATCAGGCGGCTCGTCTCAAAATCGTCCGCCACCGCACGCATCGCCATACCGATTTTGGTATGATTGATCAGCTGCATCAGAACCACAACAAGAACAATTGTCAGGATCGGCGTCACGACCGTCACAACCTTCGTCGTCGCGCTTCCGATCTTAATCGTATCGGAAATCACCGGAATTGACGGCACCACCTGTGCCAGGCCACCGGTCACGTACAGTGCCAGGTTCTGCAGCAGATAGGAAACACCGATTGCCGAAATCATGACCGACATACGCGGCGCACTGCGCAGCGGCTTATACGCCACGCGCTCCACCAGAAAGCCCAGCGCCACGGTCGCCACAATCGTCAGCGGAATCGACAGATACAACGGCAGAGACGCCGATGCGTAAACCAGCACCAGCGCGGCCACCATAAAAATATCGCCGTGCGCAAAATTAATCAGCCTTAAAATGCCATACACCATCGTATATCCGATCGCGATCAGAGCATACTGTCCGCCGACTGAGATACCGGCCAGCAGGTAAGGCAGGTTTCTGTTAATAAAATCCATGTAGGTTTCTCTCCTTATCATGTAAAAGAGGCTGCAACGTGTGCAGCCTCCCTGCGCCTCATGTCCTGCATCGGTTTTTGATGCAGGACGCAGGCCTCGCTATCGCGAAGCGATTTCTAATGCGAGGCTTTCCCTTCATGTCCCGCATCGGTTCCTGATGCAGGATATGTTTCGAATTTTACTGTACGCCCTGCTCCGCTACGAAATCCCATGCTACGGTTTCGGTATTCGCTACCTTTACGTATGCGGTATCACGGTTCGCGTCGCCGTTCTCAGACTCGAAAGAAATCTCGCCGGTTACGCCAGTGTAGGTCGTGGTCCAGAGCGCTTCGTTGACCGCTGCCGCGTCGGTAGAGCCAGCGTTCTGAAGAGCCGCGAGCGCTACATAGTAAGCGTCATAGCCCATGGCCGTAACAGCCGCTACGGTATCATCACCGCCGTTGTTCGCCAGTCTGGTGCTGTCCTCGTTGATCCATGCCTTGATGTTTGTATCAAACTCTTCGTTCGCACCTTCCTGATAGAATGTCGTTACATATACGCTGAGGTCTGTGCCCTCTGCAGCGTTCAGGATTACGTTGGAATCCCAGGTATCGCCGGCAAGAAGCGGAACCTCTACACCCTGTGAAGCTGCGGTCGCGATGATCAGCTGTGCTGCCTCGGTAGAAGTCGGAGCAAAGATAACGTCTACGCCCTCATTGATCGCGGTTGTAATATAAGAAGTAAAGTCTGCAGTGCCCTCCGGGAATGTATCGGAAATCACTTCGCCGCCAAGCGCCTCAAACGCCTGCTCAAAATAATAGCCAAGGCCTACAGAGTAGTCATCGCCAAGCTTGGTCAGCACATACGCCTTTGTCGCGCTGAAATTCTCAGAAGCAAAGTTCGCGAGAACCGTGCCCTGGAACGGATCCAGGAAGCAGATACGGAAGTAATGGGTATTGCCCTCTGTCACCTGCGGATTCGTGCAGGTAACACCGACTACCGGGATGCCTGCCTCAGCAAAAATATCGGAAGCCGCAATGGATACGCCGCTGCCGTAAGAGCCAAGAACGATAGATACGCCCTGGCTTACCAGCTCAGAAGCTGCGGTCGGAGCTTTCTCTGTCGAAGACTCATTGTCCACGATTACCAGCTCTACATCATACTCCACACCATCAATCTCTACGGTCGGCGTCTCTGCGTTCGCGTACTGGATACCAAGTGTCTCCTGCTTACCGCCTGCTCCGTTATCGCCCGATGCCGGCTCAAATACACCAATCTTCACGGTGTTGTCCGCCGCAGACACCGGCGCTACGCTGGCAAGGCAAAGTGCCGCACACATCGCAACTGCTGCTAACTTTTTCATTTTTTGTTTCCTCCTCTATTCGTTTTCGATTCCTATGCCGCCGTCCGGCGACCAAATCTGTGACTTATTTTATACCATTTATGTCCGTATGGCAAGGACTTTTGTCTTTTTTTATTGGATATTTTCCAAAATTCAATCCGCCATAAGAATCGCATTCAGATAAAATGGCACTGCATCATCCTCATGTGTCTCAATCAACCGAACCTCTACGCGATGCGTTTCTCCTGGCATATGCTCTGTGACGGTCAGCAGATCCAGCTTGTCCCCCCATGTCTCATCGAAATTCGCATCCAGAATCATGCGCGTCGCCGGATCATCATCTACGAGGATCTCCGCAATCGGCGCCGGCTGATTCACAGATCGGCGAAATTGTACGGAAACACCGGTTCCTTCCAATGAAAACACAATATGTGCGCCCTGTGCGGAAGCCTCCCAGCCATTTTTAAAGATATCAGTGATACCATTCTGCTCCCGGGTATCCTTCGCAAAGCCTTCCACTTCTACGGAAATACCATTCTTATTATTATAGCGAATGCTGTGCTCATAGGTATTGGCGGTCAGCGGCGCAGGCAAAATATAAGTCGTCTCAGCCTGTCCATCGGATTCTTTCAGTTTCTCCCGCACGGTTTCCAGATAGCAGGTAATCACAGACGCCACCAGCTCATGCCCCGCATCGTTCGGATGCAGATCATCTGGCGTGATCGCACGGTTTTCGATCCGCCCCGCAAGCAGCTCTGGATAGATCGAGCTTTGCATACTCACGCTCGGAAGATCATAATGCCGTCCCACCTTCGCATGCATCAGCTGCGCACTCGCGCCGTTGTCATAGCAGACATTATAGATCAGAACAACAGCCGGGGCTGCCTCATCAGAAAGCACTCTTCTTACCAGACCCTCGTAAGTCTCCAGAAAATGCACATTACTCTCGTCATTGACCGAAAACTCAAGAAACACGACATCCGGTTTGTAAGAAAGCAAATCTTCGCCGACACGCGCCGCGCCAAACTGTGATGTTGTCGCCCCAATCCCGGCGTTCACGTAGGAAACGTCTGCCATCTGGAAATTCTCCTTCCACCAGGAATACACCAGATACGCATAGCAGGTCTGGGGGGTACCGGAAAGAGCACCCTGCGTAATCGACCCGCCGAGAAAGCCAATCGTCAGCTTCCCGCCGCCGGATGCGCGCCTCATGGCATTTTGCAGCCGCGCATCGTTTCCCTGATTTACTGTTCCTGCTGCTCTGTTCATTTCAAACATGATCCTTCTCTCCCATTCCCACGCTGTTTTCCAGTCCGCACGATCTCATCAAACGTCTCAACCCTTTATTCCCCATACGCCAGTATCTCCCGCAGCAAACTGACCGCCAGCTCCTCATGCTTCACCGAGCCGGAGATTCCGACAATCACTTCAAGCCCTTCCGGATACCAGCCCATTTCGCCCAGCCATCCCTCGTCCTGGGACAGGCGAATGCCTGCAAGAATGGTCTTACCCGCGTTCGAGCCTTCCATCGGCTCCCCGTCCTCATCCTCATTCACCGTGACATAGACGAGCAAATCCTCATCCAGGGCGGCAATTTCCTCTTCGGTCAGATAATCCTCCAGATTGTTGACATAATCCGCAGCCGCCATCGACAGGAAATAATCATAGTCCGCAAAGAACAGATCAACATCCCCTGCCGCGAACAGCGTATAAATCGTCTGCACACTGGTTATACTCAGAGAATCTGAGGCATTAGCGTCCACAGTAATGGAACGATTCACGCTCGCCTCATATTTCGAGGTATCGATACCGTTTCTTTCCAGAAAATCATTCAGATATTCCTCTTCAAACTCTTCGTCCCCGTCGCTGTAGGCGTTCACCGCCAGAATGTTCAGCGCATATTCATTGGTTGTGACATAATGATAAACAAAATAAACGCACACCACAGCAATCACTGCAATTGCCAGAATTGTTCTTGCGTAGTATTCTTTAAAAAACTCCCATTTATCCTTCCCGCGCAGCCCGGCCATCTGTTCTCTGCCGGTCTTCTGCTCGTGGCGCTGATAAATATAGGCGTCGTCCCCCAGCGCACTTTTGAACTTCTCCGCATTTTCCGTATGATTGTGTAATTCTGCCATGAAAAATCAAATCTCCTTTCTGAAATGATTTCCCACACGGTAATTCCGGGATGACCCGTCAGTTCATTTCCCATATTGCTATCAGTATACTGTTTTTGCAGGTAAAAAGTCAATCATAAACCAGTGAGCCTCTCCCTTCTATTTTATTTACTGTTACAGGTCACACCATGACCAAATTTACGTTATTTTAACCACTACAGGTGTGACCTATAACGGCATCCGGCCAATTAAATCGCTGCGCGATGGAGCCGGATGCTTGCTGCCACTACGTTTTCAACCCAGCCCCCGCAGCAAGTGCGTGGTCGGGTTGTGACCAGTAACTATTTACTGCCATTGCTGCCTTCTGTGGACAGGGCAAATCCCGCCCCTGCCAATAACTGGATGTGCTTTATAAGCTATTGCACAGGAACCACCCCGGTACCATCGAACGCCGGAATGAAGCTCCTGGCGGCAGTTCCTCCCTCCTGGTAAAAGCCCTGTTCCACGCCAAGCTGTGCGGCGTAATCCAGAAGACGCTCATACTCCCGCTTCGTCACGCGGCGTTCAAGAAGCGAATCCGTCTGATCAAGTTCCCGAACCGCCCGATCATCCTGCGCAAACTCTGCAGGCGGCGTATACTGGTTCAGCAGGCTCATATAAATCTGATTCCCATAGGTCTCCCAAAGATAGGAGACTACGCGCTTCGCCTCTCTGACATGCCCGGGCAGCAGCAGATGCCGCACCAGGACTCCCGCCGTCATCATTCCCTCTTCATCAAACCGTGGTATCGGCTGCTGACGCACCATCTCGCCCAGGGCTCGTTTTGCGACCTCCGGGTAATCCTCTGCGTGGGAGTAACGCTCTGCCAGCCTGGGATCCAGATATTTGAAATCCGGCAGGTAGACATCCACCAGCCCCTCCATCATCCGCAATGTCTCAACGGTCTCATAGCCGCTGCTGTTCCAGACAACCGGCAGAAACAGCCCCTTCTGTTTTGCCAGCTGAAGCGCCTCGCAAACCTGCGGCGCGTAATGTCCCGCTGTCACAAGATTGATATTATATGCACCCTGCGCCTGCAGCTCCATGAAAATATCCGCAAGACGCGCCACGGAAACCTCCGTCCCTGCTTCTCCCCGCGAGATCGCACGGTTCTGGCAGAATACACAGCCCAACGGGCAGCCGGAAAAAAACACCGCGCCGGATCCTCTTTTTGGATTCACGTCCAAAGAAAACGCTCCTGCTCCGGAAATGCATGGTTCTTCCCAAAAGTGCAGGGCGGCGCGGGCGATCCGGATCCGGGCATCCACATGGCAGCGCCCCTTTTGCCCGCCCTCACGATCCGCCCCGCAGGCGCGCGGGCAAAGGGCACAGCTTTTTGTTATGACTTTTCTTTCCATACCTTTTTGTTTTCCATCTTTCTTCCATCATCCGCAGCTGCCACCTGGACAGCTGTTCCATTTCTTCACAGATGCGCCCCATCCTTTCCCCACAGCCACAAAATCAGCCATCTTCTTCTGATGCTGCGCTCTTTTCCGGAGCCGCAAGGACAAACACAGTTGCCACAATCAGCACAAACCCCAGCAGATCCATCGCGACAAAGGTTTCCTTCATACACACGACAGACAGCACGGCAGCCGCCACCGGCTCCACACAGGCGAACAGACCGGCCTGCACCGGCCCGATCAGCTTTACACTGTGCAGATAAAGAGAAAAACTGGTCATCGTGCCCAAAACAATGATAACAAGCAGCACACCGATCAGCTGCGCATCCAGCTGGGGCATATGACGCCACGGCCGCATCAGCACCATCAGCACAATCCCGCCAATCAGCATTCCCCAGGCCAAAATCAAAGGCGCAGGAAACTGCTTAAGCAGCCTTCTTGGTTTTACCGTGTAAATCACAAGCCCCACCGCTGACAGCAGACCCATGCCCAACGCCTTTTGAGAAAGGGCGAGCGTGCCGGGTCTTCCATGCGTGGCAATCAAAAAAATACCGCTAAGAGCCAGAAGCGCCGCAAGCACCTCTTTTCGCTTCGGCTTCTGCCGCTCGGAAACACACACATAAATGACGGTCATCGCCGGTCCAAGGTACTGAATCACCGTCGCCGTCCCCGCATTTGACCATTCAATCGTCTGAAAATAGGAATACTGGCAAAGCATCATGCCCGCAATCGCGTAAACAAGGATATCCACTGCGTTGCGGCGTCCCTTCCAGACCGACAGTGCCCTTTTGTGATCCCGAAGAAAAAAATACAGCAAAAGAAAGGTTCCGGCGCCTGTCAGCCGGATTGGCACCAGCCAGGTCGCTGTCACATTCTTATGCTGAAACAGCAACTGCCCGCATCAACCAGAAGCGCCCACCCGCAGTCCGCCC
>JAJBUL010000294.1 GCA_020860365.1 Clostridiales bacterium | reverse complement strand
TCTGGTGAAATTCAGCAAAATTGTCTATGCCAACCGGCATGATTTTTTTCTTCACAAAAGCAGCGGGCTGCCACTCCGGATCATCTCCATATGTCCGGCAAAGACAAAGATCGAGGCAATCAGGCGGATGATATTGAAGTTGTTGTCACGCGAATCCTGACCTGACCGCTGGGAGGAATATGATGTTGCGTTTGCTCTATCCGTTTTTCTGTACATATTTGTCTCCTGGTTTTTTTACATCTATTAAGAAAACAGGGAGCCGTTGCCAGGAAACCTGACAGCGACCCCCGATTATAAATTGTACTTTCTAATTCTTTTTCAATTAAACAATCTGATTAAGCAACTTTATCTCCAAGCTGACCATTTACTACATAGAATGTTGCGCCGTCATACTCCATTGTTCCGTTGAAAGTTACGTCAAGCACACCCTTCACAAGTTTGAAGAAAGCTCCATCATACATTGCTACACCAGTATATTCCTGTAATTGACCATTAGCCAAGAAATACCATGTTCCATCACTGTTTTCCCACAGTCCGCTGTATTCTGATACCAGACGGCCTGCTGCGATCAGGAATGTACCACCATTATAGTCAACCAGACCATTTACAGATGTATCCAGAACGCCTTTCTTCAAATAGAACCATTCACCATCATATAATGCAAATCCTGTATGCTGTGTCTGGATCTGACCCTGAGACAGATAATACCATGTTCCGTTGTAAAGGTTCAATCCATTTGCTTCGCTACAAAGAACACCATTTGCTACAAAGAACTGACCACCATTGAACTCTACAATTCCGGTGTATTTGGTAAATACATCATTAACATAATAACGATAGGTACCAGTACTGTCAAGCTGCAGACCTGTGTGAAAATGGCAGATAGTCTGGCAGTAAAACAGACGGTGAAAGACAGTGTATTCACGGATTTATTCGGAATGTCCAAGTATCTGTTTCAACTATATATGGCACTCCATCCGGAGGATATAACAGCACAGGAATCTGATTTGCAAACTGTTACTCTTGAGAATATTTTTACGGATGATATCTATAATGATCTGGGGTTTTTAAAAGGTGACAAATTGGTGGTGATGATAGAGGCACAATCGTTATGGACATCGAATATTATCATCAGAGCTTTAGAATATCTGGTCAATTCGTATCGCAGATATTTTACAGAGAACAACATGGACTTGTATAAGAACCTCAAAGTGGCGCTTCCAAGGCCGGAAATTTATGTCATATATACGGGAAACAGAAAAAACGCCCTGAAGAGATTACGTTATCACAGGAATTCTTTGAAGGCAAACAGTCAGCGGTGGAAGTAACCGTAAAAATGATTTATGACGGCAAAAAAGGAGATATTGTCAATCAGTACGTTACATTTACAAAAGTCATAGATGAGCAGATCAAACTGTATGGACGAACAAAGAAAGCGGTTCAGAAGGCGATTCAGATTTGTTCAACCTGTGAAATCACATGTTCTTACACTTATCCCATCAGTATCATCGCGGATTTTCTCCTGGAATCATTGTTCTGTCTGTGTTTTGAAATATCACGTACCTCGCAGTTGGAGATTCATAGAATATAGTAAGATTTCATGGAGGAAAGTTTTACGAGACAACAGACATTCGGCTATAGCGCGCAGCGCTTTGGCCGGATGTCGTTGCAGGTTAGAACGGCAGCGATTGAAATAACATAAATCTGGTTGTGGTGCAATCTGTAACATGTTAGTCGCGTGACAGATTAAATGGAGGATCAGAAGTTTGATAATCTGCTGAATCTGGCGTTGGATGCGACAAATGAGGAAATGGAAAAATCGGAGGATCTGTATGTTGGGTACGATAGAGACAGACGAACCTGGGAGGTGATTGTGCGTTATAGTGGTACGCCGCAGGAATTTCTCGCGGCACTTCCCGTGAGCTGGGAGAAGATAATCCTTTCCGGAGGCTATGCAATCCTGACGATCCCTGAAGACCAGATGCAGGCGTTGGGGGCAATTCAACAGATTGAGTATGTGGAAAAACCGAAGCGACTCTACTTTTCCGTGTCGATCGGAAGATCTGTTTCCTGCCTTTACTCGGTGCAGGCAGTACCTCTGGAACTGTTTGGGGAAGGGATTTTAGTGGCAGTGATTGATTCGGGGGTTGATTATTTCCATCCGGATTTTCGGAAGGCGGACGGAACCACACGTATCCTGGCAATATGGGATCAGAGCGCCAGGGGAGCAGAGAATGTGGCGGAGGACGTAATAATGGAAGAGGGTGCAGCAACGGAAGAGGGTGCAACAATGGAAGAAAGTGCAGCAACGGAAGAGGGTGCAGCAACGGAAGACGAGGCAGCAATGGTGGATGGAGAATCTGCGCCGGGTCTGAGGACTGTACGCCCTGGACATACTCCGGCCGGTTTTTTGAATGGCCTGGAGTATACGCAGGAGGACATCAATGCGGCTTTGGCTGCCGGTTCCCGGGAAGCGGGATTGGCGCTTGTGCCGGAGCGGGATTTGAGCGGCCATGGCACGGAGGTGCTCGGTATTGCGGCGGGAAATGGGCGCGCGTCTGGCAATCCGTACCGCGGTGTGGCGGCGAAAAGCGATATTCTGGTCGTGAAGCTTGGAACTCCGCGTCCGGATGGCTTTCCGAGTACGACTTAGCTGATTCAGGCGATGGAGTATGTAGTGCGAAAAGCGGAAGAGTTTGGACAGCCGGTGGCGATCAATCTGAGTTTTGGTAATGTGTATGGTTCTCATCGGGGAAATTCCCTGCTGGAGAACTATATTGATATGCTTTCTGATCGGGGCAGGAACGTAATTGTAGCCGGTACCGGAAATGAGGGGAATACAGGCGGGCATTTTTCCGGGCGACTTCGCGATCGTGCGGTTTCCGTTTCAAATTCCGGAGATGAGGATATGTGGAAGAAGTATCCATCCGGAACGTCTGGGGATATGGCATTTGACATTCCTGCGACGGATCGTTTTGCGTCAGGCGTTTCAACGGCGGGCAGCATAACGACTGGAAATTCGGCGATACGTGATCAGACGAGAATAGAATTTCTGATCAATGATTTTGAAACAGCTATGAATCTTCAGCTCTGGAAAAACTATGCGGATGCGTTCGGAATTACGATTACACACACGAACGGACGTAGCGAAGGACCGTTTTGAGATGAGATTGGTACTGCACGTTATCGGCTGGGCAACACAACCCTGCTGGTTTATTATGGTGAGCCGAGTCCCTATCAGGCGCAGCAGGAGATTTATATTGATTTTATTTCAGAAGGGGATTATATTGACAGCGGAATCTGGCAAATTCAGCTGACGCCCTGGCGTATTGTTGTCGGAGATTATTCGATTTGGATGCCGGAAGGACGTGTCCGCAATGACGGTACCCGCTTTTTAAATTCCACTCCGGATACGACGATGACCATTCCATCCACTGCGGCGGGAGTGATCGCGGTCGGCGCTTATGACGCGCGGCGGGACGCGTATGCGCCATTTTCCGGTCGGGGCTGGCCGGATACGCAGTACCAAAATCGCCCGGATCTGGTGGCTCCTGGCGTGGATGTCATGACAACCGCTGTGGGTGGCGGATATGTGAGTGTATCGGGGACATCTTTTGCGGCTCCTTTTGTGACCGGAGCGGCAGCACTGTTGATGGAATGGGGGATTCTTCGGGGAAATGATCCTTATCTGTATGGGGAAAAAGTGCGGGCCTGTCTGCATCGGGGCGCACGGCAGCTGCCGGGCTACAGCGAGTGGCCGAATAATCAGGCTGGTTACGGGGCACTTTGTGTGCGGGACAGCCTGCCAATGTAGATGGATGCCGCTACAGGTCAACCTGTAGCGGCTGAGATAACGAAAAGCTGGTTGTATGTAATGACTGGAGCCTGAATGTGTCAGGTAAGGTTCACCACAGCAAACGGACGGTAACTGGGAAGGAACGGAACCGTTGCAACAGGATTTAACTCTCAATCCCGCCGCGCGCCCGGATGCCCTGATCAAACGGGTGCCGGATTTTCCTGATCTCAGATACGTAGTCAGCCTTTTCAATGAGCGCATCACTTGGCCCCTGGCCGGTCAGGACGACTTCGAGATGCTCTGGCTTGTTTTCGAGAAACTGGAGGAGAAGAGCCTCGTCGAGCAACCCTGCCCGGATCGTGTAAATGACTTCGTCCAGGAATAGCAGGTCGTAGTTTTCATCTGCGGCTTTTTGCGTTACAGCTCTGAGCTGATTTTCGTAGTAGGACTTTCGCGCTGCTTTTTCCGCAGCCGTCATCTGGAAACTGAATTTTTCCTGCGGCAGACCGTCTATGATCGTGATATGGTCGGAAAGGTTCAGTACCTTTCGTTCGCTGGTGGAATTATCTTTCATAAACTGGTAAATCAGGACGCGCAGACCGTATCCTGCAGCCCGGGCGCAAAGCCCCATTCCGGTTGTGGTCTTGCCTTTGCCGTCTCCGCAGTAGATGTGGATGAGGCCGGTGTTGGTATTTGTTTTCTGCTCTGCCATAAAGCGGTTATTCTTCCTTTCTTTCCTGATCTTATCTGCTCGTCATGTTTTAGACATGACGTTTGAGCGGTTTTCTGATTTTGCATTTCATAACTTCTGGATAGCAGGCTCCAGGGAGTAATATTGTCATAGAACGCGAAGATTGCGGGATTTACGTCTGGCTATTCGGCAATGGAACGCATTGTTCAGCCATAAGAGTGGTATCGCCCGTTGTGGAATGGCACTATGGGCGTCCTTCTCCGCTCAGATGTACATCCATCTGAGGATAAGGGATATGTAATCCGGCGCGGTCAAATTCGGTTTTGATCTGCTCATTCATCTGCCAGAGCACAGGATAATATTTGCTGGTAGGTACCCAGCAGCGCAGCCCCAGCACCACACCGTTGTCACCCAGCTCGGAGACAAAGACAATGTGCTCTTCCTCATGCAGTATGTCCTCATTTTCCTGAATGAGCTCTTCAAGGACTGCTTTTGCTTTTTGCAGGTCATCTTCATAGGAAATGCTTGCTTTGACTTCGAGCTTTCGCCGGTCGGCGGCGGTAACGTTTACCATAACATTGTCCGCGAGTGTGCCGTTGGGCACAATGACCCGGCGGGCGTCGGTAGTCAGAAGGGTGGTGTACATGATTTCAATTTTCTGTACCGTACCTTCCATTCCCTGTGTGACAATGTAATCGCCGACATGAAAGGGCTGAAAAACCAGAAGAATAAACCCTCCGGCCAGGTTGGAAAGACCGCCCTGGAATGCCAGACCAAGTGCAACGCCGCCGGAGGCAACGACTGCGGCGACGGAGGTCTCTGTCACGCCAAACTGCATGCCAATCCACAGCACCAGAAGGCAGTACAGCAGGATTTTGGCGATGGAGCAGGAAAAGGTGATTGCGCCCTCCTGCATTTTCGACCGTTCAAGCATCTGGCGGAATACACGCATCAGCCAGACGATGACCTTCCTGCCGATCAGATAAACGACGATGCAGAGGATGACCTTTAATAAAAAAGCGACTACGAGCGGTACAGAGCCGCCGATATAGTCTTGAATGTTAAAGTACCAGTTTTCCAGCATAAACAGATCCTTTCAAAGAAGCCGTGGCAGCTTTTCTACAATAAATAGTAGGAAGTTGCTCGTTCTCTCCAGCCTGCGTTTCGCTTCGGTCGGTTCTAAACGCGTGCCACTGGCACACAGGAATCCCCGTAGCGAGATGCGGGGCGCGGATGAGACATACAACCAGTATAACATAATCCGGCGAAATATGGTAGTCTGATGATTTACTATTTTCAGGGAATGTGGTAAGATGAAAACCGCGTAGAACCGAATGCGCGTAAAAAGACTTGCGCAACCAGAGAAAACGTGGGGACATTTCCTGATTTGCGCGATGAAAACCAGGGAAATACCTGCGCTGAAAAATAGAGAAAGGAACCGATCAATGAGGGGGAAAAATCGAATTTACTATATGGGCTGTGTCCTGCTGTTATTACTTGCGGTGTTTTCCGGCGGCTGTGCGATGGGGGAAGCATCCGGGGAGAAAACGTCAGAGGGGCTGGAGGCGCTCGCGGAAGGCAGCTATCAGGAGGCGGCGACTCTTTTTGAAGAGGCAGTGTCTGACGGTGAGGCACTGGTGCTGGCTTATCGAGGCCTTGGTCTGGCTTATATGGGACTTGGAGATTATGAGAGTGCGGCGGAGGCTTTTGAGACGGCGTTGACACATACAGATTCCCGTATGCCCTCTACCATTGAGGATATCCGTCTGTATCTGGCTACGGCGCAGTACCGGATGGAAGGTTATGCGGATGTGATTGATACCTGTAACAATATCCTGAATGACTCGGAGGATGGCAATGCGGACGCGCATTTTTTGCGCGGTGCGAGCTATCTGTGTGAGGGTGAGACAGAGCAGGCGGCTTCGGATTTTGACGCGGCGGTTGCGCTTTCACCGTCTGATTATGACTTGTATCTGAATATTTATGAGTGCTACGCGCAGATGAGTCTTTCTGCAGTCGGCGTGACTTATCTGCAGGCGGCGCAAAGCCTGACAGGTGATGATACGGAGTATTATTACAACCAGGGCAGAATTTATTATTATCTGGGAAACTACAGCGAAGCGCAGCAGATGCTGATAGGTCCGGTGGAGGAGAAGTACGAGCCGGCCATGTATCTGATCGGCAAGGTTTACCTGGCAATGGATGATTATACGCACGCACTCGCAGTTTATCAGCAGATTCAGGAGGAATTTGGAGAGAGCACCCAGTGCTATAATGGTCTGGCATTGTGTGCGATGATGCAGGGGAATTATGATGCGGCATTGAGCTATATCAGTCTTGGTCTGGCTTTGGATGGCACCGCTGGCAAGCAGGAGCTGTATTTTAATGAGATTGTGACATATGAAAAAATGCTGGATTTCGCGACGGCTGCTGAAAAAGCTGCGGCTTATATAGAGAACTATCCGACGGATGAAGCCGGACAGAAGGAATGGGAATTTTTGCAGACGAGACTGTGAGAAGGTGTTTTTCCGATAAAATGAGGAGTGCCCCCGGTATCTGGCATACCGGAGGCTATTATGAAAAAATTTATCAATATGTGTAATGGAGCATTACAACATACAGGCGAGAATTGCTTCTCTTTAAGAGGTGACTCTACTATAACAGGGGAATATGAACAAAATATGAACAAAATATGAAAACATAGTTAAATTGACATAAAATAGAACTAAAATGAAAAAACAGTTGTCAGATATGCACATAAAATGTTAAACTATAAGAGAAAATGCTTCGTCAAAATTCAGGAGCAATCTTTGATAAAGAAAATAAGGAGGAATTGTATTATGAGTCAGACACCTACCCCGCATATTGCGGCAGCACCTGGGGATTTCGCAAGGACGGTTTTGATGCCAGGAGATCCGCTGCGCGCAAAGCACATCGCGGAGACTTTTTTTGAGGACGCGGTTCTGGTCAACAATGTCCGCGGCGTCAACGGTTACACAGGGACTTATCACGGAAAGAAGGTTTCCGTGATGGCAAGCGGTATGGGGATGCCATCGATTGGCATATATTCATATGAGCTGTTTCATTTTTATGATGTAGAGAACATTATCCGCATCGGCACAGCCGGAGCATTGACAAAGGAGCTGCGGCTGCGTGATCTGGTATTTGGTATGGGCGCGTGTACGGATTCCAACTTTGCTGCGCAGTTTGAGCTGCCGGGGACATTCGCGCCGATTGCATCTTATGAATTGTTGAAAAATGCTGTGACGGCAGCTGAGACGATGGGACTGAATTATAAGGTTGGAAATCTGGTTTCGGCGGACGTATTTTACAATGACCGTCCGACGACAGAAAAGTGGCAGAAGATGGGCGCGCTGGCGGTAGAGATGGAAGCGGCGGCTCTCTATATGAATGCGGCGCGCGCAGGGAAAAATGCGCTGGCGATCTGTACGATTTCTGACAGCATGGTGACCGGAGAGGAGACGACCTCCGAAGAGCGTCAGAACAGTTTCAATGATATGGTGAAGGTTGCGCTGGAAATCGCATAGTGATTCACCTGTTAAGTCTCGAAATACGTGTGTATGGATTTGCGTATTTGCAGAGGCAGGGTAAGCCCTGCCTGGATGGGAGGCGGTATTAATTGAATGTAAAACGGGTATTTGTCATCGTACTTGACAGCTTCGGCATTGGTTATGAACCGGACGCGGATTTGTTCGGGGACGTCGGAGCAAATACGCTGGCTACGATTGTGAAATCAGACCGCTATGATACACCGAATCTGGAACGGTTTGGCATGTTTAACATTGACGGTGTGACCTGTCGACCCAGTGTGGACGCGCCGATTGCGGCGTATGGGCGGCTGCGGGAGCGCTCGATGGGCAAGGACACGACGATTGGCCATTGGGAGATTGCGGGCGTAGTTTCGCCGGAGCCGATGCCGGTGTATCCGAATGGATTTCCGGAAGAAGTGCTTGCACCTTTCCGGGAGCAGACTGGGCGAGGTGTGCTTTGCAATTTGCCTTATTCCGGCACGGATGTGATTCGTGATTACGGGGAGCAGCACAGGAAAACCGGAGATCTGATTGTCTATACCTCGGCGGACAGCGTATTTCAGATTGCGGCGCACGAGGACGTGGTTCCGCTGGAGACGCTGTATGACTATTGCCGCAAGGCGCGGGCGATTCTGCAGGGAAAGCACGGTGTGGGGCGTGTCATCGCACGGCCGTTTGTGGGTGATAATGCGGCGACTTTTACCAGAACCAGGAATCGCCATGATTTTTCGCTTGTGCCGCCAAAGCGCACGATGCTGGTGAGCCTGCGTGAGCATGGATTTGACACATATGGAGTCGGCAAGATCAACGATATATTTGCGGGACAGGGCATCGCGCATACGACGCCGATTCAGGATAACGAGGATGGCATGAATAAGACGCTGGCCTTGATGGAAGAGGATTTTACCGGACTTTGTTTTGTAAATCTGGTAGATTTTGACATGCTTTATGGGCATCGGAATGATATAGACGGCTATGCGGCGGCTGCTACGCTTTTTGACAGGCAGCTTGCCAGGATGATGGAAAAAATGCGTGAGGACGATGTGGTACTGATCACGGCGGACCATGGTTGCGACCCGGGGTTCCCGGGTACGGATCATTCGCGTGAGTATGTGCCGATGCTTCTCTATGGAAAGAGTGTGCGCCCGGGAGTGTCGATCGGTACGAGGAGCAGCTTCGCGGATATTGCGGCGACCGTGCTGGAGATGTTTGGCATTCCAGAGAGCCTGGATGGGCAGAGCTTCTGGAAGGAAGTGAAAGCGCAGACCTGATTTTGACTGGGCGGAAGCCATTACCGGGTTTATAATGGATAGACGTGCTGCCTGAGGCTGAGAACGCTGTGTGTTGGAAGGCACATGTGTCGGAGCAAGGCTGACAGGCGGAAACGGAGGGAAAGGATGCAGGATTCTGAGTTAATAAAAAAGGCCTGTGAGGCGCGGCAGCGCGCGTATGTCCCGTATTCTCATTTTGGGGTAGGCGCAGCGCTGGAGACGGCGGATGGTCATGTGTTTCTGGGATGCAATATAGAGAATGCGTCTTACACACCGACGATCTGCGCGGAGCGTACCGCGATTTTTAAGGCAGTATCGGAAGGATACCGTCAGTTCCGGCGGATCGCGATCGTTGGAGGAGCCATGGAAAAGGATGCGTTAGACTACTGTCCGCCCTGCGGCGTCTGCCGGCAGGTGATGGCAGAGTTCTGTGACCCGAAAACCTTTCAGGTTTTACTGGCGCGAAGTCCGCAGGATTACAGGGTTTATACGCTGGAAGAGCTGCTTCCGCTGAATTTTGGGCCGGAAGATTTAGAAGCTTAAGAACAATTGTGTCAGAAGGAGGGGAGAGCTTCGTATGAGGATGTATGATCTCATTGTAAAAAAGCGCAGCAGCATTGCGCTCTCAGAAGAGGAGATTCGCTGGATGATTGCGGAATATACGAAAGGGGATATTCCGGATTATCAGATGTCGGCGTTTTTGATGGCTGTGTATTTTCAGGGAATGACGGATGAGGAGACAGCTATTTTAACGGACGCGATGGCAGGCTCCGGAGAGAAGCTGGATCTTTCATCTCTTCCGGGTGTGAAGGTAGATAAGCATTCCACCGGCGGGGTCGGGGATAAGACGACGATGATTGTCGCCCCGATTGTCGCTGCCTGTGGCTGCACCGTGGCGAAGCTGTCGGGGCGGGGGCTTGGGCATACCGGCGGGACAGTAGATAAGCTGGAATCCATCCCCGGGACGCGGGTCTCTCTGGAAAAGGATGAATTCCTGGATGTGGTTCGCCGTACAGGGATTGCGGTAACCGGACAGTCCGGCAATCTGGCTCCGGCAGATAAAAAGCTTTACGCTTTGCGCGATGTGACGGCGACGGTTGACAGTATTCCGTTGATTGCGGCGTCGATTATGAGTAAAAAACTCGCGGCCGGCAGTGACTGCATCGTGCTGGATGTGAAGACTGGCAGCGGCGCCTTTATGAAGACCGTGGAGGATTCGATTCAGCTCGCGCAGAAGATGGTTGCGATCGGTGTGCGCAATGGCAAAAAGATCGCCGCTCTGATCACCGATATGGATGTTCCGCTGGGGTACCAGATTGGAAACGCACTTGAGGTGGAGGAAGCGGTGCGCACCCTGAAAGGGGAAGGCCCGGAGGATCTGACGGAGGTAAGTCTGGCACTGGCAGCGCAGCTGCTGCAGCTGGCTGATATGGGGGAAGCCGATGAGTGCCGTTTTCTGGCGCGCCAGGCGATTGATTCTGGCGCGGCTCTCGAAAAACTGGCTGTGATGATCGAAGGACAGGGCGGCGATCCGGACTACGTTTTCCATCCGGAGAAGCTGGGACAGGCACCGTTCGAAGGGGCATTTACGGCGGAAGAGAGTGGTTATATTGTAAAAATGGATGCGGAGGATATTGGCATAGCAGCTTCCCTTCTGGGGGCGGGACGTGAGACGAAAGAAAGTACGATTGATCCGCTCGCTGGCATTATTCTGAATAAGAAAACAGGGGATGCGGTGAAGAAAGGAGAGACGATCGCCAGACTGCTGACTTCCGTGGAAGCAAAGCTGGATGGTGCGCTTAATCGGCTGAAAGAGGCCGTTGTTATTTTGCCCAATGCTCCTCAAAAACATCCGCTGATCTATGCGCGGGTGACAGAACGGGGCGTAGAGTGAGTGGTGCAAAGGAAGAGGAAAGAGGAATAATAACGTAAATCTGATCAGGACGTGAGTTGTAACGGCCTGTCCGGGCATGAGTCTCTCGGGGAGAACAGAGAGAGAGGAGAGGATTATGGAAGAAGCGGGAAATAAACGCGTTTCTGACGCGAAACATGGGGCTGCGGAGAATGCAAAGCAACGCAAACGCACGGTCTGCGTGGTAGGTCATAAAAATCCAGACACGGATTCGGTCTGTTCGGCGATCGCGTATGCGTATCTGAAAAACCAGCTTGGAGAGCCATACAACTTTGTGGCGGCGCGCGCCGGACTGGTAAGTGCGGAGACACAATTTGTGCTGGAACGTTTTCATGCAAAGACGCCGCTTTTACTGGAAAATATCGGTACGCGTGTCAAGGATATGGAGATCCGTAAGGTAGAAGGAGTGCGCAGCAATCTTTCCCTGAAACGCGCCTGGACGCTGATGCAGGAGCAGAATATTTTTACGCTCCCAATCACAAATTCTAAGAATAAGCTGAAGGGCCTGATCACGATCAATGATATCGCGAAGTCTTATATGGAAGAATATGAGAGTTCAATTGTCTCCACGGCGAAGACGCCGTATCGGAACATTCTGGAGACACTGGAAGCGGAGATGATTGTCGGTGACCCAGACGGCTATTTTGACAAGGGGCAGGTCGTGATTGCGGCGGCGAATCCGGATGTGATGGAAAATTATATCAAAGAGAATGATATGGTGATTCTTGGCAACCGCTATGAGGGGCAGCTTTGCGCGATTGAAATGCAGGCAGGCTGTATTATAGTGTGCCTGGGGGCGCCTGTTTCGCGGACGATTCAGCGGCTGGCTGAGGAGCGGGGCTGTACGGTGATTGTGACACCGCTGGATACCTACGCGGTGGCGCGTCTGATCAACCAGAGCATGCCGGTGGAGTTTTTTATGCAAAAGGAGGAGAATCTCCTGACCTTCCATCTCTCCGATTATACGGAATCCATCCGCGATACCATGTCGAAAAAGCGCTACAGGGATTTTCCGATTCTGGATAAGGGCGGTTATTATGTGGGGATGATTTCCCGGCGAAACCTGCTGGGTGTGCGCAGACGTGGGCTGATTCTGGTGGATCACAATGAGGTTACACAGGCGGTGGACAATGTGCTGGACGCGGAAATTATGGAGATCATTGACCACCACCGGATCGGCGGTTCTCTGGAGACAATCAATCCGGTTTATTTCCGAAATCAGCCGGTGGGCTGCACGAGTACGATCATTTATCAGATGTATCGCGAAAGATGCGTGGAGATTCCGCCGGATATCGCTGGACTGATGTGCAGCGCGATTATTTCGGACACCCTGATTTTCCGCTCACCGACCTGTACTCCGATGGATATTGAGGCGGCGCGGGCGCTGGCAAAGATTGCGGGCATTGAGTGTGAGGCGCATGCAAAGGAAATGTTTGCCGCAGGCAGTGATCTTTTGACAAAGACGCCGGAGGAAATCTGCTATCAGGATTTTAAGAAATTTGAGATGGGTGATATGAACGTTGGGGTCGGCCAGATCACTTCCATGAGTGAAGAAGAGCTGAAGAACATCAAAGAGAGGATCACTCCGTTTTTACAAAATCTGGTGATAAAGAAAGAGCTTGATATGGTTTGCTTTATGCTGACGAATATCATAGAAGAAGGGACGGAGCTGATCTGCTATGGCAGGGATGATGTCGACATCATTGACGCCTCTTTCCATAAAAGGCTCGAAAATGGCAGTGTGTATTTACAGAGTGTTGTTTCGCGTAAAAAGCAGCTGGTGCCGTCACTGATGACTGGAATCAGCCAGGTGACGGGGGCGTAAGGAACTGTATGAGCAGAGAAATATGGAAAGCCGGAAATATGCTTTATCCGCTTCCGGCAGTGATGGTGAGCTGCGCCCGTCCGGGGGAGCGGCCAAATGTCATCACCGTTGCCTGGGCTGGTACGGTCTGCAGTGCCCCGGCTATGGTGTCAATCTCTGTCCGACCGGAACGGTATTCTTACAATATCATTCGTGAGACGGGGGAATTTGTGATCAACCTGACGACGAAAAAGCTGGCGCGGGCAGCTGATTACTGTGGTGTTCGTTCCGGACGGGATGTTGACAAATTCCGGGAAGCTTTTCTCACTGCCGCTCCGGCGACATACGTTGCGCCACCGCTGATTGAGGAGAGTCCGGTGAACATAGAATGCCAGGTCCGGGAAGTAGTAGAGCTTGGTTCTCACCATATGTTTATTTCGGAAGTACTTGGCGTAGATGTGGATCCGCAATACCTGGATAAAAAAGGAAAACTGTGCCTGAAGGACGCAGATCTTATGGTTTATTCACATGGAACGTATTTTTCGCTTGGAGAAGAACTCGGAAGCTTTGGATTCAGCGTCTGGAAAAAGCGCAGATCGTATAAGTGAATTTCGAATGTGAAATACGAATGTATGTTTGGTTCATAATGACGAAAACGCTTAAACTTATGAAATTTGGTTTACTTTCTTTTAAAATGTGGTATACTTATAACAATTTCGCGTGATTTCCGGGAGGGGAGCCCCGGAAATTTGCATGCACAGAGCCGGCAGGGAAAGTTTTCTGGCTTATGCGCAGGCGGGTATGGGATGAAAAGATGTTTCATATTCGACCACAGAGCCGTTCAGGATATTTTGCGGCTGGCGTTGTATGCAGGGAGTATGAATAAACGATAGCAGAGGTATTCCAATGGAACAGTACATTATCAGAGGAGGGAATCCACTGGTTGGTGAGGTGGAGATCTCCGGAGCCAAGAATGCGGCGCTCGGTATTCTCGCGGCGACAATTATGACGGATGATACCGTATTGATTGACAACTTGCCGGATGTGCGCGATACGAATGTTCTCCTGGAAGCGATGGAGAGCATCGGTGTGAAGGTAGACCGGATTACACGTCACGCCGTGATGCTGAACAGCAAGAATATCGGCGAAGTCAGCGTGGATTATGAATATATCAAAAAAATCAGAGCTTCCTATTACCTGATCGGAGCTCTTCTTGGCAAATATAAAAAGGCGGAGGTGCCGCTCCCGGGTGGATGCAATATCGGCAGCAGGCCCATTGACCTTCATATCAAAGGATTTAAAGCACTTGGCGCGAAGGTAACGATTCGGAACGGTTATATTATTGCGACAGCGGATCATTTGCATGGCAGTCATATTTTCCTGGATACCGTATCTGTCGGGGCAACCATTAACATTATGATGGCGGCATCGATGGCGGAGGGTTATACAATTATTGAAAACTGTGCGCGTGAGCCGCATGTGGTGGATGTTGCGAATTTTCTGAACAGCATGGGCGCTAACATTAAGGGCGCAGGCACAGATGTGATCCGTATCCGTGGGGTGGCAAAGCTCCATCGCACCGAGTATTCCATCATCCCGGATCAGATTGAGGCCGGCACATTTATGTTCGCCGCTGCCGCGACCAAGGGAGATGTGATGGTAAAAAATGTGATCCCGAAGCACCTTGAGGCGACTACGGCGAAGCTCCTGGAGATTGACTGTGAGGTAGAGGAGTTTGACAATGCGGTGCGGGTCGTGGCAGCGAAACGCCTGAGCAGCACGAATGTTAAGACGCTTCCTTATCCAGGCTATCCAACGGATATGCAGCCGCAGATCGGAGTAACACTTGCGCTGGCGCGCGGCACCAGCATTGTGACAGAGAGTATTTTTGAAAACCGTTTTAAATATATGGACGAATTGACCCGTATGGGGGCAAATGTTCGTGTAGAAGGTAACACAGCGATTATTACAGGGGTAGAGACCCTGACCGGAGCACGCGTCAGCGCACCGGATCTGAGAGCCGGGGCGGCACTGGTCATCGCCGGGCTGGCTGCGGAGGGCGTCACGACGATTGATGATATTATGTATATCCAGCGTGGTTACGAGCGCTTCGATGAGAAGCTGAGAAGCCTGGGCGCAGAGATCGAGCTGATTAACAGTGAGAAGGAAGCGCGTAAATTCCGTCTGCGGACGGGCTGATGTCCGGATTTGCACTGCTTATTTTTCACCTGATCTTATGGTAAACGACGTAAGTCGTTTTACTTTGCGACAGACGCGAGGCTGCGAAGCTGCCATTCCATACGCGTCTGTGTACATCATTTATAGTGAGTGACAAAAGAAGTTTGTCGTTCACTATAAAAACAGAATGCGGAAAGATCCGTATGGAGAACAGGGTTAATAAACAGAATCGGATAAGCGGAGAAGAACGAGGGAAAAAGCAGCCTGGAAGGCTGCTTTTTTGATGCACAGGGGTGTGATTTGTTTCTGGATTTAATAGATAAAACTTTAAATTTTCTGAATTAAATATAAAGAATGAACAATTAAGACATCAATGGAAGAAAAAACAATTTAAATGTTACTATTCACGGGGTGGGGATGATATCTAAGGTGTTTGGTTCCTC
>JAJBUL010000258.1:11999-15771 GCA_020860365.1 Clostridiales bacterium | reverse complement strand
GGCCTATTTGGGATGGAGTAATTTAAACCACTTTGGACTGTGAATAGTAACTTTTTGACAAAAATATCGGTTTTTTTATATTCCTGCATCTGGCATAACTTTGCAGAATAAGCTAAAATAGGGCAATCAGCCAACCATTAATCAACTGGCGAGGAGGCAGCTATGAAATTTTTATCCAATTGTGATGTGGTATCCTTTCTAAGGGACGTGGACCTGTGTGAGGGAGAGGTTCTGTTTTCTTCTGAGCAGGGCGATGTATTAAACTTAAAATCCCAGCTTTCAAAATACGTTTTCGCGGTCATTGCCGCAAAGCAGGAGCTTTTGGAGCTTGGCTCAATCGTGTGCAGCAATAAGGATGATGAAGATATTCTTCGGGATTATCTGATAACGGAGGCATAGTTTATGGTGGGAACGACTGCCGAAAGGCTGGAATTACTTCAGACGCTGATTGGCTGCAGACACAATATGTATTTCTGGACATATACTCCCGGGCTGCAGCTGTGCGCTACAAATTGTCCATACCCAAATGAATTGCAGACCTTTTTCTTTATGGAGTTAAATGACTATTCTCCGGATATATGGAAAAATGCGCCTGCAACCTATCCGATGATATTCCATAATGCATTAGGCTTAACCTGGATCTGTGACTTTGAAAAGGATGATGCCGGGCAGCCACTGTACGCATATGTCATAGGGCCGGTATTTTATGAAAAAATTACCGATAACGGCATCGAACAGGCTTTGATCCAGCTTCGGTTATCTGCTCCTGTGAAGCAGGCTTTTCTGGATCTGTTATATGAGCTGCCTATTTTGCAGATTGACCGCTTTATGGAGTTTGGCCTGATGATGCATTACTGCATCACGGGAGAAAAGATTTCTTTCAGCGATTACCGTTATGCTTCCGCAGAAAAAATGCAGCGGGAAATCCCTGAAAGAATAACCGGTGGAATCACTGTAGAAGGAATACCTGAAGGAACCACACCTGCAGATTATTCGTGGATTATGGAACAGAGGCTGCAGCAGATGATGGAAGAGGGCGATATGGAATATAAAGCCTTTTCCAGTAAAATGGTGGAACTATTGAACCCTTCGTTTCTGATGAGTGAAAATTCGCTACGGATGACGAAAAATACAGTGATTATCCATGTCGCGCTCTGTACACGTTCTGCGATCCGGGGCGGGCTTAGCCCGGAAATTGCCCACACCCTGAGCGATCAGTATATCAACAGCATTGAAGGCTGTGCGACACTGCTGGACATTATGGACGTAAACTCTGCCATGGTGGATGACTTTTTACGGCGGGTGAACCAATGCCATGCAAGAAGTGATATATCCCCGCAAATCATGAAATGCTGCAATTATATCCAGCTTCATCTGAAGGAAAAACTGCAAATGAAGACCCTGGCACAGTATGTGAATTACTCGGAAACCCACCTGGCAAAAAAATTCAAAGCGGAGGTTGGGGTACCCATCAAACAGTATATCCTGAAATGCAGGATGGAACAGGCGAAACGACTGATCGTCTATACCAATATCTCAATTCAGGACATTTGTGAGGAAGTCGGATTTGCCAGCCCCAGCTATTTTGGAGAGCTGTTCCGCCAGGAAACAGGCATGTCACCGATGGAATATCGCTGCAGTGGAGGGAAAGAGTCATGAAGACCGATGTTGACTGCAGCACGGATATTTTGCGTGACTGCACATTGTCCGTCATTTGTCTGTGGAAGAACCGGAAGATCCGATCGAACTTTGACCAGAAGTGAGAAAGGATGAGGACATGAAAAAGAGAAACAGGTGGATCGCTCTGATAATGGCGGCGGCTATGGCAGTAGTTCCGGGTACGACTGCACTGGCGGACGCGGCTCCAGACGGAAAAACCGTGAACGATGAATCAACGGATTCCACCTATAAAGAGTGGAAGGAGAGCGTCTGGGAAGAGACGGAGGATGACTGGACGCTGGTGTCGATGCCCCCGGGTGAGGATGAGTCACAGATGAACTTTGCGTGGCATTCTAAAGATGGCGAGGAGACTTCACTGATCTGGGGGACACAGGAAGATTTAAGCGATGGGCAGGTAGCAGAGATCACACGGACAGCAACGGGGCAGACAGACAGCGACGGAGTGGCCTATACCAGCAACAAGGCTGTGCTGAAGGGGCTGGCAGATGACACAACCTATTATTATCAGGTAGAGGGCAAGGAGATTGAGTCCTTTACGACAGGCAGCACAGACAGATTTACGTTTGCGTTTGTAGGCGATCCGCAGATCGGTTCTTCTAATGAGCTGAAGGCAAAGAGCCCGGACGACCTCACGGATGAATTCTATGAGGTGCAGAGTGATTCGGTGGCCAGCGACAGCTACAACTGGGCGAATACGCTGACACAGGCGGCCTGGATGTGCACGTCTCTTGGCGACAATCTGGACTTCATTGCGTGGTGGCTTGGTCAGACGGAAAAGACCGTACTGCTCTCCAATGAAGGGCGTACCTTTGAAAAGGCGCGTGTGGTGTCGATTGTGGAAGACAATTTAACCAGTGAAGGTACCCGCGCGGGCTACCAGACGGTTGAGGTGGAAATCCTTACCGGCGAGCATAAAGGAAAAATACTGGAAGCCACCAGCTCTTCCTCTTATCTTTATGGAGCAAACTGCACGGTTGGCCTGCGGGTCATAGTGATCATCAGTGAATCCGATGATTATATGACAGTCAGCGTTTATAATTATGACCGGGGGAACCAGCTCTATGCCATTCTGATTTTTTTCCTGGTCGTGCTTGGCCTGATCGGCGGACGGAAAGGGTGGAAATCGGGGCTTGGGCTTGTTTTTACATTCGCCTGTATTATTTTTCTGTTTATCCCTATGGTGTACCGGGGATATTCTCCGATCCTGTCTGCGGTCTTTCTGGTCGCGCTCGTAACGGTGGTTGTGATGCTTCTGATTGACGGCTGGACGGTGAAATCGGTCTGTGCCATGGCGGGAACGATTTTCGGCGTAGGCATCGCCGCGGTCAGTGCGGAGCTGTTTGGGCGGTTTGCACATCTTTCCGGTTACAACGTAAGCGATATCGAAGATCTGATCTATATCGGGGAAATGACGGATATCCGTATCGGAGGGCTGATGTTTGCCGGAATCCTGATCTCAGCACTGGGGGCAGTGATGGATGTAGCCATGTCTGTGGCAAGTACGGTCAATGAAATCCATGAGCAAACTCCTTCGCTTGGCCGTAAGAAACTCTTCCTGTCAGGAATCCACGTTGGGCGCGATATGATGGGTACTATGTCCAACACCCTGATCCTTGCTTTCGCGGGTGGTTCCATTAATACATTTGTTTATATCTACAGCTACAACTATGCTTATTATCAGGTCCTGAACATGTACAGTGTCGGGCTGGAAATCCTTCAGGGTGTTTCGGCAACGCTGGGAGTGATCCTTACGGTTCCGATGGTTTCGTTTTTCACTGCCGGAGCATTGAAAGGCTTCCGGTCTGAGAAAAGATGGAAAGGTGGAGAACATGAAAAAGAAGAATGAAGCAAAAATCTCATCTGCTTTTGCACTGGAAAAGCGGAAAATTATGAAAACTGGTATGTGTGTGTTATTTTTTCTGGCTGCGCTGTTAATGCTCACCGGATGCAGTGCGGAAAAAGAGCAGGAAAAAGAAACGGTAGCCGGACTTGGCACACTGGGAAGTGTTCAGGGGGTTTCCAGAGAGGAAGGTTCGGGAACCAGAAGTGCGTTTGCAGAACTGCTTGGCTTTGACGAGCGCGGGGAAGATGG
>JAJBUL010000258.1:0-11989 GCA_020860365.1 Clostridiales bacterium | reverse complement strand
CCCACCGACTGACGCTCCGATAGTGCCGCTCGCGGACGACGTGAGCACCGCTGTACGGGAAGACGAATCTGCAATCGGTTATATTTCGATGGGCTCTTTAAGTGCGCTGGAGGAAGAAAAGGTACTGGCGGTAAATGGCGTTGCTGGAACGACAGAGAATGTAAAGAGCGGTGATTACTCTCTTTCCCGGCCTTTTATCCTCGCATGGTCCGGAAGTCTCAGTGAACTGGAGCAGGATTTTTTGACCTACGTGAAAGGGAAAGGTCAGGGGATTGTCGAAGAATCCTATGTTGCGGTCGCAAAAGAGACGACATTTTTGTCCGGAAAACAGGCAGGGACGATTACGATACACGGCTCCACATCTGCAGCGCCGCTTATTGAGGCACTTGCGGCGGAGTACATGGAGTACAATCCCAATGCTACAGTAGAAGTTGTGCCTTCTGATTCTACTGCCGGACTAAATGACGCCATGCAGGGGCTGTGTGATTTCGGCATGGCCTCCAGGGAACTGAAGGATTATGAAGAGGAACTGCTTACATATGAGACGATTGTACAAGATGGTATTGCAGTGATTGTAAATGGGCAGAATCCGCTGGAGAACGTGACCGAAGAACAGCTGAAGCAACTGTTCACCGGAGAGATCACGGAGTGGGAAGAACTGAATGATTAAATAATATATATGCTCATGAGGTGTGCTGGAGAATTCAGACAGCAGGAAAGTTTTCAGAAAGGGTTCTACAGAAGCCTGACGTTCTTCTTCTTTATTTTTCGGGAAATCTACTGCGTCTGGTCTTGTCATCTCCATTCTTTTACGGTTATCATTAGAAGATTTTATCACATTTATAAAGGTATTCCACTATTATTTACAGTAACAAAGCTATCATCCATGATAACACAAAGCCACAAAATGTCAGCAGCACACCCACCCAGAGCAATACCTTATTCGCAGCACCGTCCGCATAACACAGCCTCATACAAAAACCAGTCTTTATCGGATACAGGAGACGCACCGGCTTTTTATTCAGGCAGTCCAGCAGCAGATGCGACAGGCATCCGGTAGTTTGCGATAGCGGGCCAAACACATATAAAATTCCTCCAGACTCAGAAAACGAGTTTGGAGAGTGGTCGTCATTCTGTTTGGTTATAGCAAGGCAGTCCATCAAAATTGATGGTTTCCATCCTCAATTTTATAATGATAAAAATGACGTTGAAAATCAAAACTGCCTGTTGACAGCATACGATTAAAATGATATTATGCTTTTAAACGCAAGAAAACGAGGTGACAGTCATGAATGATGATGTACGTTGTGCAGGACTGATGAAGCGGATTAACGAGAAAATGGAGAAAGGCGCAAATGAAAAACTGCGCGGCCATGGTGTTACGTTTGCGCAGATGCAGATGCTGATGGCGATTTACAATGCTGATATGGATTCGGTTCCACTGAAGACGCTGGAGAAGCATTTCGAAGTCGCGCAGCCTACCGCCGCTGGCGTGATTGTCCGGCTGGAGCGGAAAGGGCTCGTGGAGGGTTTTGTCCCGAAGGAGGATAAACGTCTGAAATATATCCGGCTGACGGAGGCGGGAAAAGAGCTATGCGAGGCATCCGAGCAGGATCTGGAGGTAGGAGAGCAGATTCTTGTGGCGGGTTTGGATGAGGAGGAACGGAAGGAGTTTTACCGTTTGCTCTTAAAAGTAAACGATACGATGAAATGAAACTGGTACAGCGAATGGGTGGGAGAAATTCCCCCTATTTGTTTGTGCAAATCAAACGCTGACATTTGAATTGATATGTTTAATTACATGCAATTAAATGCATACATTTGATAAGACAGGAAAAGAAAGACAGGATTTGAAAGCTATGATTAAGACGTTATTGAAAAGTGTACGGCAGTACAGAAGGGAATCCATCCTGACACCGGTTTTTGTCTCGATGGAGGTTGCTCTGGAATGCCTGCTGCCGCTTGTGATGGCGGAGTTGATTGACCGGATGACAGGGGAGGCGCTTGGTCCGATTTTAAAACTGGGGATTGCCCTGATCATTATGGCGATGTTCTCCCTTTTATTTGGATTTCTGGCCGGGAAGATGGCTGCGGTAGCTTCCTGCGGATTTGCCAGAAATCTGCGGCAGGACCTGTTTTTCCGGATTCAGGATTTTTCATTTGCGGACATTGACCATTTTTCTACCTCTTCTCTGGTGACGAGGATGACGACGGATGTGACGAATGTCCAGAACGCTTACCAGATGCTGATCCGGACAGCGATCCGTACCCCGCTGATGATTGTGTTTTCCATGGTGATGTGCCTGACCATCCATCCGCGGATGGCGCTGATCTTCCTGGCGCTGCTTCCCATCCTGGGGGTGGTTCTGTTTGGGATTGCGATCCATGTTTCCCCAATCTTCCGCAGGATTTTCCGGAAATATGACGCATTGAATAATTCTGTACAGGAAAATGTATCCGCAATCCGTGTGGTGAAATCCTTTGTACGGGAGGATTATGAGAAGGAAAAGTTTGGCCGTGCCGCGGAGGATGTGTGTCAGGATTTTACAAAGGTGGAAAAAATACTGGCCATTAATAATCCCTTTATGATGCTCTGTATCTACTCCGCATTTATGCTGGTCAGCTATTTTGGGGCAACGATTATTATCAATACGGCCGGATCGAGTCTGACGACGGGACAATTATCCTCCCTGATAAATTATGGGGTGCAGATTCTTTCTTCTATGATGATGCTCTCCATGGTGTTCGTTATGACCAGTATGGCAGTGGAATCGGCAAACCGTATTGTGGAGGTTCTGACCTTTGACAGTACGCTCGTTTCTCCGGAAAACGGCCTTACCGAAGTGCCGGATGGCAGTATTGTTTTCGACCATGTGACATTTCGGTATCATGAAAAAAGCAAAAAAGCAGCTCTGTCTGATGTAAATCTGGAGATAGCGTCCGGGCAGACGGTGGGGATTATGGGAGGCACCGGCTCTTCCAAGACCACTCTGATCCAGCTGATTTCGCGTCTGTATGATACGAGTGAGGGCAGTGTGCGTGTAGGTGGGCACGACGTGCGGGAATATGACCTGGAGACGCTCCGGGATGCGGTATCTGTGGTTCTGCAGAAGAATGTGCTTTTTCCGGGACGATAAAAGAAAACCTGCGCTGGGGAAACAGGGAGGCTTTGGATGAAGAACTGGTCCAGGCGTGCAGGGCGGCTCAGGCGGATGAGTTTATTGAACAGCTCACGGATGGATATGATACTTACATTGAGCGGGGAGGCACGAATGTCTCGGGCGGACAGAAGCAGCGGCTCTGCATCGCGCGTGCATTGCTGAAAAAACCGAAGATTCTGGTTCTCGATGACTCTACCTCTGCGGTTGATACGAAGACAGATGCGCTGATCCGCAGGGCATTTCGAACGGAAATCCCGGATACTACGAAGATTATCATTGCGCAGAGGGTGTCCTCTGTGGAGGATGCGGATGTGATCCTTGTGCTGGATGATGGCAGGATTGCAGAGCAGGGCAATCACGAAGAACTGCTGGCAAAACATGGGATCTACTGGGAAGCGTATGAGGCGCAGACAAAGAGTAAGGAGGCAGTCTGAAATGAATGAAAAAAGAGAAACAAAACCGGGCAGCTTTGGACGCCTGATTCGATATTTATTCCGGCAATATCCGGCACATCTGATCGTGGTGATGGTTTGCATTATTGTCAGCGCCTGTGCCTCGGTCGTGGCAACGGCTTTTTTGCAGCGGCTGATTGATGAATGTATCACTCCGGGAATCACATCCGGGATGGATGCCGTATGGGGGCGGCTGGTTTCCATCCTGGTCACGATGGGAGTCATTTATGTGATGGGAATCCTGGCATCCTTTACCTATACGAGGATTATGGCGGTGGTCACGCAGGGGACGCTGAAGCATTTCCGAATTGATATGTTCGACCGGATGGAAACCCTGCCAATCAAATATTTTGATACGCACGCGCACGGCGACATCATGAGCACCTACACAAATGATACAGATGCGGTCCGTCAGATGATCGGGCAGAGTCTGCCGCAGCTGTTCCAGGCGGGGCTGACGATGGTATCCATCATTTTTCTAATGCTGTACTACAGTGTCTGGCTGACCTTGGTGGTATTTGCATTTGCGATTGTGATGCTGCGGGCTCCAAAGACTTTTGGCGGGGCAAGCTCCCGGTATCTGGTCGAACCGCAGAAATCCCTGGCAGAGGAAGAAGACTTTATAGAAGAAATCATGGACGGACAGAAGGTTGTGAAGGTCTTCAACCATGAGGAGGAATGTAAGGCGGACTTTGTGAAGCTGAATGACAAGCTGTTTGAGGATGGCACAAAAGCCAATTCCTACGGGAACGTGCTGGGACCGATCCTGAATAATCTGGGGAATCTGCTGTATGTAGTCCTGGCGGTGATCGGGGCGCTGCTGATTTATTTTGGGGTAACCAACATCGGCATTGCCGGGAGCTAAACAATCTCAGCAGGAATCATCGTATCGTTCATTAGCATGGCGAGGCAGTCTTCCCAGACCATCTCACAGGTCTCCATGCAGGTCTCCATGATTGCGATGGGAATTGCCGGCGCCGGCCGGGTCTTTGCCCTGATCGATGAGGAGCCGGAGCAGGATGACGGCTATGTCACGCTGGTAAACGCGAAAAAGGATAACGATGGCAGCCTCTCAGAGGCTGATCATGTAACAGGCCTTTGGGCATGGAAGCATCCGCATCAGGCAGACGGCTCTGTGACATACACCGAGCTGAAGGGGGACATTCAGCTGGAACACGTGGATTTCGGTTATGTACCGGAAAAAATGGTGCTGCATGATATTTCCCTGTATGCAAAGCCTGGACAGAAAATTGCTTTTGTGGGTGCCACGGGTGCCGGAAAGACGACGATCACGAACCTGATCAATCGCTTTTATGATATTGAAGATGGGAAAGTCCGCTATGACGGGATCAATATTAATAAAATCAAAAAGCCGGATCTGCGCCGCTCCCTTGGAATTGTGCTGCAGGATGTGAACCTGTTTACCGGGACGGTGATGGGCAATATTCGCTATGGCAGGCTGAACGCCACGGATGAGGAATGCATTGCGGCGGCGAAGCTGACGAACGCGGACAGTTTTATCACGCGCCTGCCGGACGGCTACCAGACCATGCTTACAGGTAACGGGGCGAATCTCTCCCAGGGGCAGAGACAGCTGTTATCGATTGCCCGTGCTGCGGTGGCCAATCCGCCCTGCATGATTCTGGATGAGGCAACCAGCTCGATTGATACGAGGACCGAGGCACTTGTGCAGGATGGAATGGATCATCTGATGGACGGCAGGACGGTCTTTGTGATCGCGCACCGGTTATCTACTGTCCGAAACAGTAAAGCGATCATGGTATTGGATCATGGACGGATCATTGAGCGGGGCGATCATGACGCTCTGATTGCACAGAAGGGTACGTATTATCAGCTTTACACCGGAGCCTTTGAGCTGGAGTGAATACGGATAAAAGGAGGGCCGGGGTCATTTCTGACCCCGGCGAGTATGAAAAAAAGATTTTTAAAGCACTTGCTGTCTGCTTCTGATAAAAAGAATACTATGACAGTGTGAAGAAAATTTGATTGACTTGTGGAAAAACCGTTAAGAGACTGTGGCGGTTTTGTGTTTATTAATAGTCCATAGATTTTGATGCGACGAAATTGCGACTGTTTCCCGTGTGAGATGAGGATGGAAATCGTAATATGTAATTGACTATTTTGTAAATCTGTACTAAACTTTCCAATGACAAAGACGTTGCAGATACCAGCAGGGTATTTTGTGGCGTCTTTTGCAATTACGATTGAGAAGAGTGAACAGGAGAGAAGAGGATGGCAAAGCCGAAGATAGCAGTTGTTCCCTTGTGGGACGACGAAAAAGAAAGTATCTGGATGCTTCCCGGATACATGGATGGAATCAGGGATGCCGGGGCAATCCCGGTCATTCTTCCTTTATCTGGCACCCCGGAAGATGTGCTGGAGATATTTGAACTGTGTGACGGTCTGCTTATGACTGGCGGGCATGATGTCTCTCCTGCTTTATATCATCAGGAGAAAAAAGAATCTTGCGGACAGACCTGCCCGGCAAGGGATCGGATAGAACGCATACTGTACGAAAACGCGCTTGCAAACGAGAAGCCGGTGCTTGGTATCTGCCGCGGCATTCAGCTGATCAATGTCCTGCAGGGTGGGACGCTTTATCAGGATCTGCCGACAGAATATAAAAGCACGGTTGAGCATCATATGAAGCCGCCCTACACCAATATTGCCCATACGGTTCAGATAAGAAAAGAGTCCCCGCTGTATGATCTGCTGGGGATAGAAACTCTGGGAGTAAACAGCTATCACCATCAGGCAGTAAAAGAGCTGGGGGCGGATCTTGAAGTTATGGCAGAATCGGAAGATGGGCTGGTAGAAGCCGTGCGCCATACAAAGCATAGATTTGTATGGTCGGTTCAGTGGCATCCGGAATTTGACTATCAAGTGAATCCGGTCAGTAAAAGGATATTTGAAGCTTTTATCAATTTTTAATGCCAAAGATTCTAAACCTGGTACTTTTTCTTCGCAAAATCCAAAAACTCTTTTAAGGCAGGAAGAATATTTTGGCAAGGAAGTATACCGCATGCGTGCCGTAGATAACGCACCTTATTATGGATTTTACATGGGCGGCAGCGTCTGGGTTTACTGGATGAACCAGAAAATAGATATAACAAGCCTGTTTGAGGATGGAGTGTGTTATGTTCGTCTGGAAAAGGATGGGGAAACCTTGTATATGACTGTGAAATATCAAAATGGTTTTTCCTGGAGCAGGGATAAATATCCAAATCTACGGGATTTTAACTAAGTCTGTATACTGTTTACTCTAAATATCAATATAAGAAATATAGCAGGAGCGCCCGGCCATAGCAGGTCTGGCGCTTTTTACCATCTAAAAGAATCATTCATCATGATATGCAGGTCCAGAAAGCTTGCTTTTGTTGTTTCTGGAATACCCGCAGAAAGTATTTTCAGTAGAAAATCTGTACGAGAGTGTATGGGGAGAATCCTTCGTGTATACTTCCGGCAATACTGTTATGGTTCATATCCGGCGTCTGCGAAAGAAGATTGAAGTTGACCCACAGAAGCCGAAACTGATCCTGACGGTGTGGGGAAAGGGGTATCAGTTTGGAGAGTAAGAACAGCCTGAGATGTTTCCCCTTTCGTGTTTTGTCTGGAAGGCACCTTCATTTGTAAAACGCATGAGATCGGCAGAATATTACACGAATAATTAAAAAATGTAAATGTTTTTGATTTGAAGAAAATAATCACAGACATTCCGGATGTGGAAAATGCAACAACAATATCGAAAACCTCTGTTTTTAACAATCTTAAGAATTTTCATAGGGAACCCGGAAGTGGAACCTGCTATACTCAGATCAATCACTGAATTCTGATATCTGTAACGAGGAGAACGATTATGGCAAAATTAGAGCGGACACTTACAGGAAACTTTGACCAGATACTGGATAAGATTGAAGAAGGAATCAAAGGCGGCAGTGTCCCTGCATCCATGGATTATTGAGCAAAGCCATTTAAAATCCTCGCTTCGTTCGGATTGGGCTTTGCGTAGGAAATAAGGTATCCTCCCGCAAGCGGATCCCTCCTTATCTCGTGGGATGGAGTGATTTCAGAGAAGGTTCTTCCCGGTGCAGTGTGCGTGTGTTTGAACGCTACAGTTATGCTGGAGGAAACCGGGTCAGCATGAATATTACTATGTTTCAGGTAGACGGAGGTCCGATCCGCCTTTATCTGCAGGAAGAATGTATTGTCCTTTATGGCGGCACGAATGAGACGGTGATTTCCCTTTTGGATGAAGAATTGGAGGAGCCGTTTGCTTATAATGTATTTTAAATATGGATCATCCAATCAGTATGTTCAAAGAGGATAGCGGAGCGCCGGGAATAGCAGGCGCAAGTTCGTTGAAATGTATTATTCGGCACAGCCAATTCTAACCGGGTTTGACTGTGCCGACTTTTTCATTTTATTTAGATGCTATTCCGTTTTCTTCTGATATTCCCTTGGCGACACCTTGTAATACTCCCGGAATGCCTTATAAAAATTGCTACTGTTACTGTAACCGAGCAACTCGGCCACCTCGCTGACCGGCAGATTCGTTCCTTTCAGCAAGGCAACGGCCCGTTCCATCCACTGTTCCAACAGGACCTCAGAGAAGGTCTTTCCGATCTCCTTTGGCAGAAGCGTGGAAATATAGTTCGGATGATAGGAAAAATGCCTTGCTACCTCCTGCAAAGTTACGGTGTCAATATGTTCGCCAATATAGCTGACGATCTTCTCTGAAAGCGTCTGTGTTTCTCCCTTGGGATTAGACTTTTTATACTGCCGCGCCACCTGCATCATAAGCGCCAACGTCAGGGGCTTCAGAATTTCCTGAGTGTTCTCCTGGGGCGAAGCGTATTCCACGACCATCAGTTCCAACAGTCTGCGCACAGAAAATTCATCATCAAATTTCAGAAGAATATATTCATCTGAATACTCGTTGATCTGCGGATTCAGGAAAAACTGAAAGAGCTTGGCATCCGCAGAAAGGATGTGAAAATAGGTTTTGAAAAATGCTTCGGTTTGAATCAAGACGCCGATGATAATGGTTTCATCTTCACTCTTATCATTGATGGCATACCCGGCATAGGGCTGGCCGATATAGCATTCCCCCTCATGTACGGTGATCCGGTTGTCGAACAGATAACTCAGAGCGCTGTAATCCCTATGATAGGCAAAGTTGAAAAAGAAGAAATCCTGCCGGTGGAACAGCTCCAATATTTCTGTTCCCTTGTATACGCAGATCATCACGTCCTCCGTCGGCAGTCCGGGCCAGAGCTGCGTTTTTTCTCTTGGGCTGCCTGGCGGCACATCAAGATACTGCCATACGATGGCATTAAACTCCCTGCTCAGTTTATCTATGGCGCTTGCCAAAATCTGATCTTTCATGGCACACCTCCGTATTTATTGCGAATACTGGCGACGATTGCGAGAGCTCACAGAGCGGAGCAATCGGCTTTCTCTTATTCAGTATACCAGAGAATATGAGAAAATACCACTATTATCATTAAGATTTAGCGCTGTTTTATCATCTCTGGATGTGTATACTTATCATCAGAAAACAGGAACGCGACAAGGAGGGGCGAAGCTCCGGAAGTATAATGGCTATGAAATCCCATGTGTGGGGTTCGGCACACGGCAGACGCCGGACGGGGATACAGGCAAAAACATGAAAACATTAGACATGACACAGGGAAAACCGTTTTCCTTGATTCTGCGGTTTGCAATACCGCTTTTAATCGGAACACTGTTCCAGCAGGTTTACAATCTGGTGGATACTATGATTGTCGGGTATGGCCTGGATGAAAACGCCGTGGGAGCTATCGGCGCAACCTCTGCATTGTATTCGGTGATCGTGTATTTTGCGACCGGTATGAACAACGGCTTTGGCGTGATTCTGGCACGACTGTTCGGCGGAAAGCAATATGAACAGATGAAGAAAGCGTTTGCTTCCATGATACTTCTGGATGCAGCAATTTCTCTGACATTAACAGTCATTGCTCTGCCGCTTTTAAGGTCGTTGCTTATCTTGCTGGATACACCGGTGGATATTTTTGACCAGGCATATCAGTACATCTTCGTGATTATCGCGGGAATGATTACGACGATTGCCTATAACATGGGAGCGGGATTCTTAAGAGCCATCGGCAACAGCCGGACGCCGCTGTACTTTTTGATCCTTTCATGCAGCATCAATCTTTCTCTGGACTGCCTTTTTGTATTAGTGCTTTCCTGGGGCGTGGCAGGAGCTGCTATGGCTACAGTTATTGCACAGGCCGTTTCTGCGCTTTGTTGTATTGTTTTTATCGTCCGGCACTATGGAAAATTTCTCCCTGCCAAAAGCGATTGGGTACCAGAGAAAGCATTGGTGCGTGAAATGCTGGAGACCGGTCTTTCTATGGGACTGATGTTGTCGGTGTTTTCCCTCGGCTCCATTGCGCTTCAAAGAGGGATCAACCAGTTGGGAACAACTCTGGTCACGGCGCACACCGCCTCCCGCAGAATTTACGAAATGCTGATGATGCCCCTTTCTACCATTGGGTCTGCGGCGGCTACTTTTGCCAGCCAGAACTATGGAGCCGGAAAGCGGGATCGCATTCGAGTCGGCATCCGACAGGTTGCGGCGGTGCAGCTTATGTGGTCGCTCTTTTCAGTGCTGGTTGCCTTTACTCTTGGGCGGCAGCTCATTCATCTGCTGATCGGTACAACGGACGCAGCGGTCATTGAAAATGCTGCTCTGAACCTTCGGGTATGCACATTGTTCTTTTTCCCACTCGGTCTTTTGCTGATGTTCCGCAATGCTATGCAGCCGATGGGTCATAAGATCGCGCCGGTGGTTTCCAGCAGCATGGAGCTGATGATAAAGGTGATTTTCAGCCTGTACCTCGTACCCCGTATGGGATATTGGGGCGTAGTCATTACAGAGCCGATTATCTGGGTTTTATGTTTTGTTTATCTGCTGGTGATTTATATCGTATCTGACAAAAAAGAAACGAAAAAAGGAGGGCTGTACTGTGACAGAACTGGAGAAGCTGGATGCAGGGCTTGAATATGATTTTTGGGATGAGGGCGTGAACAACAGGAAGCTGCGCGCCATAGAGGTATGCGGACGACTGGAGAAAATTCCGCAGACAAACGAAGCTGCCCGTGCTGTTGTCATCAAGGAACTGTTTGCCCACACAGGAGAAAATCCTGCCTTGCTGCCGGGGTTCAACTGCGACTATGGGCTGCATATTTCTGTGGGCGAGAATTTTCTTGCCAATTATAACGTGACGATTCTGGACATTGCACCTGTCACAATCGGGGACTATGTGATGATCGGCCCCAACACGCTGATTTCCACAGTAAACCACCCCATGAATCCGGCTGGACGGAGAAAGCATCTTGGAATTGCAAAGCCTGTGACCATTGGAAACGACGTGTGGATCGGCGGAAATGTGACCATCCTGCCCGGCGTAACCATCGGGAATAATGTTGTCGTGGCTGCGGGTGCTGTTATTACAAAGGATGTGCCGGACAACTGTGTGGTCGGAGGTGTACCGGCCAGGGTCATCCGGGAGATAGAGAACGATATTAATGATTAGAAATATCTGTGATAGGATTATATATTAATACTTACGTCAACTATTAAGGCAATAATAAAATATGATTTAAAATAGTCCTGCTTATTGATATAAGTACGTCCAATGGGATCCTGAATCTCTTCTGTCGGACAGGTTTCAATGCCATCATGGGCCTGCGGCGCCAGCATCAGTACCTTTGTTCCAAGAGTGGCTGCCAGATCGGCAGCAGCTTTGGCTTTCTCAATCTGCTCGCTACAATCCTTTTCTGCCGCAAACGCTCCCATATGAATATAGCTGCTGACCTTCAGGCTATATTTGTTAAGAATCGCCATGATTCTTTCTGTGGGCAAAACTGTTGTCTCAAAGCAGACATCTACCGCTTTGTATCCACAGTCGGAAACGATTTGCATCATTTCGTCATAGTATTCTTCAAAATCTTCTTCATCAGGATCAATGCTAAATTTAAACATTGCCGGAAACAGCATGTTCAGTGTCATTACGCTGAGCTTCATCTGATTTTTCTCCTTTACATTCAGGGGTATTTTTATTTCAAGTCGTTATTTCCGCAGGTCTAACCAGGCCAGTTCCTTCGGAGTCAGTTCTATATTCAAAGCGTCTACATTCTCCTGCATCCGTTTCGGCTTCGAGGTGCTTACAACAGCGAACGTCTGAACAGGCTGCTGGTAAATCCATGCCATGGCAATCTGGGGCACCGTACACCCTTTCTCCTTTGCCAGCTGTTCACCCCGGCGCAGCCGCTCAAAATTTGCTTCACAGGCATAGCCTTTCATGGCGA
>JAJBUL010000303.1:36675-75029 GCA_020860365.1 Clostridiales bacterium | reverse complement strand
TCTCACGAAAGTTCAAAATCTCAGTCCGTCTTCTCCACCCCGTGAATAGTAACGCTGAAGCTGTTTGCTGAAGCTATTTCTAAAGTTAGAAGTTGACATGAAAGACAAATGGGTGTAAGATAACAACAGCCAAAGAACGTAGCAATGTCACGAGGCGCAAAAAACGAACACCTCAGAGGATGGTGCCCTCTGGGGTGTTCTTGCTCATTAGGTGAGCTGCTCCTTTTAGGCTGTTGCTGTCCAACTACTTATCTCTACCCAGCCGTTTGCGCATGTAATTTTCAATCACGTAGAATATGTAATTTCCTATTACACTTGCTCCTATAGAGATAAAAAACGTAGCAATGAAATCTGCCACAGGACGTCACCTCCTCCCTGCTGCAGGAATGAGTCGACAGCAACTATACTATATCACGAAAAAACACTACAATCAATATATTTTCGGACTGAGTCACAAGCTCTAGGAAGAGTTCCATTCTTGACCTTTTGCTGCCGGAACTATATAATATAGGACAAAAATCGACTGAATCGAAAAGACACGGAAGAGTCGATCAAAATGAATAAAACTGAGGAGAAAATGGAATGTCGGAAAGATTGGAAAAGAGACAGGGCAATTCAGAAGGGGCACAGGATCTGATCCATGGGCCGGTGGCGAAGACGCTGCTGGCTTTTTCACTGCCCTTTATGCTCAGTACACTGCTGCAGACGCTGTATTCGACGACGGATACAATCGTGGTAGGGCAGTACCTGGGGCAGAATGGACTTTCGGCGGTGTCGAACGGGAGTCAGCTAATGCAGATGCTCTATATGATCTGCGTCGGCTTTTCAACGGCTGGCCAGATTCTGATCGCGCAGGCGAGCGGCAGCAGCAATGAGGAGAAAATCCAGCGGGTGGTGGACGTTCTCCTGGTGATGGAGGTGGCCTTGTCCGTGGTGTTTGGCGTCATCTGCGTCGCTGGAAGCGGCTGGATGCTGAAAGCACTTGCGACGCCGGAGGAGGCCAGGGAGCAGGCGCAGTATTACATTGTCATCTGTGGCGTCGGCATGATTTTCACCGGCCTGTATAATATGTTCAGCGCCGTGCTGCGGGGCGTAGGGGACAGTGTGCACCCGTTTTTGTTTGTCCTGATCGCTTCGCTTTGTAATGTCGTGCTGGACGTCGTGTTTATTGTTTTCCTCGGCTGGAACGTGGCGGGGGCGGCGCTTGCCACCGTGATCGGGCAGATCATCAGTGTGGTGTTCAGTATCCGTTATATCAACCGGCACAGAGATAGTTTTCCATTTTCTCTGCGTATCAATATAGCGGCTCTGGATGGAGAGGTGGCCGGTAAAATTGTAAAGCTGGGAATTCCGGCGGCCATACAGAGCGCAGCGATCCAGTTCAGCTTTTTATTTGTGAGCCACATGGTAAATTCCCTTGGCGTCTCAGTGAGCGCGGCATTTGGTGTAGTTCAGAAGCTTCGCAACATACCGGCGATCCTCACACAGGGGCTGAGCCTTGGCGCTTCCCCGATGATCGGACAGAATCTGGGCGCGCGCCGTCCGGACCGGGTAAACCAGGTGGTAAAAAGTTCAATCGCGTTTGCGACAGTCATCAACATCGCGTTCGGAATTTTGTTCTTCCTGTTTCCGGTGCTGTGTTTTCGCCTGTTTACGCAGGACGAGGCAGTGCTGGCGTACGCCTCGGTCTGCATTCTTTCTTTGCTGATCGAAATTCCGGCCCGCTTCGTAATGCCGGGGTGTAACGCGCTGGTCAGCGCACAGGGCTTTGTAAAATTCAGCATGGTGGTTGCCTTTGTAGACGCCTTTGTGGGACGCGTGCTCTTCTGCTGGCTGTTCGGTGTGTTCCTGGGCTGGGGCGCGAAGGGGTTCTTCTGCGGATACAGCGTAGGCACCTATATGACCGCGATTCCGGTCTTTGTTTACTACATAACAGGGCTGTGGAAGAAGAGAACCGCACTTCTGTAAAAAATATTGCAGTCGCTGAATAGGTGGACAGATTATGGGTAACTTCACAGGAATAAGAGCAACACAAAAATAAGAGCCGAAAAACAGCTCTCATTGCTTTCTGACTGTATAAAAATCATTGCAAGTCCAATAGCATTCGTTCAAACAGAGGGGATAATCCCCTCTGTTTTTTTCATATATGAAATAATTATCGGTGGAGTCTTTCATTCGCACAGGTCGTTACGCCGGAACAAGTCCCAGCCATTCCTCAACCTGCGCCACGCTGGTTTCCAGTACACGGGCAATAAAATCAATTTTCATATTCGATTGATACATATTTATCGCAGCTTTTTTCGATCGGATGGCATCTCCCTGCTCAATCCCCTGTGAAATTCCCAGTTCAATTCCTTCCTTTAACCCTAAATTCACCAATTCTTCTACCGTCTTCTGCATGATTTCATGACCCCCTTTTTCTTTTTTTAGATACTGTACACGTTTTGACAGTTCGCCGTGGCTCATGTCATCCGGATCTGCTGTCACGAAATATTTCATCATCCTTGCTACTTCACTGCCATCATCCACAGCTGCATTCACATAGACAACATGACTCCCGTCATCATACGGCAATGACTTCTCTCCCAACGTCTTTTTGACATGGCTGACTGTCTCTTCCGTCCCCCACAAATCCTCTTCGCTGATGTAGATAATATACGCATCCGGCAATTCCGCATACTCAAGCCCCTTGTCCAGGCTGCTCTTGTCGAGCATGGAGCTGTAATAACGGGTGCGTCTTGCATGGTCAACGGTATCCCAGCGCTGCAATTCGATGTTCATCATCCGTCCATTTCCATCCTCAGCATAGACATCCAGTATGGAATCCTTTGCTGTCAGGTTCAAAAGACGGTACTGGCTTTTCACCCAATCCACTTTCAGATCCTTCATGTCCAATATCATCCGCAGCACATACTGGCATGCACCAACATCCTCCAGCGCGACCGATGCGAATAAGTCATTCAGCAGGTTTGAACTCCGTAGGGTCTCTACCTTTTCCTGAATAATCTCCACCCGGCTTTTTGGTCTGTTACCCATTCTCACTTCACCTCCGTAAACTACAAAAAACATTCTCAGTTTCCTATTCTTCCATAGTTTATCTTTGGTATAGTTTTCAGTATAATAGCACACAAACAAAATCGCAAGAACTTTTTCAGCAGATCAGTGCACTCATCCACACGCGATCCGGCTTGCTCGGCATCCAGATCTAATATTTGATATCTTCTTATTTTCATTTTTCCTATCGGAAAATGGAATTCAGCTTAAATGAGTGGAAAAATTGTTGATAATAACGAAAAAAAAGAAAATAAAAAAAATAAATCAGTTCGTTATTGACAATATGAATAAGATATGATATCTTATTCATATCTAAATAATATACGAAAGGGGAATTACAAAAATGGCACGAATAATTACAAGAAGAGATTTTTTGCGGGGATCGGCGGCGGCATTTGCGAGCACAATGTTTGTCGGGGGAGTTTCGGTCGGAGCTGCTGAAGAAGGGGCTACGGAGATGACAGTGGGGCTTTCGAGCGCTGTGACGAATCTCGCACCCTGGGAAGTGGGAGAGCCTTTCTATTATACGATTTTGAATAATGTTTATCTTCCGCTTGGAATTCTGATTGATGGGGAATTGCAGCCGGTTATGATGACAGACTGGAGTACAGAGGACGGGTTGACCTACACAATCACGATTTACGATGGAATCTTTGATACAGCGGGGAATGCATTTACCGCTTCTGACGCGGTATTCAGCTTCCTTTCTTCAAAAAACAACGCTGCAAAGTACGCCCAGTATATCGAGACTGCGGAAGTGATTGATGATACGACGCTGACTGTGACTTTGACCAGTGATGGGCTTGGCGTCTGGGAGGGAGTCATCAATTATACCTTTATGGTTACGCAGGCCGCGTATGAGGCAAGTTCAGACGGAATGTCAGCGGATCCGATTGGTACCGGCGCATATAAGATGACGAATTTTGTTTCGGGCAGTACGTTTACCGTGGAGAAGGCGGATGACTTCTGGCAAACGGATCTGTCTTTGCTTCCAGATTGCTATGTGCCACGTATGGATAAGGTGACTTACGATATTATTACGGAGACGACTCAGATGGATATCGCTCTCCGGCATGGTACGATTCAGGCTGGCTATAAGGTGAATGCCTCTTTGATCGGTGACCTTGAAGAGGTAGAAGGGCTGAGCATTAATAAGGCGGATGCCGGCTTGATTTATTACCTTGGATATAACATGACTGAGAACAGTGTGTTGAGTACAAACACGGCTTTGCGACAGGCGATTAGCTATGCGATTGATGAGGAAGCGGTCTGCCAGGCAGTTACCAGCGGACTGGGATCTGTAAACTACGCAATGCAGAGTCCGTCGAAACCATTGTATAACGAGGAGTGGTACAGCTGGGATTATTATCAGTATGATGTGGAGAAAGCAGCGGAAAAGCTGGAGGAAGCAGGATATTCCGCAGGCGAGCTGACATTGTCAGCCATCTGCAATGGCAGCAATCCGGTATATTCGACTGCGTTGGAGATTGTTCAGGCGAATCTGTCGGCGATTGGAATTAATATGACGATCAGTCCATATGACGCATCAACGTTCAATGTTTACAGAGATGCGTCTGCAGGCGAATACGATATGGTAATCTTATCTACGGACGCAACGGATTATCCGGGTACAACCCTTGCACAGCATCTTGATCGCAACCGCTATACATCTGGAACGACTCTGTTTGGGCTTTCCGATGATACCCTGCAGGAAATGCTCGAAACGCTGATGACTACAGAGGGAAACACACAGGAAAACGCGAATACGGTACAGGAATATCTCAAAGATAATGCATATGTATACTCCCTGTACCTGAATTATTCCTTCTGTGTTTACGACTCTTCTCTTACCGAGCCGGAGATTGTTCAGACGTGGATCGCTGCTACGGCTGTATCCGCAAATTAAACCTGCGATAATAGACAAGCGAACCGCTATGAGGAGAATGCTCCTCATAGCGGCGGTGATGGCGTGAATTCCCTGAAATGATGCAGGCGGTATTTACAGGCAGTGACACAGTGAAAACCGCTGCAGGGGAATTTATTATACGAAGAGTTTTGTAAAGGGATCAGGTATGAAAAAATTTGTTTTAAAACGATTACTGTGGATGATACCGACCGTACTCGGAGTATGCATTCTGACATTTACGATTATGTATTTTGCTCCGGGAGATCCAGCCAGCATCATCCTTGGGACAACGGCCACAGACGCACAGCTGGAGGAACTCAGAGAGAGCATGGGTCTGAATCAGCCATATCTGATCAGGCTGGGCAGCTATCTGAGTCAGGTGTTTTTACATTTTGATTTTGGTACCTCCTATACGACAGGCGTATCTGTGGTATCGGAATTGATGGAGCGATTGCCGAGGACTTTATTTTTGGGAGTTTTAAGTATTGTTGTGTCTGTTGTACTGGGAATTCCTATCGGAATCTATGCTGCGACCCATCAGAACAAAGCATCGGATTACATATCTATGACGATTGCTCTGCTGGGGAGTGCAATCCCCGGCTTTTGGTTCGCGCTGGTACTGGTGCTTATATTCTCCTATCGGCTGAACTGGTTTCCGGCCTACGGTATTGGCGGAATATCCTACTGGATCCTGCCGATTGTGTCAAACTCCTTTATGGCTGTAGGGCTGCAGGCCAGACAGGCGCGTTCAAGTATGCTGGAGGTAATTCATTCGGATTATATTGTCATGGCGAAAGCCAAGGGGGTTCAGCAGAGAGATGTGATATATAAACACGCGCTGCCGAACGCGCTGATCCCGATGATTACGACGGCGGGGTCTCAGTTCGCGAATTCCCTGGCAGGCGGCCTGTTGGTTGAGAAAATCTTTTCGATTCCGGGCGTAGGAAATTATCTGGTAAATGCGGTGAACAACCGGGATTATCCCGTGGTGCAGGGAAGCATCATTATCCTTGCCATATCATTCAGTATTATTATGCTGCTGACGGATCTGGTGATGGCTGCGGTGGATCCCAATATCAAGAGTCAGTTTGCCGGTTCAAGTAAAAGGAAAAAGAAATGATGGAAAAAAGTGCAGTAAACGGATTGGAGCATAATCAGACTCTGAAAAAAGAAAATCAGGTAATTGCGGTGCTCAAACGTATGCGCAGAAACAAAGGGGCAATGGTGGGCCTGGCTGTTTTCCTGTTTATTGTCATTGTCGGTATCCTGGCTCCCTGGCTGGCTCCCTATCCCTATGATCAGATTGACATGGCAAGTGCGTTTCAGTCGCCATCGTTGAAGCATCTGATGGGAACTGATAATATGGGACGCGATGTGTTGAGCCGTATCATGTATGGCGTTCGCTATTCTGTGACAATCGGCGTGGTGGCAATGATCATAAGCTTCCTGGGAGGTACGCTGATCGGGGCGGTTGCCGGGTTTTATGGCGGAAAAACGGATCAGGTGATTATGAGACTTTGCGATATTGTGCAGGCAATTCCCAGCCTGATTCTGAATATCGCGCTGGCCACGGTACTTGGCGAGGGCTTTGTTAACTGTATTATCGCTCTCGGAATCGGAGGTATCGCCGGTGCTGCCCGCCTGGTCAGATCTTCCATGCTGTCGATCCGAAAAATGGAATATCTGGACGCCGCAAAGGTAATCAATTGTCCGACGCCGCAGATCATAGGATTCCAGGCGCTTCCGAACGCAATTTCGCCGATGATTGTCCAGGCGACGATGAGTGTAGCTAGAAATATCTTAAATGCGGCCAGCCTTAGTTATCTGGGACTTGGCGTTCAGCCGCCGAACCCGGAATGGGGCGCAATGCTGACAGCAGGACGGGATTATATTTCCAAATATCCGTATCTAACTATTATTCCGGGGCTGGTTATTATAATTACAGCGCTTTCGCTGAATCTTCTCGGAGATGGCCTGCGGGATGCAATGGATCCAAAACTGAAGAAATAGTGGGTAGGAATATGGACAGTAATGAAAAGAAATTTTTGTCGGTTCATAATTTAACGATTGATTATGTGACCTATGAGGAGACGGTGCATGCCGTCCGTGATGTCTCATTTGACCTGGAAAAGGGAAAAACACTCGCGCTGGTCGGGGAGACCGGAGCGGGGAAAACGACAATTGCAAGGGCGATTCTGCGCGTTCTTCCGGAACCGCCCGCAAAGGTGATTTCCGGCCAGGTGTACCTGAACGATAAGGAACTGTTTGGGATTTCTGAAAAAGAGATGTGTAAAGTGCGCGGCAATGATATTACCATGATTTTTCAGGATCCGATGACTGCCTTGAATCCTGTGATGCGGGTAGGTGATCAGATCGCTGAAGTACTGTTGCTCCATGGTAAGACAACCAAAGAGGAAGCCAGAGCGCATGCAATGGAAATGCTGGAGCAGGTGGGAATTTCGGGAGACCGGTATGACGATTATCCGAATCAGTTTTCCGGTGGAATGAAACAGAGGGTTGTAATCGCGATTGCTCTTGCGTGCAATCCAGATCTTCTTCTGGCGGATGAGCCGACCACTGCGCTGGATGTAACGATCCAGGCACAGGTGCTTCGCCTGATCCGGAATCTGGTAAAAAACCGAAATGCTTCCATGCTTTTGATTACACATGACCTTGGAGTTGTGGCACAGACCTGTGATGATGTGGCAATTATTTATGCCGGACAGATCGTAGAAAAAGGCAGTAAAGAAGATATCTTTGACCGCCACTGTCACCCTTACACGATTGGGCTCTTGGGTGCAATTCCGCGGATTGACACGAGGGTGCACCGGCTGGCGACGATTAAAGGCCTTCCGCCTGATCCGACGCTGTTGCCAAAAGGCTGCGGTTTTTGTCCGAGATGCCCATATGCGGAAAAAATCTGTGAAGAGAAGGCGCCGGAGCTGATGGAAGTAGAACCGGGTCATTTTTGCAGATGGCAGCGGAAAATAGCAGGAGAATAATCAAGGATAATATAATAGAAGTGAAGCATTTAAAAAAATATTTCCAGACGTCGAAAGGTCTTCTGCACGCGGTGGATGATGTCAACTTTGCGATTGAGCAGGGAACAACACTTGGGGTAGTGGGAGAATCCGGATGCGGGAAGTCTACTTTGGGACGCGTACTGATCCACCTGGAGGAGAGCACCGAAGGGGAAATCTGGTTTGACGGGGAGGATGTAACAGATTTAAGAGGAAGAAAACTAAAAAAATTTCATGAGAAAGCACAGATCATTTTTCAGGATCCATATTCCTCTCTGAATCCAAGAATGACAGTAGAAGATACGATAGCGGAGCCATTCCGCCATTCACATCGGTTCCGCCGGGCTGAAATCATGGAGCAGACAAAAAAGCTGATGGATCTGGTGGGGATCGCGCAGCGTCTTCGCATGAGCTACCCTCATGAACTGGATGGCGGCAGGCGCCAGAGAGTGGTAATTGCGCGTGCGCTGGCTTTGGAACCGAAGTTTATTGTCTGTGATGAGCCAGTCTCTTCCCTGGATGTTTCTATTCAGGCACAGGTGTTGAATCTGCTTCAGGATCTGCAGGATGAGCGAAAGTTCACTTATATGTTCATTACACACGATTTATCTGTGGTGCGGCATATATCCGATAACATTTGTGTGATGTACCTGGGACAGCTTGTAGAAACCTGTGCGGCGGGCGAGTTATTTGAGCATCCGCTTCATCCTTATACCCAGGCGCTTCTTTCCACCATACCGTCGACGGATATTCATAAGAAACAGGAAGAAACGATCCTCGAAGGAGAGCTGACTTTCCCGATTAATCCGCAGCCAGGCTGCAGATTCCGCAGTCGCTGCAGGTATGCATGCGAAGCATGTGGAAAGCCACAGCAATTGAGAGAAATTTCGCCGGGACATTTCCTTTCCTGTTGTCAGGTGAATGATCGGGAAAATGGGGTAGTACGCCAGCAATAATACAGAAAGCTTATGGCTGGAAGCAAATATAAAAATTGATAGAGATATTCGATGCAGACAGGAGAAAACAGATGAAAGAAATGTACCCAATTGCTGGGGCGTCAAAGGCAAAACGAATTTGTTTTGGATCCAGCATTAATGTTCTGAGCTGGGCCTATATGAAAGAACTGAGAGAACACAATAAAACCATGGCGGTGTATGAGGAAGATCCTTATATTGAGGTATACCAGTTCCGTGATAATCTGTATGGGCTGTTTAACCAGAATTGCGATGGCGCCGGTGACGTCTGGATGTATCTGATCATCGGACCGGAGAAGTCGCTTTTGATTGATACTGCTTACGGTCTGGGAGATTGCAGGGCACTGGCGGAACGGCTTTCCGGAGGTAAACCTCTTATGGTGGCAAATACGCACCATCATTATGACCATGCGTATGGGAATTGCAGATTTGAGAAAGTGTATTGTCATAAATATCTGGTTCCTTATCTTGAACATCAGGATGCGCATATGTGGGATTACCTCTTTGACGAAAAAGGCAAGAATATCTGGCTCGAATTTGACCGGGACGACTTGCCCAAATTTCGGCCTTACGAGATTGTCGGCGTAGAAGACGGATATGAATTTGACCTGGGGGACGGATATAAGGTAGAGTTGATCTGGACCGCCGGACACGCGGCTGGGCATGCGATGTTTCTGGATAAGACGAACCGTATTTTATTCGCGGGTGATGATGTTTGCAGCGATATTTGCGGTGTCGGAGGAGGACCAAAGCCGGATTTTGATCCGTATGGGCAATATTGTAATATAGAAACTTTCCGAAATCGGCTGTATCTTTTGACAAAGAGGATGGATGAGTTCGACTCCGTCTTTCCGTCGCATTTTGTAGTTGACCTGGAAAGCCGATTGCTGTTGGATATGTTGGATACGTGCGATGAAATTTTAAAAGATCCTCAGAACTATGATTATAAGGTAGAACGTGTAATGTCAAATGGAGGGACCCGCCGTGTCCGCATGCACAAAGCTATCCGGAATTTTAGTTCCGTCGCTTATACCATGCAGGGAGTCTATGCGCCTGATTCGACAGACAGGAATGAAACGGACAAAAAAGAACGACGATAGAGGAAGCAGCGGAAACTGTTTCTGAAAACGAGGGCGAGGAGACTGATATGGCACTTACAATTTGCAAGACAGAAAATGGACTGATAGAAGGCTTGCCGCGCGAGGATGCTGATATTACGGAGTTTCGAGGGATTCCTTATGCAAAGGCGCCGACTGGAACGCTGCGGTTTGCGCCGCCGGTATTGCCGGAATCCTGGGAAGGGATCAGAGAGTGCAAAACCTGGCCAAAGATTGCCCCGCAGACTTTCTGGGATGAGACTTCAGAACTTTATCCCTATGGAAAACCGGAATGTTCGGAAGATTGTGTATATTTAAATGTCTATACGCCGGCGGCGTCGCCGGAGGAAGGATTGCCGGTATTTGTCTGGTATCATGATGGAGGCGTGACCAATGGGTGGGCATATGATCCACGGAATGATCCTACAGAAATGATCAAAAGTGGGATTGTGGTTGTTACGGTTGGACACCGCCTGGGTGAATTCGGCTATATGTCATTGCCGCAGTTTACAAAAGAGCAGGGTCAGAGCGGCAATTACGGAGTGATGGATACCATTCTGGCGCTTGAATGGGTACATAGAAACATAGCTGCTTTTGGCGGTTCTCCGGATAATGTCACGATCGGAGGGGAGTCCGGTGGAACGGTAAAGTGCTGTGCTTTGGCGGCGATTCCGAGGGTAAAGGGACTGTTTCACCGTGTGATTAATCAGAGCGGTCTGGCATGGCTGTACAAACTGGATACCCAGCAGGAGGCGGAAGCACGAGGCGTGACTTACCTGAAAGAGTGTGGGATTGATCCGGAGGTCTCTCTGGAAGAATTGAGACGGTTCAGCGTATCAGAGTTGCACTGTGATATTGATCCTCATGACCTGCCTAACCGAATGGTGAAGGATCACCTGATTTTTGATGAGAATTTCCCAAGTGCTTTTATGAAAAACATTGAAGGTGTCGATTTCTTAAACTGTGTATGCAGCGCGGATGCAGACCCTGGGTGTGCGGCGGAACTTCTGGATGAGAATCACCGGATCGGGACGAGAGAAGCGTTTTATAAACATTTCAGAACCATTCTGGGCGATCTGTATGAGAAATATGATTTTGAAAACCTTGTGCAGGTAACTGATGAGACTGCATGGAAAATGACGGTTTTGCTTGCATCTCTTGGACTGGCTCCGGATCGCAGGAGCAATTATTGCAGAAACATCATGGTAGATCGTATTTTTTCTTCGATTCTTGCGGAAAAATATCCGGAAAATCGGGTCTATACTCTGCGTTTCAGCCAGGTATTGCCTCCCCGCACGGATATAGCCGTACTTCCGGAGGTGGCCGCTCCGCATGGCTCGGATCTCTGGTACTCTTATCGAACACTGGAGAGGGGGATACCCGTATCGCGTCCATGGAGAGGGGAAGATATTCAGGTTGCGCGGTGGCTGAATGAGTATCTCGTAAATTTCATTAAAACGGGAGATCCAAATGGGGGAGAACTTCCGGGATGGCCGCGTGGCGGGAAGCATCTGGACTGGCTGGATCTCAATATCCATCCAGAGGCACATACCGGACTGGAAGGAAAACTGGATGAGCTTTTATATGAATACACTGTTTCCCAATACCCGGTTTATTCCTGAATGATTTCATTTTATGCGGGCGGCGATTATATGCTGCCCGTATTTCGAACACGCAGGAAATGTTTGTCTGATGTCCTGCAACGTTTATTCCCGCGAAGCAACGAGCCAAGTAGCCAAAGTCATAAGGAATCCGTCGGCAAGCCGACACCTTATGACATAGCTTGCACGGATATTTGGCGACTGCCGCATGACTCACGGTGACAGGTCGCTCCCTGCTCCATTCACGTTATCTTAGCCACTAGAGGTGAAGCCAGTAACCATTCTCGTGTTTTTACTTGATATCGAAAATAGATTGACAGTATACTGGGAATTTTTGTAAAATAATTTAGATATATGTTTTTTCAAGTACAGTTGACTGAAAGGTGAATGACTAATATATTGCGGGTGAGAGAATGCCAATGAAAAGTGATGGGAAAAGTATCCGGGGAAATGAAAACGGGCCAAAGTACGTTCAGATTTATAATCAAATCAAAAGTGATATTTATGCGGAAAAGTATCCAGAAGGTTCTTTTCTGCCAACCGAAGATGAATTGATGGAACTGTTTCAGGTGAGCAAGACAACCGTACGCCATGCGGTTTCCCTGCTGCGGGAGTCGAAGCTGGTAGATGTTCAGCAGGGAATCGGCATGAAGGTATGCGGGGTGAAACGAAATCCTCTGTCAAACAGCAGATACGATTATGGCAGCGCGGTGAGGATGGAGTTTTTGACGGACGGGAAGCAGGAAACAGAAACGATCGAGCTGGCGAATGATGTAATACTTGCGGACGCCAGGGTTGCTAAGCAGCTCAGCCTGGCTCAGGGCTCCATGGTTTACCGTCTGCAAAGACTGCAGATGGTGAATAATCAGGTGTATGGGTATATCGTCGATTATATTCCGTACGAACAGGCTCCGGGGTTCGAGATGGGTCATGGAGATCAGTTGTACGATGTCCTGCAGGAGAAACACGGATTAAACTATGACTCTGCGGAAGAGACGGTTACAGCTGTCACTGCAGGACTGATGGAGGCGAAGGTTCTGGACGTCCATGTGGGAACTCCGCTGCTTCAGTTGAAACGGAAGGTCTTTGGAGAAAATGGTGTCTTTGTGTATGCGGAAAATGTCGTAAACCCGGAACTGTTTCAGATTGTAATTACACTGGGGACCTGGCAGAAGCCGGAATAGAGGATAGGGAAAGAAGATGTGATGATGGAAACAAAGAATATTCAGGAGTTTCTTGCACTTGCGCAGCTTGGCAGTTCTTACGCGGCGGCGGAGAAACTGTTTATCTCACAGTCCTCTCTGGTACGCCACATACAGTCCATGGAGGAGGAGTTCGGGGTGCCTCTATTTGACCGTACGCGCCGCGGCTTTACACTGAATGATAATGGGCGTACATTTCTGCCGTACGCGGAAAAGATCGCGCTGCTGCAGAACCAGTGCTATCAGGCGCTTCATCCGGAAGAGAAAGAACCGGACGTCGTGCGGATTACGGCTGAAGGGAAGATTATCGATCTGATTATCGGGTTCAAAAAAGCATATCCGGAGTACTCGGTCGATTTCCAGAAGTGTGAGAATGCGGAGTATGAGCTGCGCACAGGAAGTCTGGATGTCGCTTTCCTCTCCACGATGACGTCCTCGCAGGAGGATCTGATTTCGATTCCTTTTTATAAGGAGGAGGTGCTGGTTGTTCTGTATGAAGGGCATCCTTTCGCAAAGAGGAATTCGGTGCGCCTGGAGGAGCTGCGCGATGAGGATTTTGTCGCCCTTTGCGATGATCTGATTTTTGAAGATACGTTCCTGGACCGCTATCGGAAAGTAGGGTTTGCGCGAAAGGTGACTGCCTCTGCTCCGGTGGGGACGGATCTGATGCGGCTGGTAAAGGAGAAAATCGGGATCGCTCTGATTCATGGAAACGCCAACTTTTCCCCGGAATACCCGGGACTGAAGGTGGTCCCACTGGATCCACGGATGCAATACGAGGTGTGCATGTGTACGCGGAATGATGTACCACTGTCAGTGGCAGCGGAGGCCTTTGTCAATTATGCGAAGCATCAGATCGCCAGGCAGAGGGAGTTGAACCTGTCGTTTGATGTAGCTTTTTAATAAACTTTCAGAACAGCGAAGCGTGGCTCTGCGGCCTGTTGTTCAGAATAGTGGTGATTTTTAGTAATTGTTCAGGACAGTACTTCGCACTTGCTGCGAAGTACGTATGAAAATGTATATTATGTGGGGAAAAGCCCCATCGCGCAGCGATTTTAAATGGGCTTTTCCCTCGTAACTGTGAAGGTACTGAACAGTTACGATTTTTAAAAGATAAGCAGAAGGCGCTGTAATGCGTTTTCTGCTTTATATTTTCTTATTATTGCCTGATTCTGTCTGTAAATTCTGTGTTAAGATTTTAGTAACAATTACAAGCTACAGTGGTTTTGATATTGTCATCCAGACACAGGAGGTATTGCAGAATGATAAGAGTAGATCGCAATGGAACTGTTACAAGAGAAGAGGATAAGACCATTCGGGAGACCTTTGTCGAGATTGATCGCACGAACGCGATGGAGTACGCGCCAGTGAACCCGACACGGACAAGTCATGTCGCGGTGGTGCTGATGCACAGTGATATGAATTATATGGGCATTCAGATGGGGCCTGCCCTGGCTAAAAGAGGGTATCATGTGCTCGCGTGTGCATCGAAGGAGAGCGGGGAGATTGAGAAAAAAATCGAGATGCTGGATAAGGCGGTTCGCTTTTTGCGGCAGGATCCAGAGGTGGAAAAAATCGTCCTCATGGGTCACAGCGGTGGCGCGACGCTCATGACGGCGTACCAGAGCATCGCTGAGAATGGTCCTCAGATTTATCAGGGAGAGGAGATGCTTTACAAATGTACGCTCAAATACCAGCCGGAAGCGGCGGACGGGCTGATGTTGATTGATGCGAATTATGGAAACGGTGTGATGTCTCTCCTGAGCCTGGATCCGGCAGTGGAAGAGGAAGGAAACGCCAGAAAACTGAATCCGGAGTTTGACATTTTCAGCCTGGCAAATGGCTATGACCCGGCAGGGGCGCATTATAGTGAAGCGTTTAAAAAGAAATATCATGCGGCACAGGCGGCGAGAAATGAGCGGCTGATTGCCCTGGCGCAGGAGCGGCTGGAAAAGATTCAGAAGGGGGAAGGGCGCTTTGCGGACGATGAACCGTTCGTGATTGTGGCGGCGGATCAGCCAAAGCCGAATAACCGCATGCTCCCGGAGGATACGAGCCTTTTGAGCCATACGAAGGGAGAGTATGACCTGGTACACGGAGACGGAACGGTGACACATGAGCAGATTCACTGCCTGCGCACACCGGAGATTGACCGGAGCTTCTCAGAGACCTGGGGGATGGGAGCGAATAAGAACACCGTAAAGGGATTCCTGAGCGCACAGGCCATCCACGCGACCGAGGAATTTGCAGTGCTCGAGGATGGCATCGTTGGGATAGACTGGAAGACGGCTTATTCTTCGCCGATCGGTAATATCGACGGCATTTCCGTGCCCGCACTGATCATGGGAATGACCGGGAGCTATGAGTACCTGGCGTCTGAGATGATTTACGAGCGCGCTCGGATGGAAGATAAGACCATCGCGTTTGTGCGTGGCGCGTCCCACATGTTTTTTCCGAACCGCAAGGCGGAAAAGACGCCGGGAGAGTTTGGAGACACAGAGAATGCGCTGTATGACTATATGGCGAAGTGGCTGGAGCGGTTTGCGTAATATAGCCTTTCTGGGGAAAAATACGGCGGGCTGTGTATAGGAAAAAAGGACATGTAAAACAGAGAGAAGAGAGGAGATAGCAAATGCAGACTTTAACAGGACGTACCTGCGTATTTGCGGGCGGCAGCGGCGGCGACGGTGCGTCAGCGGTAAAAGCATTGTGTAAGGCTGGCATGAATGTGGTTCTGATGACCCATCAGCCGACTCAGGCACAGGGACTGATAGCAGAGATTGAGAAACTGGGATTTACAGGAAAATGCATGGTAGCACAGGACGGGAAGGCGCAGACACCTCCGATCCCGGACGAGGAGGTATTTCGTAAAATCTATGAGGAGCAGGGTTCTGTTGATGTGATCATCAGCAACACGGGAGCCAGTGGCCATGAGGACAGCATTGATACGGTGGATGTGGAACAGTTGATGAAGAATGTGCAGCAGCTGCTTGGAGGCAGTTATTCCATGCTCAAATGTGCGCTTCCTTATCTGCGGAAAAGTGTCTGCCCGCGTGTCATTTTTATGACGACGGTAGAAGGCGCAAGGGGCGGAAACCTTGAAAGCTTTGCCAATGCTGTGGCAAAAGGCGCAGTGCTTTCCCTTACCAAAAACTGCGCCGCACGGCTTGCGGCAGAAGGCATCACCGTCAACTGTATTCAGAAGGGCGCCATCGAGCGCCTGCCGCACAAAGGCTCAAATAATGGAGCGAAGGAAAAGGATCCCGCCGCGATGCTGCCTTATATACCTGCGGGCAGAGTCGGAACGCCTGAGGACCTGGCCGCGGCGATCTGTTTTCTTGCGAGCGAGGAGACTTCTTATATCACAGGCACCGTGCTGGACGTGAGCGGCGGGCTGAGCCTGGTGTGAGAAGAGGAGATATCTTATCAGAGGGCGGAATACAATATCGAAGATTGACCGAGTAAAACGAAAAATAAAAAAGAACTGCTGATTCCTGTGGATGGCAGTTCTTTTTTGCGTTATGTTGCTATGGAAAAAAGATCTGACAATTCCTGGCTGGTCACAGGTAACCTGAAGCATTATCCAGCCAGAAGCTTCATTGTCACTCCGGCGGAAATGATGGATATCCTTGATGGGAAAAAGAGTCTTAAAATTGGGATTCCCATGAGGGGAAAGTTATCTCCCCTCATAAACCACCCAGTCATAATCCACATAGTTATCCGACTTCCTGTGATTGGAGGAAGCGTACATGCCAAGATAGGTGCCGGTGAAGCCCTCGTTCACGATCGAGCTCAGAAGCCGCTCATCCGCGCGCAGGACGACCGGGACAAAGCTCTGATCATCCATCCCATAGTAAAAATGATAGCCCTCCTCTGTGGCGGTCACGGTCAGATAGACGCGATCTGTGGCTGCGCCGGGGAGGGTTTCTTTTCCCAGAAGCAGTTCAGCGAAGTCTGCCGGATGACTGCCGGTCAGAACGTTACTTTCGGTCAGAACGTTTTTGCATTTTTGCCGTGCGATTACGGAAACGACTCTTTTCCCATCTTCCAGGGCAATGGTAAAACGGTAATGGAAGCGGTCATCCTGGATCAGGGCGAGACCGGCTTCTTCGTATTCTGTGCGTGGAACAAAATCAATGGCGGCCTGCATCCGGAATTCCCGGTGCTGCTGGCGGCGCCCCAGGAAAGCCGGGGTGCAGATTTCGCGCAGCGCTTCGGGCAGCAGGGACAGGCGCAGGCAGCCCGGACGGGCGTTAAGCGACCAGAATGGAGTCTTTGCCGGGTGGATGGTGTTCCAGCGGGGATGAAGCCGCGGAGATTCAAAATTGTCGCTTGATAATTCCGGTTTTGGCAGGAAAAGCGGCAGGTCCGGGCGGCGCTCAGTGCGGTTTACCAGTCCGTTCTCATTGTCTACGCGCAGCCAGCCGTCTGTGTCCCATACGACAGGGAGCAGGAAGGTCTCGCGGCCGAGGTTAAAATGCGCGTCGCCGGGGTGATCTGAGACGAAGTTTTCAGGCAGCGAGCGGGATTCCCCTGACTGACTGATGAATTGTTTGCTGTTTTCGGTGAAACTGTGTTGGCCTGTACTCTCTGTATCTTGTGATTCGCATCTGGTGCTTTCCGTACACTTCACAGTGTTTTGCACAGAGGTGTTTTCTTTTTTGTAAGGCCGCACCCCGAGCAGTACCATCCACCACTCACCCCGCTGTGTCTGCACGAGATCCGCGTGACCGACGACGGATATCTCGCGGTGCAGGGAAAGGTGCCGGTGCGAGACGATGGGGTTGCGCGGGCAGATCTCGTAATCGCCGTCGATCGTGCGGCAGCGCGCCATCATGACAGAATGGTTTGTAAAGGTGCCGCCCTCCGCCACCATCAGGTAATACCAGCCGTTTTCATAATAAATGTGGGGCGCCTCAATCCATTTGCTCCGGGATTTGCTTCCGTCCCAGATGATCGTGCGGGGGCCTTTGAACTGAAAGATCACTGGGTCAAGCTCATTCAGGTAGATACCGTGATGTCCTTCATAAAGCGTGTCGGCGGAAATATAATTTCCCGCATACCACATCCGCCCGTCCCGGTCAAAAAACAGACTGGAATCAATGCCGTCCGCACCCTCTATGAAACATGCATTGCTCCATGGTCCGGCTGGATCGGTCGCCGTGATGATATAATTGTCCCGGCGAGCCTCCCGTCCTTCAGAAACAAACGTATTTATAATATAGAAGGTTCCCTCATGATAGCGGATAGTGGGAGCCCAAAGGCCGAGCGAGGTCTCGCAGTTTTTATAGTCGAGCTGTTCCGGCCGGGAAATGCCGTGGCCGATCTGCTCCCAGTGCATCAGATCCCGGCTGTGGAAAATCGGCAGGCCAGGGAAATACACGAACGAGGAAGTGACCATATAATAGTCCTCCCCGACGCGGCAGATCGAGGGATCCGGATAAAAGCCGGAGAGGATTGGGTTCTGGAAGGTGTTTTGCATGATGTATGTCTCCTTTGCTGTGAAATGTTCCTGATTCAGGCTGTTTGGCTCAATGATGCACGGAACTGTATTATGGATAAAATTTTTATTCCACATATGTGGGACACAGTATAGCATGACAGGCAGTTTTTTACAATTAAATCGTTTCGTCAAGCTCAACTTTTTTCTCGAGAATGGCTTCCAGGTCGCGTACCGCGGATTCCGTTACCCCGGCGTCCGTAAGCGCGATGGATTTCGCTTTCGTGATGTTGATTTCCTTTTAAAATTATGTATAATAGCTGCAAGGGAAACGAAAGACTTTAGAGTCTTCTTCAAAAAGATGAGAACTAGGGCTGGCATTGAGGAGGAAACACTGGTGATGGAAAGTATGTTGATAATTCCGAAGCTGTTGGGCGATAACTGTGTATTGCAGCGGGGGACGGCAACAAGAATTTGGGGAAAAGGTATTCCGGGAGCACGGATGGATATTGCGCTTCTGACGCAGAGTAGAGAGATCGTGGCGCGATGTGCCGCAATAGCAGATGAAACGGGCGCGTTTGTCGGCTATTTTGAAGCGCTTTGTGCGGGCGGACCTTATTGCCTGCGTTTCCTATCCGGTGAAGAAGAGGCTGTGAGCCGCAATGTTTATGTGGGAGATGTATTTGTCTGTGCGGGACAGTCCAATATGGAGCTGCCGATGCGGAGGGTGCGGGAGCGATATCCAGAGGAATTTCTGAATGCGGCGTATTTATCCGATGACTGGAAAGAATCATTACCTTTCGTTCACGTATATAAGGTGCAGGAAGATTATGATTTTAAACAGGAGGCTGCAGAGCATAAAAACGCGCAATGGGGAATTTGCCGCGGCTCCCAACGCGAAGCGTTATTAAAATGGGAGCCGCAAGCTGCCGCCGGTGCTGCCTGCCAGTGGCAGGCGTTAAGCCCTCGCCGGGTGGCATCCCACACTTCGTGCGGGATATTCACCGACCGGAGCGACAGCGGAGACGCAAGGGAGGGGGCGTTTCCCTGCGCATCCGATCAATTAGCTGAAGTATCTGCGTTCTCCTATTTTCTGGGAAAAGAACTTTCCGAAGAGAAAGGAATTCCAGTCGGCATTCTGAATCTGAGTCTGGGCGGAACGCCAATCCAGGCGTGGATGAGTGAGGAAGGGCTAAAAAACTGGCCGCAGTACCTCGAAGAGCGCAGGATGCTGGAAAATGAGGAGTATTGCAAAGAACAGACAGAACGATATATGGAAAAAGAAATTGCCTGGCGAAGAGAGATTCGGGAACGGGAGTTACCGTGGAAGGACAAGTATATAAAACGCGGGAGTTCCGTAAATGGCGGTGACGCCGATGGAGACTGGAAGACGCTCTCCCTTCCTGGCTATCTCGCGGAAGCGGGACTGGAGAACTTCTGTGGTACGCTCCTGTTGAGGAAAAAGTTCCAGGTTTCGGAAGCGTGTGCCGGAAAGGAAGCTCTGCTTCGCCTGGGAACGCTGACTGATGCGGATCGTACTTATGTAAATGGAGTCTTTGTAGGGGACACGGGGTATTGCTATCCGCCAAGGCGTTATACGGTACCGGCCGGTGTGCTAAAAGCAGGAGAAAACGAGATTCTGATCTACCTGATGTGCAGAAACGGCGGCGGCCGCATGACAAAGGGGAAGACGATTGAACTGGCGTGGGAGGATGTGTGCAGCGATTCCTGGGTTTCGAAATACGCTGCAACATATAACACGGAGCCTTCGGAAGGCAGCGTTACTTTCACAGCAGAGATTCCCGCACCCATCTCTCTGGCAGGAATCTGGGAATATCAGGTACTCTCAGAGGCAGGCCCGGCTCCGGAGCAGGTGTTTTTAAATCGTGGGGCAACCGGACTGTTTCACGGAATGGTGGCGCCCTGTCTGTCATACACAGTCAGTGGGGTCGTCTGGTATCAGGGCGAGTCGAACGACTGCAAGCCGGAGGAGTATCAGGGGTTGCTGCCGGATATGATCGCCGACTGGAGAAACCGCTGGATGCAGGAGAGGCTGCCTTTTGTGGTCGTGCAGCTGCCAAACTGCGGAATTGACATTGCGAAGGGCGACGCCTGGCCACAGATACGGGAAGCCCAGCGCCAGGCGGGCAGCCTGCTGGACGTGGCGGTGACGGTGAATATTGACATCGGGGAGGACAATGATCTGCACCCCCTGAACAAAAAGGAGGCGGCGCACCGGGCGGCGCTGGCACTGCGGAAGCTCGTGTACCATGAGGATGTGGTAAGTGAAGGACCACGCCTGACAGGGTATCTTGAAGCGGCATCCAACGCGAAGCGTTTTCAGAATGGACGCCGCGACCTGCCGCCGACTGAAGGGAGGGGGCGATACCCTGAAGCGGCATCCAACGCGAAGTTTTTGTTAAAATTTGACCAGGAACTGGCCATTTTAGATTGTGTGACCGGGCAAGTGCTCCCTGCTGACTTTAATGGCGGCGAAGGTGGCTCGGGGGCGTTACCTTTTGGCCGCGGCTCCCAACGCGAAGCGTTATTAAAATGGGAGCCGCAAGCTGCCGCTGACCGCAGGGAGGGGGCGTTACCTTTTGAATTTGCGGGAGAGGATGGCATCTGGCAACCACTGGATGCAATTGTAAGCGGCAAAGAAATTGCGCTGGTTCCGAGCAACAGCGGAGACATAAGGGAAGAGGCGCAGCCTTTCCGGGTACGCTATGCCTGGAGCAGCGCGCCGGGAAGATATTTACTGGCTGCGGCAGCTGACGGAGAAAGTTCTGAAAATGGCGGAAGCAGGCTGCCGGTGTCTCCGTTTTTGATGAAACTCGTGCCGGATAAAGAATAGTTAGAATTTGTACGTACCAGTGAAAGAGATGGAAATAAACTCGTAATGAAGCTGATTCATTACCTGAATCGAAGCTTTGATTCGACCAGGAAGCTGCCGGATGAGCTGCTGGATGGCGAAGCCAGGATGAGAGATTTTGATATACGGGAGAGAACAGATGCCGGAATTGCCAGAAGTAGAAACAGTTAAAAGAGTGATTGAGCCTCAGCTCAGAGGACTTTCTATTCAAAATGTTGTAGTCAACCGCCCGGAAGTGGTCGCTTATCCAGATGCGAAGACATTTGCGAAAGCATTGCAAAACCAGGTGGTGAAGGGCGCCAAACGAAGAGGAAAGTTTCTGACGATCCTGCTGGAGAGCGGAGATCGGGTTTCTGTACATTTGCGGATGACCGGATGCCTTTTGTTCACACCACCAGAATATGAAATGGAGAAGCATACCCATATCATCCTGCAAATGAATAACGGGTGGGAGCTGCGCTTTGTTGACACCAGAAGATTCGGGCGACTATGGTATCTGCGCGCGGATGAAGCAGATACGGTGACGGGCATCCAGAGTCTGGGAAAAGAACCGTTTGATGCTGATTTCAGTGCCGGGTATCTTGCGGACAGACTGGGGAAACGAAAGAAGCCAGTCAAAGAATGCCTCCTGGATCAGAAAGTAATTGCCGGGATTGGGAATATTTATTCCGATGAAATTCTGTTCATCTCGGGAATTGCTCCGTCAAAGCCAGCGAATGCCCTGACAGGTGAAGAGTGGGAAGTGCTTGCGGATGAGATCCCGAAGCAGCTGGAGTATTTTATTGAAAAAAACAGCCTGACAGCGGAAGAGTATCTAGCCGGAAAAGGAAAGGATTATTGGAACACTCCCTATCTGAGAGTGTATGGCAGAGCAGGAAAACCGTGCCAAAAATGTGGGGAAACGCTGCAAAAAAGCGTGATCGGCGGACGCAGCAGTGTGTATTGTCCGGTTTGCCAGAGGCAAGGCGAGAGGGGTTGCATATGGCTCAAAGGACAGTATGTCTGTGTGACGGTAAATATATCGGTATTGAGACAATCTATACGGTTATTGGAGGACGGCAGATTAATATTCCGGAGAAGGTAAGGGCACTTCGGGAAAGAAGCAGGAAGAATGAATTGTTTTGTCCATGCGGCTGTGGGTCGAATCTGATTCTGGTAGCGGGAGATAAAAATGAACGGGAGCAGCATTTCAGGATAAAAGATGGATTGTCTGCCACAGGGTGCAGGGCGATCACGGAAGGAAAAACTTCAATCAATTCCAAAATTGTACTGAAATGCTGGCTGGATGAGAAACTGGAAACGGCAGATCTGGAGAGTCGTGTCCCGATTCATGCGGTGAACGATACAAACAGAAAATACGAGTTTACGTTTCTGACAAAGGAAAGAAAGCTGGCCCTGAGCTATTGCCATGACAGAGCGAATCTTTCGGATGAAAAGATTGGAATTCTCGAAAGGAATGGCCAGGGAATCCGTATTATCTATGTGGTTGATTGCGCGAATGGAGGATGCAGGGGGCAATATCCGGAAGGAATGATGAAAATACAGAACAGGCAGAGATATTGTCTGCTTTTAGGCGAAAATACATCATCGGGATATGCGGTATTGACGGACGCAGACTATGATAAGGCGATTCTGAGAGCGGTGTTTTACGCGCAGGATATTGACGGACTGTGGGCAGAGATTCCATTCGCGGAAGGGCTGCTGAAACAGTTTTCTATTTATGAGGATGGTTCCCTGCGGTTCATGGATCAGCCGCTGACAGCTCTGATGATGAAAGCAGAAGACAAGTATTTACGGAAAAATGTGGCAAGGCAGCTCCAAAGGGACAAGGAGGCAATACGCCGAGAGGAAGCCGAGAGAAGGTACCGGGAAAAAGCAGAGAAAAATCGGATAAGAGCCGAAGAAAAAATGCAGGAAGAAGCGGAAAAGCGCAGAGTGGAAGTAGAAGCTGCCCGGAAAAAGCTGGAGAATATAGAGAAAGAACGAAACTACAGGGAAGAGATAGCAAAGCGCCGCATGGCAGAGCTTGCGGAGAAACAGCAGGAAGAACGCAGAAGACAGAGGGCAGAAGCCGAAAAACGGGAAGCGGATTTTATACGCAATATGGGAGAGAGCTTCTCGCAGCAGATAACGCCTGTTCGTGATGCGGAAGGAAATCGATGGATCAAATGTGAATACTGTGGAAAAATCGCAAAAGAGGGAAGCTTTCTCTCCTATGGCGGGAGAGGGCATGTCAACCTTGGAACCTGTAAAGAATGTGCAACGCGCAGGTAAGGAATGTCCGCGGACTGGATCGTTGCCTTGCGGAAATGAAACATGTGTCGCTGATACACAACAATCTGCGCGGCAGGCAGGGGGCGGGAAAGCCCGTCTCCTGCTCGAAAGAATTCACAATTTTTAGTTCACTTTCAAGAGCTGCAATTCCTTCTTCAGCCGTTCCACTTCCCGTTCCGCGCGGATCGCTCTTTGTTCAGCTGCGTCAGCTCTTTTACGCTCACGTTGTTTTCCTATGCGAATGCCTTTTTGAATACCTTTTTGAATACCTTTTTGAATACCTTTCTGAATGCCTTGTTCTTCTACCAGATCTGATAAATTACACATGGATCTCAACTCCTCTCCGATTGTATCCCGGCTCATGGGGATGTGAAATTTGTTTTCCAGTTCCTCTTTTTTCCCTTCGTATGATTTTGCCTTTGACAGAAGTGTATTCATCATCTGCAGAAAAACGTTTTCTGTCGCGACAGATTCATTTAACGTAATTACGACGGTGCATATTTTATCATAAGCGGAAGGCCGATCCGGGTAATTACCCGACACGTGAGTCGGGGTGAGCGAGTAGCGTACGATAGCGTTGCCAAATTTCTTTGGCGCATTCATACAGATGAAAATGCTTATGGTTTTCATGATGCTGTCATAATCAGAATCCTCGAATACGGTAGTCAACTGAGAAGAAACCATTCGCACACTGTAATAAATGCCACGGGTTTCGATTCTGTATCCAGGGTAAAACGACTTTTGTGGTTCTATATCTGCGAGAATCCGCGCTTGCTTCGTCCCCTCTTTTTTAAAATTGTTATTTGGCTGTTGAGATATAGTAACATTATTTTCCTTTGTCGGTTCCCTGGATTTTGAAGCCTGAGTTTTTTGAACTCTGGCAGGCTGGAGTGTTTCCTGGCGCTTTTGGGGAAGTCGTACGGAAAAATGGATGTCATAATAGACAACTCCTTCTCCATGAACCCTACTTTCATTCGCCATACTTGTAATCCGCTCCGATTGTGAGCCAGGATGGGAACGATAGCGATAGCTGGCGGAATTGGTCTCGCCCGGGCTTACAGGGATGCTTTCGATCGCAGGAGTTCCTTCTATGTAATCGGATATTTCCTCGATGGAACAGGTTTTGAATTCTTCGGTTGTGTGTTTAAGGATCCATGCGAGTATATTTCTGTGGCTGAGTACCTGCCGACAGAGTGCGTCGTACTGGATCTTCAGACCGGCGTTGGAAATCGACCTTGCAAGTTCGTTATCCACGGAAAGCATCTCCTTTCTTTATTATACAAGCAATTATGAAATTTGCAAGTGGAAAAATGAACTGATTTATATTATATAAGAAAAACAAAATAAGTCAAGAACTATATTTATAAATACAAAACAACATAACATAAAAAATAAATAATGTAATAAAAGACATTATGTAGTTGTAACTTGTAATAAAAGAAAGCAATACTTTAAAAGGACTGATGAAATAATGTACACGAGTGTTTGAGTTTGGAAAGAAACGCAGAAATACCCTGCTTCCGCTCTGCATTGGAATTCGAAGATGTGGAGGAAATATGGGTAATGGATGATGAATATTCTGTTTTAACGGTGTACAGCTATTCGGGCTGCCTATGAATCCGTGCAGACGGAAGCACTGCATTAGCGAATATATGTTATGTTCTGAAATACAAAGAGAGATTATTCTTCACGTACTGCCTCCAGATAACTGGTCATAATTTTCAAAAGATTCTCCCGCTTTATATTGGGACAAGCTTCCACAATCGCTATAAAAGGTTCCATATCCAGATCGTGTTGATTTTTTGAGTCATTATCTTCCGGGCCGAAAAGGAGATAGTCGCAGGTTGTATTCAATGCTTCGGCAAGACTGCATAAGGTATTTAGTGACATTCCCCGGTTTCCAAGTTCCATATCATAACAGAAACGAGGAGAAACATTAATCATTTCTGCAAGTTCTTCATGTGTATAGCCAAGAGCTTCTCGAAGCTGCCGTAATCTCGTTCCGATTTCCAGTTTACTTTGCATAAAGGCTTCCCCCTTTCAAAATAAAGTAGCAGGGATATTTCTTATTAAAAATGAACTAACAGGCAAAAATAAATTGCCTTAAAGTATCATATGTGTTATACTTGACCGAAAGATGTATTCAAGGCTTTTTGGGAGAGAGTGGCAGAGATGTTCCGTGTATTAGTTGAAGAAAGTATAGGATTATAGATTGTGGTGAGATAGATGAAGCTGTGTATGGGGTGTATGAAACTGGTAAACGAGGACAGTGTTGTGTGCCCGTTTTGTGGTTACCGACAGGGGCAGGGATCAGAGGAGAATTATTTTTTGCCTCCAGAAACAATATTGATCGGCCGCTATATTGTTGGAAAGGCGCTTGGAAGCGGTGGGTTTGGCATTACCTATATCGGATATGATGGGATGCTGAACCGCGCGGTGGCGATTAAGGAATATTTTCCGAGTGGCCTTGTTTCCAGAAAAGAAGGGACGAAGAATGTTACTACTTATTCCGGTGCTGTAGGAGGACAGTATCACACGGGACTGGACAGCTTTATGGATGAGGCGAAACGTCTCGCGATTTTTACAGGGACGCTGTCGATTGTAGATATTTATGATTGTTTTCTGGAAAATGGTACCGGATATATTGTGATGGAACTTCTCGAAGGCAAGACACTCCGAGAACATCTGACTCAAAACAGAAGAATGTCCTATGAACAGGCGGAACCGATTATTCTGGCGATTTTAGGCGGGCTGGAAGCTGTTCACAGGAAAGGAATTGTCCATCGGGATATTGCGCCAGATAATATATACCTCACTGCTTCACATCAGGTAAAGCTGATTGATTTTGGAGCAGCCCGTGCGGCGGTTGTGGGGGATGCGAGAAGTATCTCTGTGATGCTGAAACCGGGATATGCTCCCGCGGAACAATACAGTACGCATGGGCATCTGGGACCGTGGACGGATATTTATGCGGTCGGGGCGACTTTTTACCGGATGCTTACAGGTGAGCGCCCAGAGGATTCCCCAGGGCGTGCGATAGAAGACCATCTGGTGCCTCCATCCAGATGCGGCGTGAGTATTCCGCCTGAAAAAGAAAGAATCCTCATGCAGTCTATGGCAGTGAAATGGGATCAGAGAATTCCTTCCGCGGGCGAATATCGACGCTTGCTGATGGAGGCAGAACGTAATGTATATCAGAAAGGACCGGGGAACATTTACCCAGGGGAGGCTGCGGTTTTTCGGAAACAGGTTTATGATGTTGTGGGCGATGGCCTTTATCAGAGAGGTGGGTATTATCGAAAAAACGATCTGGGAGGGGATTCCTTTCAGATGAGGGAGGACGGCATAGAAGAAGACTTCGAAGATATTGGAGCGGAGAAAAAAATCTGGCATGCTCAGGGTTGCGGCCATGATATCTGTAATGCTGGCACTTGGTGCCCTTGGCATATATGGGCTGCTGACAATTTACCCTCCGACCGGAGCAGATGCAGAGTCAGAAACAGGGATTGAGGCTGGAACAGTCTCTGGATCAAATCCCGGAACAAATACAGAAACGGATGTGATTTCGATTCTGGAAGATAGCAGAGGCACTGATGAGGATTCCGAAGAACAGGAAAACGTAGAAATTCTGATTATACAGTGATCAAAGGGAGAGGAAAGAGGAATGAAAAAAAGGTACATATGTAATGCATTAATTTCACTCGTAACAATTATTCTTCTAATCAGTATGGTATTTGCTTACATAGTGATTATTCCAGACAAATTCAGCGGAGTGGAAAAGAGTTTTCTTGAATATATCACTTCAGAACTGGATACGGATGGGCAACTATCTTTTTCTGCGTTTTCACTGATTCAGGGTGCTTTTATAACCGGCCAGGCTGCGGATGCTCTGGAAAGTGATCTCCTGAATACTCTTGTTTTTCAGCTGAAAATTATTCTTTTACTTCCTTATATACTATCTGTTCTTGTGATTGCTTTCAGTATAGTGAAGCCTCGTTGGAGTTACTGCGTGACGGCGGGGGTATCACTTGTTTCTCCAGTGGTTCTTCTGACCTATGGTTTTCTTTACCTCCCGGAGAGAATGTCAGTGATATTGGATGATTTGCTGAGCGGGCCAGTACTCCGCCTGACGTATCAGATATTGTTGGGCAATGACGGGGCAGCTTCTTTCCGGTCAATTATATGGAAAAGCCTTGGGGTTGGTTACTGGATAATCATTCTCTGTTCTATATTGGTTACTGTTTTATCCGTAGCGGCTTTTATCCTTACGAGAGGGGAAGAGACTGAAGAAGGACAGAATGCCGCTGCTCCATCTACAGCGGCGATCCTCTGTCAGTTCGGCGAATTGAGTGGAGCAAGGATACCAATCGATCATGGGGAAGAGGTAAAAATAGGACAAGATCCCTCACAGTGTAATCTGATTGCGTCAGGGAATGGAATACTGAACCTGCATTGTATGATACGGTTTCACGAGGAAAAACAGAATTATGCACTGGTTTCCTATGGATATACGAAAATAGAAGGAATTGGAGTGGTTGAGAATGGTCAGTTTGCGCTGATAGAGAAAGGAACCAGAATTTTCATTGGAAATGGAGAAAATCCTCTGGTACTGGAATAACCCAGGGATAATTCAGGGAGAGAGAAAAGCGTGAGTGAGTATACCGGAACAGTGAAAGCGGGGGTTCTTCCGCAGATGAAAAAAAATGGCGATCGCTATCTAATTGTAATTGATACGAATGGGAATGTAAGAGAAATCTCTCTTGATGCGTTTGGGAAAACGCGCCTTCTCATGGGACAGCTTACGGATCGAAATGACATTGTGATTCCGGCGAGAATCATATCACGTTCCCATGGTAAATTTAAATTAGATGGATTTCAGGTGTACTATGCCGATCTGGGCAGCAGCAATGGGACGATTCTCGAAGCTGACGGTTACCAGCGTTTTCTGAAAGGAAATAAAAAATATTATGAGCTGAAAAATGGTAATATTCTTCGCATTCAGCCTGAGAATCCGAATGAAAAAAATTCGGTTCTGATTCTGTATCTGGACGGGAAGGAAGAAGGAACGTGGAGACGTTTTCCGCTTCTGGCATCGAGAGCCACGATCGGTCGTGACGATGAAAATGATATAGTGATATCCGGTCATCTGAGGAGGTCAATCACGAGGCAGTTACAGTAGCCATGGATTCATCTGGAGAGGAACTGAATGTGATGCTTGGTAGCCTGCGCCGACCGGGAATATCCGGGATTTCAGCAGGGGATGATTTGGTCACGGTCGCTCTTTTTTCCGGGAGAAGGGGCAATGCTTATGTAACTGGCTGGCTGGTATCCGTCGAAGGACCGGAAAAAGGCAGAGATTACCGGATTCGCCATGGGATGAACTGGATTGGAAGCAGTGCTGCTATGGATATTGTGATATATGGCGATCCTTCTGTTGCTGCGGTAAGGCATTGTTCCATTGCGTATGACAGGAAGGACAATCGGTTTTTCGTGGTCGCCGGGACGGGAACGGTCACATACATGAATGGTGGGATACTGACGGGGGCGCAGGAGATAAAACTCGGCGACGAGATCGGAATCGGTCAGTCGAAATATGAGTTTATACCATTTTGCCGAGAGGGACACATATGGGAAGAGTAGAGAAAAGAAGACAGATCATTTTGTCAGGAAAACCAGGGGCAGGACTGCTTTTGTTTTTTGTGCTTTTTGTATTGTATGGATTATCTGTCAGAGCTGCCAGCGATGACTATAAAATTGAGCAGGTTTACATCAATAAGCCAGAAGTGACAGCGTATTACAGGACGGCGGATCCTGGCGGTGAAGTAATGGCCTATCTGAATGGAAAACTTCTTACCCTTACGTCGAATGAACTTTTTTCGGATACCGGTGAGGGGGTCGAGTACTACATAATGATCGATGTGTCCGCTTCTATACCTTCGTCCAGATTCGCAGATATTCGTGAATCAATGACGCAGTTTGTCTCAGGACTTCGAGACATGGATTCCCTGATACTCGTTACCTTTGGGGAAGAAATCCTGACAGTTCTGAATGGCTCTGAGAGCCGGGAGGATGCAATAAATGTGATAGCCGGGCTGCAGAATCCAGATCAGGATACATTGCTTTTTGAGGCGATTGACCGTGTTGCGGATATGATTGCTGCGGCAGCGGATAATTCCCGGAAACGCCGGGTTATGGTAATTCTTTCTGATGGGAAGGATTGCGCGGATGACACCAGAAGTGTAGAAACAGTGGAAGCGACGCTGACTGCGCAGGGTATTCCCGTCTATACGCTGGCTGTAGAAAATAATGAGGGGGATACGCAGGCGGAAGTGACAAGCTATCGGGGAAAATTTTCTTCTCTGGCAAGGAATACTGGGGGAGTAGCCTGGGTAGTTTCAGATGAGGAAAATGTTTTGTCCGGACTGGAACAGATGCGGTCGCAGGTTTTGGGGAGTTATCGTGCGGTATTTCAGGCTTCCTCTAATAAGGTGAGCAATACGAACGAAGATTTTGTAATGAAATTTACCAGCGCTGGTAATGTGACAGATATCCTGTCCGTGCTGGTTGAACGGGGACAGGCGGATACAGTGGCACCGCAGATTACCCGTGTTGTCATGGAAGAACTGAATGAAATCTGCATTTCTTTTTCTGAAAAAGTGCAGAATGCTTCTGACATCAGCAATTACAGTGTGAAAAAGGACGGCAGATCCATTCCGGTTCAGCAGGTTCAGATTTCTTCCGAAGAGGAGAATAGTTATGTTCTGATTTTTGGGAGCGACCTGTATTCCGGGCAGTATACCATCACGGTCAACAACGTAACGGATGACTCCAATGAGGAAAATGCTCTGGCTAATCCGGTGCAGACAGTTGCGCTAACCGGATTGGAACAGACAGAACTGCCGGAGACTGAGACGCAGATGGAAACTGAGACAGAGCCGGTAACCGAGGCGGAGCTGACAACCGAGACAGATCCAGAAACCGAAAGTGAGACAGAGGCAGAGAGCGAAACAGAGACTGAAACAGAATCACAGGCTGAGATCGGGGAACGGATTCTCAAATGGTGGCCAGTGGTTCTGACGGTGATCTTCCTGATCCTGATTCTTGTGATTCTCCTGATCTATCGTGGGATCAAAAAGAAAAAGGGAGTTTTGTTTATAGATGGGCATGTAGTAACACCGGATAAGATAGAGGAGAAGGTTCATGTTGCGGTTGATAGCGCGTCAGATCTCCCCAGAAAAAAAGTCACACTCTGGCTGAGCAATGGCAGGGATGAAGTGAAGAGAGTAGATAAGCTCATCGAAAGCAGCCTGATTGTGGGTCGTTCCACACAGTGCGACATCTACTGTGACGATCCGCTGATGTCCCGTCAGCACTTCATTCTGGAAGTGGAGAACGGCAATGTATACGTAACAGATCTTCAGACGAGGAATGGCACAAGTGTAAATGGGGTATCCATTCCGGAACGTTATAGGCTATCGCAGGAGGATGAGATTACTGCCGGGAGTATTAAATTCCGGATTACATGGGAGTAAAGCTGTCGGTTATAGAAAATATTGTTTTTGTTTGGTACAGACAGGAGAAAAGAATGTATATCTGCAGGATTTGCGCGAATGAATTTGAAGAGTCGCTGGGAGCATGCCCTTACTGTGGCTGTCCTCCGGGATTTCCTTTGCCCCCAAAACCGGTGGCAGAGGAGACAAGGTATCATCCGATGTATGTAAAAAATCTGCGTTGTGCTCCTCCAGCCTGGGTATACTTGGATAGCATGGAGGAAAACAAAGTTTTTCTTCGGGTGATCCCGGAAGGAGAGAAAGGAGCGGAACTGATGGGACGCCTGGAAAAGATCCGGAAATCGGCTCTCTCCATATTTCCTGCTATCACAGAGATAAGAATGCCATCTGAAGAGGCAGAAGGCTTTTATGCTTACGTGGCACCGGACGGAAGTACTTTAGCAGAACATCTGGAGAGGGAAAGACCATTGGAGTTGGCGAAAGCGATCCGGGTTGAGGAGAAACTTTGGGATGCTTATGAAAAGATGAGCAGTATGGGAATACGGCATGGAACTTTGAATCCATATTTGATTTATCTGGATGGGGAAGAGATCGTGCTGGACTATTTTGAAGCGAATGCGGCGGAGGAGGACGACCAGGCCAGAATCAGGCAGATTCTGAATGGACTGAAAGAAGGCGGCTGCCTGCAGACCGGGGAATTCCAGACAGACAGATCCATGGCTGGTCGGTTCCGGCGATTTTTCCAAACGCTAAGAGGGTGAGGAGGTATCGATTGTGGAAGTGCGAAAATTGGATGATGAGCGGAAATTCTGGAAGTATATCGTTTTTGGGATTATTACATGCGGAATTTATGATCTGATTTTCTGGTGGAAAATGCTGAAAGATCTGAATACCGCCTGTGCGCCGTTTGAGCAGGATGACAGCGAGAAATCGCCGAATTATGTCATACTTCTTTTGCTTACGATTGTGACCTGTGGTATTTACTATTTCTTCTGGCTGTATAAACAGGGAAATCGTATCCATAGAGTGGGGGCTGCTTATGGATTGAATATTGATGAGACAGGCAGTACATATCTGCTCTGGGATCTCGTAGGCGTTCTTCTTTGTATGCTTGGACCGTGGGTATGTCTTTATTATCTTATAACAAATATAACCAAGCTTTGCAAGGTATATAACTATCAGCATGGATTTGACAATTCCGTGTCCGGGCAGAACGCATATAGCTCGCAGGGGAATGCGCAGATTTCATATGACCAGCAGAATTATGGCAGCAATTCATATGGCCAGCCGGGCGACAGCCCCCGTCCGAACAACAGCGGATCCTTTTATTATGGACAGGATCCGAATACTGTAGCGACACAGCGGGCTCCGCAAAGCCGGACACTTCTCTTTATAAAAGGAACCTATAGTGGAGCTGAGGTAGAAATCCAGTCTGGTGAGGAACTGGTAATCGGAAGGAGCGGAGAAATCTGTAACTTTGTACTTCCTGACCAGGATATCAGCAGAAAGCATTGTTCTGTGCGGTATTCTGCTGAAGATGGATATTTTTATGTGACAGACTACTCTACCTTTGGTGTGTATATGAATGGTTCATCAAGGCTGAAAAAGGGAATAGTCACACAATGTCCTCCAGGGACAAGGCTGTCCCTTGGAGAGGGAAACAATGTATTTATTTTACAATAACAGGATTTGAGGAGGAAAAACAAAATGAAGCTAACAAAATGCCCAAATGGTCACTTTTATGACGAGGAAAAATATCAGCAGTGTCCGCATTGTAATGGAAATGTTTCCGGCCCTGGCGGAGCGGAGCGGTCTACGGATGCGTTTATGGGTACTCAGGGAACGCAGCAGATGGGAGGAGGAATGGTCGGCGGTTATCAGGGAGGCCCGTCAGCCTCCGATATGGATGTGACGCAGCGTGGCCCGGTGGCTGGCGGGAATTACGGTGGAAATGACTCTTTCGCGACAGTTGGGTTTACAGATGCCAACGGGAACCGTCCACAGTGGGAAGGCTCAAGGACACCATCCAGAGATAGTCTTTCATCAAACGATGATGGAAAGACCGTTGCCTATATGGCATGGAACAGAGAGACATTGTCATCCGACGAAGACAAAACCGTCGGTGGTGTACAGGAAATCAGATCGCAGACCCATCTGGAACAGCCGATTGTAGGATGGCTGGTGTGTGTTGAGGGAAATAACTACGGGAAAGCTTTTAACCTGTACTGTGGGAAAAATTTTATCGGACGTTCCTCTGAGATGGATATTTCACTTGATGACAAGACTGTTTCAAGGATCAAGCACGCAATTATCATATATGAGCCGAAAGAGAGACAGTATTTTGCGCAGCCGGGAGACTCGCACGAATTGTTTTACAGAAATGAGACCGTTGTGCTTTCCAGCACGGAATTGTGTGACAGAGACGCACTTACGATTGGAAAAACTAAACTGATCTTTGTGCCGTTCTGTGATCAGAGATTTGGGTGGGAGAACGAATAAACAGACCTGTCTGTTTTTGGGGAAATATGTATGAACTGGAAAGAAACACTGGAGTATACCGGCTATCAGCTATGTCTGAAATATGATGAGGGAATACAGTATGAGTTTAATTTAAGAAAACAGCAGCTTCACTCGAATAAATATTATAAAAAGGTATTATTACTAATAGAATTATTTGTGAAAAGGCGGATACTTGGTATCTCTCTTTGGGATGAATGGTACAGGAAGCAAAGAAGCCTTACTTTTCCTGAATGGGATAATACAGATGGGGAATTCGATTTATATATGGGAAATCTTCCTGTTTGTGAAGTACGCTTTCTGATCGTTGATATCTGGAATATTCTGGTATGGCCAATATTTGGAAATATGGAAAAACAGGCTTCTTTCCTTGATTTCATCATTGCCACAGAAGCTGAACCGTTGGAAAGGAAGAAAGAAGGAGACCGATACAGGCATGCCTGGAAAGAATTGTCTGGTTTCTCTATCATAAACGAGGATATCAGGAGCAGGATTCTTTCAGCGCTAGAAACAGGTATAAAAGTGATTCTGGTTGACCAGAGTGCGTCAGATCCATCTTTGGTGTCGGAATGGTTGGAAAGCGATGGATTTCCAGAAGAGATGACGGTGGTTACACCTGGGCAGTTATCTTCTATAGTTGATGGGAACGGAAAAAAAGAAAGCATTTACCTGACCCTGAAAAAAGATCGGATCAAAGAAAAGTATGCTTTGTGCATTGAAATTCCGGATGTCCTGGAGAAGGGAAAACCATATCGGACTTTTCCAGGAAACAGCCCTGTGGAATGCGTTTACGACACGCTTATGAATATACGCTTTCATTGGAAGACAGGAAATGATACAGTGGATTTCTTCTATGGGACAGGCTTTAAATATGGAGGTATTCTGGTGGCAGGTATCTGCCAGTGGCTGAACCGGATCATAAAACAATATGATATTGACAGCCTTCTGTTTACTTCGAGAGATTGTGATATCATATTGCAGGCATATCGCAAATGGTTTTGCCATCAGGATTGTGAATATATTTATGTATCCAGAAGAGCATTGATTGAGGCAATGTTTGAGACCTGTCCCAAGATGTATAAGAACGGGATTTTCCTTCCCAAAATATCGTATGAAGAAAGAGTCTCAGTAAGGGAGATTTTTCAGGATATGGAGATTGAGTTCCTTTTGGCGGATCTGAAGGATGCGGGAATTGAGCCGGATTCACCGTTTGATTATCCTGCATGTGAGAAAATAAGTAATATTTTTGAACATCGGTATCAGGATATTGCTGATCATTTTCGGAAATACCGGGTTGCTGCGCCTGAATATCTGAAGCGCTATTTTGATGGAAGAGGAAAGGTCTGTGTAGTGGATCTCGGGTGGAAGGGAACGATAGCCAGGTTGTTGAGACAGATGAAAAAGGAGCAGGAATGGAATTGCGAGATAACAGGAGCGCTGGTTGCGGCAATGGATGATGAAATGATTAGCAATGAGATTTCTCACGGGGATGTTGTAACTTACCTGTTTTCAAACGAGAGGACGCAAAACTACAAACGTAAGAGAGGAATTCCATACAACAATCAGCAGGTTAAATGTTTTGAAACACTGTTGACTTCACCGGAGAAAACACTAAATCATTATAATCTGGATTCAAACGGGGAGGTATACTTGGAATTTCGGGATGAAAATCCAAATGCGGATAATATTAGACAGATACACAGAGGAATTACAGATTTCCTGGAATGCTTTATGCCTTTTATCCGCCGTTATAATTTAAAAATATCATCCGAGGAAGCATTTTCACCGCTGAGTGCGCTTCTGGACAACCGTAAACTGGTTGAACTGTTTTTAGAACATTTGTCGTAAGCGCAATATAACGCCAGAATAAAACGGATGGGAGAAAAAGAGGAAAATAACATGGAATCAGAAAAAAAGAAAAACATGATCTGGCAGATGGCCCAAAATGATATGAAAGCCAGATATGCCAGTTCAATGCTGGGGATCCTATGGATTTTTGTATTACCTTTCATTACGATACTTGTTTTCTGGGTGGTGTATGAACTGGGGTTTCGCAATGCGCCGATATCTAATGTTCCCTATATTCTATGGTTTTCCTGTGGGTATATTCCATGGCTGTTTTTTACTGATTATTTGTCGAGTGGGACAAACTGCCTGATTGAATACAGTTATCTGGTGAAGAAGGTAAAATTTCCGGTTGAACTGCTGCCATGGGTAAAGCTAAATGCTTCTCTCATGATACATCTGTTCTTTTTACTGGTGCTGTTTGGAATGTTTTTTATACATGGAATTCGTTTAACGCTCACAGCGATTCAGGTGTTGTATTATTCAGCAGCTATGGCTTTTCTTGCCTATGCTCTGGTAAGACTTTTATCCGCAGTCTGCGTTTTCTTTAAGGATATATCGCAAATTGTTAATGTTATTATTCAGATTGGATTTTGGGCAACTCCTATTATCTGGAATCTGCAGGAGATGGATGAGGCAATTCGGAAAGTACTGAAATGGAATCCCATGAGCTACATTGTGGAGGGTTATAGGGATAGCCTGATTTACCACAGATGGTTATGGGAGAAAAAAGAAGAAACCATTGTTTTTTGGATTTTTACCGGAGTGGTATTTGTTCTGGGGCGAATTGTATTCTCCAGACTTCAAAAATTCTTCGCAGATGAGCTGTAGGTGGATAAGATATGAATGTAATTGAAGTAAAGGATGTAGAGAAAAAATATTCACTCTTCCAAAAGAAAACCGATAAGCTGCGAGAAGCGTTTTCTCTTCGCGGAAAGTCTTACCATGAAGACTTTTCTGCATTACGTGGAATTAGTTTCTCTGTTCATAAAGGGGAATGCGTGGGTATAATAGGGTTGAATGGTTCGGGAAAATCAACACTTTTAAAAATCCTGGCTGATATTATTCAACCGACAGCAGGCAGTGTATTTGTTCACGGAAGAATATCAGCACTTCTGGAACTTGGAGGGGGATTTAACCCGGAATATACCGGGCTGGAGAATATATTTCTGAACACGATGCTGATGGGTATGACGCGAAAAGAGACGGAGGAAAAACTAGAGGATATTTTAGATTTTGCTGATATTGGAGATTTTATTAATCAGCCAGTAAAAATCTACTCTTCGGGTATGTATGTCCGGCTTGCGTTTGCGATTGCGGTGACAGTAGAACCGGATATTCTGATAGTTGATGAAGCTTTGAGCGTTGGAGATGTATTTTTTCAACAGAAATGCTTTCGAAAGATGAGAGACTTTATCAAAACCTCAACTGTGCTTATTGTCTCACATGACATGAACGCGATTACGAAGCTGTGCAACAGATGCATTGTATTAAATAAAGGCGACATTGTATTTGACGGAAATACTAAGGATGCTGTAACGGAATATTTTAAAATTAAACAGGGTGAATTTACTGGTATACGAGAAAAAACAGACGTGCCACTCTCAGAAAAGTCACTATACCTGAGACCGGATCCAGGAAAGTATAGTGGCAAGATGGATGCGGTAATTGAGGAATATTATTATGAAATTGATGGAATTGCATTTACGGAAGAATGCGCCCCTGGACAGACGATGAAAGTAAGCATGAAAGTGGATGCATCTCGACCGATTGATGATTTGATTGTTGGTTATCAGGTTCGTGATAAATATGGTAATGAAGTGTTTGGAGAAACTTCATTGACATCCGGGTATGGTCTTCAAAAATTAATTCAGGGAGAAAACCGGATCCGTTTTACTATGGTATGGCCAGAAGTAAGGGAAGGCGGTTATTTTATTACACTTGGTATCGGAGAAGGGAAAGCGGTACTGGAACAGGTAGAGCAGTGTTGGGTAAATCAGGCAATTCACGTGAATTACACAACATATGGAAAATTAATCTATGGATTATTCAACCAGGAGATGATTTTCTTTGAGCTTCAAAATGGAGAAGAACAAGATGCGTGATTGGGAAGTATATCAGCCAGTATTTGAGTGTGATCAGTATAATGAGGCGCTTTTGTTTGCTTCCCCATGGTCTGGACACAGAAATTTTGCATATGACCTGACGATATGGAAAGCTCCCGAAAGAATTGTTGAGCTTGGCAGTTTTTATGGATGCTCCGCTTTTGCTTTTCTTCAGGCGATCAAAGATAGAAAAATGGATACAGAATTCTATGGTGTTGATTTATGGGCAAAATCAGATGCATATACATTGGACGATTATAAGGAAGATGTTTTTGGAGCATATCAATCAGTGAACCAGAAGTGTTTTTCAGGACAAAAATCGTATCGTCTGAAGATGACTTTCGATGATGCCCTTCAGAACTTTGAGGATCACTCGATTGATATCCTTCATATTGATGGTTCACATTTTTACGATTGTGTAAAGCACGATTATACGACATGGAAAAATAAAGTACGTAAGAATGGAATCGTTCTTTTTCATGATATCAGTGAGGATGAGATATATGGAGAAGTAATGGGGACTCATTATTTCTGGACAGAGTTAAAGAAGGAGGAACCCTGTACTTACGAGTTCGATTTTAGCTTTGGGCTTGGAATACTGTTTTTTGATAAGGAAGAGTATCAGAAATTCAAAGAATCGGTGTCAGAACATTATTACCAGCAAATAAATAATCATCTTTCTTTGAAATATAAGGAATGGATCAGAGAAGATTATTTTAAACTCAGGGATAGAGATCTGTATATAGATTCGTTAAACAGGCAGCTGGAAACCAAAGAGGAACATCTGGGCCGCTACCGGGAAGATGAAAAAAAGAAGGATTTATATATCGCTGAACTGAAAATGCAGGGAGAAGAACTGAATGAAAATCTGAATGGGAAAAACCGTTATATCGCGGAACTGGAAACACAAAGAAGAAAATTGAATGAAAACCTGAA
>JAJBUL010000303.1:0-36575 GCA_020860365.1 Clostridiales bacterium | reverse complement strand
AGAACTGAATGAGAATCTGAATGGAAAAGATTATTATATTGAAGAGTTGGAATCTCAACGACTACAGCTGAACGAAGGTCTGGAATCGAAGGAATTCTATATAACGGAACTGGAAGAACAGCGGAGTCAGCTGAACACAGGACTGGAGAAAAAAGAGGAATATATAGAAGAGCTGGAAGCACAGAGAGAAGATTTCAAGCGTCTTCTGCAGGGTAAGGACGCCTATATTTTAGAACTGGAAGAGCAGCGGGGTCAGTTGAATGACACACTGGGAGGAAAAGATCAGTACATATCTGAACTCGAGGAGCAACAGGGAAAAATAAAGCAAGATATAGAGGAGAAGGACTGTTATATCGCGGAACTGGAGGAGCAGCGCGGCCAGTTGAATGACACATTGAGGGGAAAGGAACAATATATTCAGCAGCTGGAAGTGTACAAAAAATTTATTTCTGAGAAAATGAATGAAACATATTTGCGAAGAAGAATTATGCGAAAAATATGTGAGTAAGTAATTGCGGAAGTACAGAACAGTTATATGATTAACAGGAACGAAGGAGACCAGAGAATGCACCATTTGATAGAAAACGCGGAGAAAAAAATATCAATAATTATTCCTGTGTATGGTACGGAAGAGTATTTTCAGCGATGTATTGAAAGTGTCAGGAGACAGTCTTATTCAAACCTGGAAATAATTATTGTGAATGACGGTTCGAAAGGAAATATAGGAGAACTTGTACATTATTTTGCGGGGGATGATGTTCGTGTCAGATTTTTGGACAGTAAGGAGAATCAGGGGCTTTTTCTGGCAAGGATGAGAGGGCTTCATGCGGCGACAGGAGATTATGTTACCTTTTTGGACAGTGATGATTATGTCTCATCTGATTACTATCATAGACTGCTTGCTGCCGCTTTAGAAATAGATTCAGATATTGTGATCGGAAAAACCGTGTGGGAGAATTCGGATGGAAAAAGAACCGTTTATAATTTTCATGAGTCCTGTTTTATGTTTGAACGTCTTCAAGGCGCAGATGTACAGAAAGTTTACTATGGACAGGAAGGAAACTGTTATTCATGGCATACTGTGTGGAATAAACTTTATAAAAAGGAAATCTGGGACAAGGCGCTTCCGTACCTGGAGACAGTCAGCGAACATATTATCATGACTGAGGACATTCTGTTTTCGTCGATTGTATTTTATTATGCGAAATCTGTAACAACAACGCAAAATGACGCATATTTTTACTGTATGAATGAAAAGGCTTCGACAAACGCGGAGAAAATGACGATACAGAGATATAGAAAAAATATGCATGATATTACAGCAGTATTCAATGCGGTTGAACGGTTTTTCAATAGTGTTGACGCGCCTGAATGGATCTGCCGGAAGTTTCATGAGACAAGGAAATTATATGCGCGTATGTGGAGAAGGCTGCCGGAACATGATTTTCGCGGAAGGGATCTGGAAGAGGCGCGGCGTCTCTGCTATGCATTTTGCGGGGAAGAACAGGAATATGACAGACAGGAGGATCAATTCTTTTCAACTTTACAGACAAGCTGGAATGGCGGGCTTGAATATTTTAAGGATAAGATCCTTAGTGGAAAATATTCCTGCATCAGTTTTGATATTTTTGATACTCTGCTTCAACGACCTTTTATGAGGCCAGAGGATATGTTTTATCTGTTAGATCGAAAGTTTGAAAGTATAAATAAAGCAAATGTCAGCTTCTCAAAACTACGAAAGAAAGGAGAGCAGCTGGCCAGAGAAAAAATGAGTCGGGAATGTCCCGGTTATCAGGATGTGACGCTGACTGAAATTTATGACATGATAGGACAGACATTTGGCTTATCCGAGCATGTGGTAAGACAGATGCAGGAAGAGGAAATCCAGCTGGAATATCGATTTTGTGAGGTTCGGCAGGCGGGGAAGGAATTATACGAAATTGCCAGACTTTCCGGACGTAAGATCGTCATTGTTTCAGATATGTATCTGGAGAAAGAGACGGTTACAGAGCTTCTGCGTAGAAATGGTTTTGATTGTTATGACAATCTTTACCTTTCTTCGGCGGAAAGACGATTAAAATATAATGGAGATCTTTTCAAATGCATGCTTCGTAAAGAGAAGCTATCGGCTGAAGAGGTGATACATATCGGGGACACCTGGAAAAGTGACATAGAGGGGGCAGGAAAGGTTGGAATAGAGACCTTGTTCTTTCCGAAGGCGAGGGATGTTTTTCAGAACAATATACAGGGGCGGGCTACCAATGACTGCAGCAGGCTTGCTATAAAGGCGAGTGGGCCTCTGCAGAGCAATACTGTGTTTGAGAATTCTGTTGGATTTTCCTGTATGCAGGCGATAGTGGCTAACCGTTATTTTGACAACCCGTATCGTGTTTTTCACAGTAACAGTGATTTAAATGGAGATCCTTATTTCCTTGGATATTATCCTGTCGGGATGCATATGGTCGGTCTGGTTCGTTGGATTGATCGCGTATGTAAGGAAAGGGGATATGAGCAGGTTCTGTTTATGTCACGGGACGGGTGGCTTCCCATGAAAGTATATGAAAGTCTCATAAAAAAACAGGACAGATTAAGATATGAGTATCTCTATGTTTCCCGAAAGGCAGTTTTGCCTGGAATGATTCACGATACGCAGGATTTCTTTGATCTGCCGATTGAATATAGAAACCATACGCCGAGAACAATGACGGCACTCCTGGAGTTTTGCTGCCGCCAGTTAGCAGAAGGAGAACTGGAGGAAATATTAGAGAAGCGTAGTATTTCTCCTGAGCGAAAATTCACGGGAGATGGAGAGTATTATCGGTTTATCCAGGTCTTTCTGGATGAATTGTATTCCGATCAGAAGCTGGGACAGAGCCGGAAGCTTGCTGAAAGCTATTATAAAAGGATTACAAATGCATCGGTAACTTTTGACATGGGTTATAGTGGGCGAATTCAGAACGCTGTTTCAAGCCTGTGCGGGCATCCTGTAAATGTGTTGTTTGTACACAGGAATCTGGAAAGCGCATCGAGGATGGAGCGAAAAGGGCATTTTCAGATTGAGACCTACTATGATTACATTCCAGAAACATCCGGCTTATTCAGAGAACATATTCTTTCTGATTGCGATGGGGGATGCGCTGGGTTTGAACGAGAAGGCGAAAAGGTAAAACCGAAGCTGGGGGAGGAACAAAAACCATTTTCAGATCAGTTCGTGATACGAACAATACATCAGGGAGCCATTGATTTTGCGCGGAAGTTCCAGGAAGTCTTTGATGGGTATGAGGAGTATCTTGATCTTATGGATACAGTTCTTTCGGTTCCCTTTGAATCCTATCTGCAGTATGGCAGAGATGTGGACTTGTGGATGTTTAAGGGTGCGCAGTTTGAAGACAGTGTGTATGGTGGAAACGATAAAATACAAGTGTATGATTTTATCAGACAGCAACGTTTCAGGGAGCAAACGGCATTTACAGAGACTGCTGTAACTGTTGCCCCGGAAAGCCGTTATGATATTTTGCTGAGTATGCTAAATGAAAAGAATAAAGTAGTAAGAGGAATCATCTTCTTTTTTATGGACAGGCGATTGTTTACAGAAAAATTAAAAAAGAATTTGAAAAAACTGTTTCACCAGTAAGATGTGAAGGAATACTTTAACTGTCAATTTTTTTACGATATGGAAGAGCTGCTTTGGGAAAGGAAACGGATATGCAAATCGAAAAAATATGTATCAATTGCATGAAGGAAAAAACGCAGCAAAATGGGCCATGTCCTCACTGTGGTTTTGATAATAATAATTACCAGTATAAGAGTAATCATTTGCGTCCGATGACTGTTCTGAATGGAAAGTATCTTCTTGGGCGTTCGATTGGACAAGGCGGATTTGGCATTGTCTATATTGCACTGGATCTCTCTTTGAACATTGTGGTTGCTATTAAGGAACTTTTTCCGGAAAATATGATGACGAGGATAGATGACGGGTATACGCAGAGACTGAGTGTAAGCTATGCGGTCGGTTATGACTATGTGGAGGAAGTAAAGCGCAAGTTTATTCAGGAAGCCAGAACGATTGCAAAAGTTGAGGGCAGTACGGATGGGGGTGTTGTTCAGGTAAAGGATTTGTTTGAAGAGAACGGAACTGCTTATATGGTAATGGAGTATCTGGAAGGCCAGACAATGAAATCCTACCTGAAAGAATATGGGAAACTGGATTTTGAAACTGTTGCTGATATGATGAAACCGGTGATGGAATCTTTGAAGAAGCTGCACGACGCAGGAATTGTTCACCGGGATATCAGTCCGGATAATATTATGCTTTTGAAATCGAACAGGGTAAAGCTCCTGGATTTCGGGGATGTAAAATTTACGGAAGCAGCGGCACGTGAAGGGGAAAATGCCATAAAAAGTGAAATGATACAGGTAAAAAAGGGATATACTCCGCTTGAACAGTATCAGCTGGAAGGCTATATTGGTCCATGGACGGATATATATGCGTTATGCTCGACAATATATCAGTGCATTACCGGCATTCAGCTTGCGGAACCGCTGGAACTAAAGAAGACAGGCATAAAAAAACCTTCCCAGATGGGCATAAAGATTCCAGCGAAAGCGGAAAATGCACTTATGAAAGGGCTGAGAATTGATTATGAGGAACGTATACAGGATATTCAGCAGCTTTATAATGCGTTTTATTCTACTGTTAAGCGGGAGCCGAACCCGGGAAGAGGCACGAAACTGCTTCCCTGGTGTGGTATTGTTGTTCTCGTGGCAATTATTGTGACCGGAATTGTTCTTTTCACGCATGGCTCTACGAAGATTGATGAAATCTTTGTGAAGGGATTGGAAGGGTATTTTACCATAAGCAGTACAGATAATACTTTATATTGGGAGATTACGGAGGATTATCTGAATGGCGCACAATTGCAGCTTGTAGAGCAAAAGGATATAAAAAACCAGTGTTTTGAATTTGTGAACGCCAATGAAGAGACGTACTATCTTCTGAATGTAGATACAGGCCTTGCATTGACCCTGGATACGGACTACCTGTCGGGCGATCAGGTGATTGTACAGAGAGAACTTACTGAAACTGTTTCACAGCAATGGTATGTAAAGCAGGGCGAAGCTGAAAACAGCTATTATTTGGGAGTAAGTGCTGAGAAAGCAGAGGATATATTGTATTTGCAAAAGAACGATTCAGGTGAATTAACCTTTGCAAATGCATCTGATACTGTGGATCAGGAGAAATATCAGTGGAAGGTGGAAACCTTAAGTGAGGAAGAAGTTGCTAACAGAACCGGGGAATATGAGTATGGAGATATTGTAGATATACCGGATGGCCTGTACGTTTTTTCTGCTGAATCGGGCGTGATGAGTTTATCGGGCAATTATACGAATGATGGGTATGGCGTTGTGCTTTCAGCGGATGAAGACCATAATTATCAGAAATTTTATGTTTATCTGAATGATTCCGGCTATCGTACGATTTATGCGCTTCATTCAAATTCTCTGATCAGTGAACCGGATCGTGACGCTACGGAGGGAATTCAGCTGGTACAGTGGAGTGATACGGGCGTTGGAAATCAAAACTGGGAATTTATTTATTATGGATTTGGAAAGATCATGATCCGGGATCCGAATGGAATGTGCATTGGCAGAAACGAGGAGACAGGTGAAATTGTCCTGTGTGTCTTTGATGAGGCGAATGAGGAGAATATTGTATGGGAAATCACTCAGACTGTGAAGAATGAGGAGGAAGCATCTGCGGTTTATTATACAGTACCGGTGGGAACTGTGATGGAAATTCTCGATGCGACCTATATGATACAGCTGGAACAGGATGAGAGTGTGCTGCTGGGAGTTCGCGGCGGCTATTCAGACAATGGGATGGATGTAGGACTGACGGATTATGAGAAAAAAAACAGTAATAAATTTTATATTATCTTAGGGGAAAATGGGTACTATGAACTGGCTGCCTCCCACACTAATATGTATCTGGCTCCGGATGAGGACGGAGTATTGAGACAGTATTCCAATCAGACGGAGAATGAGACGGAGCGCTATCAGTGGCTGCTCCTGTACGGAGATGAGGATGGCGTGTATATCCTGCAAAATGTGAATGGAAAGTGCATCAGCTGTGTGTCAGGAGAAAGCGGGGAGCAGGCTGTTTTGATGGAATATGATCCAGGCAATAATCTACAGTACTGGAAACTGGTCTATACGACAAAAGACAGTGAAGAAGACGCTCCATTGACAGAAGAACAGGCGACAAAATCCATAGGAGAAGTAATGGAGATAACGGCTGCTACTTATATGATACAGTTGCAGGCCAGAGATGACATACTGCTTGGAATCAGAGACGGCTATTCAGACAATCAGATGGATGTGAACCTTTTGAACTATGAGGAGAAAAACAGCAATAAGTTTTATCTGCTTCTGGGGGAAAACGGCTATTATGCTCTTGTAGCATCTCATACCAATATGTATTTGGCTTCGGATGAGCAGGGGATTCTTCGCCAATATGAAAACGCCACGGATGAGGAGTATACCGAAGGACGTTATCAGTGGAGTTTTCTGTATGGAGGAGACAAAGGCGTTTATATCATACAAAATAAGAATGGACAGTGCATTGGAAGTGTGACAGGTGAAAGCGGAGAGCAGGCTGTGCTAATGGATTATGATCCAGAAAACGAATTACAGTACTGGAAGCTGATCTATACTACAAAGAATACGGAGGAGGACGCTCCGCTGACCGAGGAACAGGCAACAACATCCATAGGGGATGCAATGGAAATAACGCCTGCAACTTATATGATCCAGCTTCAGGAAAATACGGAGATTCTCCTTGGTGTTCGTGGGGGATATTCTGATAATGAGATGGATGTAGATTTGTTGGCTTATGAGGAAAAAAACAGTAATAAGTTTTACGTTCTTCTCGGTGAAAACGGAATGTATGCCCTGGTGGCTTCTCATTCAAACCGATATCTTGCTCCTGACGAGGAAGGAGGATTGCGCCAGTACACAGCTTCTACAGACGAGGAACAGGCAGAATTTTATCAATGGAAGTTTTTATACGGAGGAGATAAAGGAATCTATATTATACAAAATAAAAATGGGCAGTGCATTGGATGTGTTTCCGGAGAGGACGGAGAGCAGGCAGTGCTTATGGATTATGATCCGGGAAATCTTTTACAGTATTGGAAGTTGGTTTACACGACAAAAGACAGTACGGAAGATGATCCATTAACGGAGGCTCAGTCAACTGCACTGATTGGAAGTGTCTACTATGTAGAAGCGGGCACGTATATGATTCAGTCGAATCTGGAAGAGACAATTGTTCTTGGGATAGAGAGTGGTTCTTTAGAGGATGGAGCTCTGGTAATTGAGACCGATTATGAAGAGGTAAATAACAATCGTTTTTATCTTGTGCTGAATGAAGAAGGTTTCTATTCTATAAGGGCATCACAAACGAATATGTATATAGCTCCTGATGAAGATGGGATTTTGCACCAGTTTGCGGGCAGTGAAACAGAGGGATTTGAATGGACTCTTTTATATGCGGGAGCGAATACTTATTTTATTCAGCACGAGAGTGGGAAATGTATCGGGAACACGGACGGACTCTTGCAGAATGGCGAGAGTATTCAACTACAGAATTTCAATACAGAAAATACTTCTTTGTACTGGAAATTAATCTGGTCAACAAAGGATTAGCAGGATGTTTCCGTTGGGAGAATTTTTTCCTTATAAATGATGGTTATTAATTTAACTATATATTAAAAAAAGAAAGGATGGTAACAAAAATGAATGCATTAAAAAAGGTACTGGTAATGGGTGGCATGGGTATTTTTTTGTTGAGTGCCGGGATCACAGCGGAAGCTGCCGAAGTGGAGTCGGGAATTTATACCCTGACAAATAATTCTAACACAGAGGTAGTGATGGGCGTAACCGGAGGTTATTGGGATGATGCGACGGAACTCATCTGTGTTTACAATGAAGACACGAATTATGAAAAGTTCAATATTCAGCAGACGGAAGATGGAATGTATACGATTCAGGCTGTACATTCAGAAAAGTACATTCAGACTGCGGAGGATAACGTATTGAGGCAGTATTCGGAACTTTTGGGAACCGGGAGCGAGAAATGGATTTTGGCTGATATGGGGAATGGTTCCTATCAGATTCAGGATTCCAATGGATACTGCATTGGAATTGAGGGTACTACGGCTGATAATGGGGTAAGGATTGTCCTCGGAACCGTGGATGCGGAGGATGCCACAAAAATCTGGACGCTCACACCAGCTTCGAAAAACGAGGAAGAGGTGACGATTGCAGCAAATGAAGGAGATTTTGTTGAACTTGCGGATGGTATTTATGAAATCTCCGCTTTGCTCAACAGTGAGATCTGCTGGGCAATGTCACAAGAGGAGGAGACTTCGCACCTGATTCTGTGGAGCCGTTCGAATGATGAGACGCAGCAATTCCAGATTACGAAGGTAAGGGAGGCTGAGGATGGCTCTGTCCTGTATTCAATTACTCCGGTTTCATTGTCTGAAAAAGTACTTCAGCGGGATGCCAATGAATATATTGAGGCTGCAGACTATGTGGACAATCTTGGGTCACAGCTGTGGCAGTTTGTATATGCCGGTTATGGTACTTATTTAATTCGGTGCGTAGATGGCATTTTTGTCAACTGTCCAGATGGCAGCGCCTATGATGGGGAAGGCCTTGTCCTGGTAGATTACGAAGCAGTGGAGGATACCAGTTACATGAGATGGTTTATCACCGAAAGTGTTATCGAGGAATAATACATATGAAAAATATGTTTATTGAGATGTATTAGCAGTGGCTTTGTAACTGTGAAGGTAGTGAACAGTTACACGGGTTTAATCGAAGATAGAGAGGTATGTAAGACAATGGAAAAACAAAGAATATTACATGTACAATATGGTACAAAGATTGCTTTTGCAATATTTATATTATTTTTTCTGGGATGTCGATTATTACATCCTTTCTATCTTTCTTTGTTAGAAGAGAACATTAATCTTGAAATATGTGCAACGTCTGAGCATAATGAGGAAGCTTTAAGCAACAATGTAAGATTAAAAAAAATCTCAGTAAATGGGACAGATGTTAACCTTGGGAAGGCTGAACTTCCAGAGGGCTGGTCATATTTAAGTATTGATGATTTCATTTATATTTATAATCTGGAGGAAGCAAGTAGTTTTGAAATACAGTTAACAGGTGTCCGAACTCTGGAATTGACATTTGTCGGGGAAGTTGGTTCTGGAATTATAGATATTTATTTTAATGGAGAATTGTGGCGTGAAGAGGATTTATATCGTGACGCAGAATGGGAGGAAATCACCTGGACATATGAAAGCAGTATCTGGGTATTGCCGGAAAAACATGTATTTCTTATTGCAGGCGCGCTGCTTCTTGCCTGTATTATAAGCTTTATCATTATTTGTGTTTCAGGTACGGATAAACTGGCTTGCTATTCTCAAATCAGTATGAAAATAATTGAATTATTTTTGCTGGCTTGCATTATATTATTATTTTCAGAGGTAATTCAATATCAGGGAATCACAGAGGCCTGGAATCATATGACATCTCAATTGGATCCGGTGTTGAAAAGTCTAGTGCTAATGTTTTTGCTGAATGGCCTTGTATATTTCATGAGCGGAAAAATATGGATCTCCTATACAGTGGTTACGGCAGTAATGTTGGCGCTGAATATTGTAAGCCTGATAAAATTAGAAAACAGGAATGTACCATTACTTCCATGGGATTTCTCTTTGATTTCAGAGGCAATGAGTATTCAGTCCTCTTATGATATTTCTTTGAATGCGATAGAAATAATTATCCTGGCGCTGGCGGTAGCCATATTGCTTTTCCTGATCTGGCGTTATAAAAAGGAACATATCAAATGGACTTTTCGCCTTCTTAATGGATTCACGTTGCTTGTATTATTACTGATTTATGTAGAATTTGGGTTCATAAATGGAAATTTAGACCAGAGTGTTACCATAAACAGAACTTATGAAGTGAACAGTTATTATACGAAGCGGGGTTTTTTAACTGCTTTTGTAGAATATTTCTGCTATTTAGAACCTTCAGATGAACCAGATACTTATAGTAAACAGACGATGGAGTCTTTAATTTCTACTGTAGACGAAATGACTTCTGAAGATACGGATTCCAGTGGAAATCAGCCATCTATAATTGTAATTATGAGCGAATCATTTTGGGATATTTCCAGATTGGAATCTCTTGATTTTGAGGAAGAATCGTTACCAGTATATGGAAGTCTGAAGGAAGAAAGCATGTATGGAGAATTACTTTCTCATGTTTATGGCGGCGGAACGGTAACCAGCGAATTTGAATTTCTGACAGGATTCAGTGGGGAATTTTTTCCAACTGACTATATGGTGTATGGCAATTTCCTGACTTCTGGTTTTACGTCTGCTGTGAGTATACTTGAGTCCCAGGGTTATGCAACGATGGCTTTTCATCCGTATGTAGCTACAAATTATAACAGAGAAGCTGCTTATGAATTGTTTGGTTTCGACAAGACTTTCTTCGCGGATGACTTTACCGATGAAGTCAAGATGGTACGGAATTATATTTCTGATGAAAGTCTTTTTGATAAAATGATTGAGGAATATGAAAGTTCGAAGGCGGAATCGGATCAGCCGCTGTTCCTTTTTGCGGTTACCATGCAGAACCATGGCGGCTACTGGGAGAGTTCAATTTATGAAGAAGGATTGGTTGATTTTACTTCTGATGTGTATCAGGATACTACCATGTTGTCAATTGAGGATTATGTTGCAGGGCTTCATGAGTCCGATCGGGCGTTAGGAGAGCTGATTGAATATTTTCGGGATGTAGATGAGGACGTCATTGTTATTTTCTTTGGGGATCATATGAGCGATGCCGGCCCAAAGGATGAAAAACTGCTGGATAAAGCTCAGTGGACGGAGAGTGATTCGATTACGCAGGATTATGAGAACCATTTGGTGCCATTTATCGTATGGAGTAATTTCAGCAACGAAAGCCAGGATGCAGGTGTTATGGAAATCAGCATGCTGTTTCCGACTGTGCTGGAAACCTATGGAATCGAAAAAACGGCTTTCTGGGACTTTCTGGTTGAACTGAAGAGTGTTTATGCAGCTACAGACAGTATGATCGTAGTAAACCAGGATGGGACATATGCCTCGATTGATGAGATGACAGAGATTCAGCAGGAATATTATGAAAACTACAGGCTGTTGCAATATGATTATATTTTTGGAAATCAGTATGCACGATCTCTGTGGGAGTGACAAAAGCTATGAATTACAATAATTTATGCTACAACTGTATGCATGAAAAACGTGCCGCCGCAATGCCTTGCCCATTTTGTGGCGCTCCACCTGGTATGAATTATGTGCCAGGTCTTCTGGAACCACAGACGATCCTGAGAGGGCGGTACCTGCTTGGCAATATGAAAGGACAAAGAGACCAGCTGATCGAGTATATTGCCCTGGATCTGGGGACAGAATCAGTGGTGACGGTGTATGAATTTTACCTGCCTGATCAGATGCGTCGCAGTACCAGGTTCCCTGGATGGGTGCGGCTGCTTGTGGAGACTCCGGAAAACAGAAGACTTTTTGAGGAACAGAAGAGAAGAATCCGGGAGGAAGCAGAAATACAGCTGTGGGAGGGAAGACTTCCCATTTTGCAGTTAGATTATTTTGAAGAAAATGGCACAATCTATACCATTTGGACGAATGGAAATGAGAAGGCACCGCTACAGTCGAATTCTGTTGGCCGGAATACAGGTATGGAGGACAGATGTGGAGAGGAAAGCGAAAAAAAGAAAGGCTGGAAGAAACCGGGAAAATGCTTTGGAGGAGGTGAAGAAAAAGATTCTGATGGCAAAAAGGGTAGAAAGCCAGGAAGAAAGAAAATAGTTATGGCTGCCTCTGCGGCAGTATTGGGTCTTTTTCTCCTTCTCGGCGCGGTGTTATTCGGGCGGTACCTGATTCTGAACGATGGCGGTATTTTTTCTGTCCGAAAGGAGACTGGTACTTACGGGGATCCGGATGCTGAGGATGAGTATACGCTGATGGTTTACATGGTTGGCTCAAATCTGGAAAGTGACTATGGGGCTGCGAGTGCGGATCTTATGGAAATGCTGTACAGCGGCGTGGACTGTTCAAAGGTAAATGTACTGATTTATACGGGTGGCAGTTCCTCTTGGGAGATGGATGCTATTTCAAGTGAACACAACTCGGTATTTCTGATGACTGGTGAGGGGGAATTGTATGAGGACGGTTCTACTTCTTCAAGCGTGAACATGGGCAGCGCCAGCACACTTGCCGCTTTTCTGAGCTATTGTCAGGAAAGCTATCCGGCGCAGCATTATGCTCTGATTCTTTGGGATCATGGGAACGGGGCGGTAAATGGATTTGGAAACGATGAGCTGTATGGATATGATCCGCTCTATCTCTCTGAAATGAAAGAGGCACTGGAGAATTCTCTTTTTGGGGAGGAGCGGAAGCTGGACTGGGTAGGATATGACGCCTGCCTGATGGCCTCTCTGGAAGTGGCAAACGTGTGGAAGGATTATGTCGGCTATCTGGTCGCGTCGGAGGAAGTGGAATCAGGGAGCAGCTGGGATTACAGTTTCCTGTCTGTATTGAATGATACGGATGACCCTTTGGTGATTTCAGAACGGATTATAGACAGCTATGCGGATTATTATGAATCGGAAAGCTCAGTGCTGTATGATCCGGTGACGACACTCTCCTGCCTGGATCTGGAAAGAATGGATACAGTTCTTGGTGCACTGGACGCCGTGCTGGAGAGGATGACAGCAGATGTGAGTGACGGCGAGTATTCGAAAGTTGCACAGGTAAGGGCCGCGGCGAAGCAATTTGGCATTGCTGTGACTTCGGGAAGGGAGAATGCTTATGACGCGGTAGATCTCGGTGATCTCGCGGAACTGCTTCAGGAACTGTATCCGTCTGCCGCGAAGCGGCTTTCTAACGCGATGGAACGTATGGTGGTGGATCAGACGTCGAATATAGCCAGTACCAGCGGTGTAACTCTGTATTTTCCGTTTGACAATATGGAACGGTTTGCGGATTACGGAGAGGCGCAGTATGAGGATTTGCTCGATGAGGCTTATGCGGATTTTATAGCGGCGTTTACGGATCACCGTCTGAATGGGGAATCAGAGACAGACTGGACACTCGCTTCGATAGAAGTTGGAGAAAGCGAGCTTACCCTGCAGCTGACAGAGGAGCAGGCTGAAGACCTTGCTTATGCTTCTTTTTCTATTTTGAGACAGACAGAAAATAGATATTATACACCGGTTCGTTCCGGGTGTGTAATCTGGCCGGATGAGGATGGGATTTTGCGGTTGGATATGGAGCAGTATGTACTGGTTCTGGAAAATTCGGAGATTTCGGTGGAGTGGCCGGTAGAACAGCTGGAAGAGACAGGATCGGAGGAATTGTACATAAATAAGGCGGCTTATGTGCAATATTCGGATGAGGAGAACACGGTAGCGGTGACGGTTAGCCTTTGTCTGGATACAGAACTGGGTACGGCGTCGGTTCGGTCGCTGTATTCTTCGGAAGTGGATTCGGGGATCGTGCCGGATGGTAAAACGGATCAGCGATTGGAAGATTATATGTTTCTTAGCTGTGAATCTGTTGAGTACAGTCCTTCTTTTAACAGCCAGGGAGACGCGATGCCCTGGGAAAAGTGGAAAGTGAGCGGAAGAGGCATGCTTACATCCATCTGTGTGGATGAAACCTTTGCCGGTTATGTGAGGAGTACTTCAGAGTCAGAGGGGACTTATATTGTTCAGATTGAGCTGCAGGACACGTCAGGAACTGTGCATGCGTCGGGATTTGTGACGCTCCCATAAATATATGTATGCTCACAGGACTCTGCGCAGGGGATTCCTGAGAGATAGATTTCGGGATAATTCAGGAAATATCATGAAGAAAGGAAGGGATGAAATGGCTGAAAGAATTGAAGTAAACATTGGGACGCTTTCCTCAGATTTACAGGATTTGAACTCCTGTGCAAAGAAGGCAAGAGAGGATCTGGCTGACCTTGAAGAAGCGATCGAGAGCCTGAACACCAGCTGGGAGGGAAGCGCGCACGATGCTTTTATGGCACAGTACAGCCAGGATCAGGCGACGATGGTGGAAGCACTGGATACGCTGGACAAATTTCTGGATTCTGTTATGAACGCCAGAAATGCGTATGCGAAATGTGAGCAGTCCGTGGAAGAAGCGGTAAATTCGATTCAGATATAGGGGAAAACAATAAAGAAGAGGTGAGGGTATGGCGAGTATAGATTCCCATGTAATGGTTACAACCGAGGAGCTTCGAAGCAGATCAGAGACTGCGAGGGAAAAGATACAGACAATGACGTCGGATCTGGAGGAGATCGCGTCTCTGATGCAGAATACAAAAAGTTATTGGGTGGGGGATGCCGGAGAACTGGCGCGGTCTACGTATGAGAAACAGAATGAGACGTTTCAGGAGATTCTTACCTTTCTGGAGAGCAACAGGGTCAATCTTTTGCAGGTAGCCGGTATCTTCGAAGAAGAGGAAAGCAGCAATATAGAGACGGCGGCAGGGCTGAGGACAGATCTGCTGTAGAGAGGAAGCGGTGAGGAGATGAGTACAGCGAGCACAATCCAAATCAACTTTGACAACGCGAAAAAGCAGGCCTCAGAGCTGGAAACAATCGCCAGTGAACTGAAGCAGCTTGCAGACAGCGATCTGGAAGATACGCTAAATTCGGTAGCCAGGAACTGGGAGAGCAACAATGCAGATGTTTACATAAAAAAAGGAAATCAGGTACAGCAGGATATTCTTGACATTAGCATACAACTGACCAAAACAGCTACCAGTATCCGGAAAATTGCGAAGATTACGTATGATGCTGAGATGGCAGCGTTGAATCTTGCCCTGCAGCGCAGGAATTCATAAAAGCAGGATTAAATTATTTATCAAAGGAGGAAACAAAAATGGCAGAATTTCAGGTAACAGCGACGACTTTGAAGGAAAAGGCGGAGGAGCTGAAGTCGTTGAATACTGACTTTGCGTCAAAGGTGGACGATCTTGTATCTACTCAGCAGACGCTTAGCAGTATGTGGGAAGGCGAATCGAAAGACGCCTTCGACAGTGCGTTTAACACAGACCGCAATAAATGGGATTTGTTCAAGTCTACAGTAGATGAGTACTACTCCAGACTTTTGACGATTATTTCGCGGTATGAACAGGCAGAATCGAAAAATGTCGGGATCGCGACTACTAGAAATTCATAAGGAAAGAACAGGGGGACAATTATCATGACAGGTACATTAAAGGTGGATACAGCCACATTGAGAAATGTTTCATCTACATTCAGCAGCCTGAATACGGAAGTGAGTAATCTTACGGCACAGATGCTGACATTGATTTCAGGCATCAATGGTGCTGTATGGTCTGGGGAAGCCGCAAGCTCTTATCAGAGCAAGTTCGCAGCTCTGGATTCCGATATGACCAGAATTAAAAATATGATTCAGGAGCATGTGGATGATCTGGTTTCCATGGCGGATGAGTTTGACGCTGCTGAAGAGGCCGCGCAGACGGAAGCATCTGCGCTCAGAAATGATGTTCTCGGATAATGTTTCCGGGAGAGTGAGAGACCAGTGACAGAAAATCGGGTTCCCGCATTTCGCGCGGAACCCAGCACTGTGAAAAAGAAAGATCAGGGACAGGCAGTTATGGGATATGTGTTGACGATATACAGTGAAACCGTTTATCAGGAATATATTTTGCCGGCAATAAATAACGCAGATTATACAATTACGCTTTCCGGGAAACTTTTTTCCCTCAGGGAGGACAGACAGATTCATCTGGAAGTGTTTGAAAATCAGTGGAGATTTGCCGCCGGAAAGGGTTACAAGGTTCAGAAGGACGGTAAAGACTTTTTGAAAAAAATCTGCAGGAGCAGGATATGATTATGCTGACACTTTTTACGGCTGCGGTATCTGTCTCATTTGGCGTTCTGATCCGCAGACGCGAGAACGCACTTTTTATCTATAAAAAATATTTGCTTCCGGTGGAAGGCCGGATTGGTATCGGGAAGAATCCGCAGAACCCGATCTGCTATGACGCACTGAACCGGGTATCCGGCAACCATGCGGTGCTTGAGGTTGGGAAGGGAGGCTGCTTTCTGCGAGACCTGAGCAAAAATGGGGTTTATGTGAATCATATGCGGATTCAGGATCATTACAGGCTGCGCTATGGTGATACGATTAATATTGTAGGGCTGAAAATGGTATTTCTCGGTAGCTTTCTGGCTATAGATACGCAGATGTCGAACCTGAAAATAGCGAAAGACCTGTTGTATCCGCTTAGAAGCGATGAGATAGCGGACGCTTTGATGGTGAACGCACCGGAGAAGCAGGAGGAGACAGAAAGAAAGTATTTTCACCGGATTCCAAGGATTCTTGAGCAGATGGATACGGAAGCGTTTGCGTTAGAGGCGCCTCCCGGAAAAGAGCATAATCGGAAAAATCCGTGGTATCTGACGATTGGTCCTTCGCTTACAATGGCGATTCCGATGTCGCTCGGATGTATTTTGTCAATTATAGGGAGCGGAAATAATTCTTCCGTATTTATGTATACAGGACTTGTTACCGCCTTTGGCTCAGCAATCATTGGGGCAAGCTGGGGCGCGGCACGGCTGAAGTACGATAAAAAAAGAAGGCGCGAAGAGGAGGAGCATCGCCTGGCTGCCTACCAGGAATATCTGGATGAATCAGAGGGGAAGATAAGGGAACGGTATGAGACGGATGAGAGGATTTTGAGGAACCGATATGTGGCGGCAGACTATCTGTGCGCACAGGGGGGCGCTTTCGCGGAGTTGTGGAGCCGAAATACGACACATCCTGATTTCCTGTACCACCGGTTAGGGACAGGCTCCCTGCCGTTTCCGTCGGAAGTCGCGGCACCGCAGGAGAGGTTTATGCTTTATAAGGATGACCTTGTTGAACGGCCGAGGCAGATAAAAGAGAAATACAAAAATATGCAGGACGTGCCGGTGGGGATTGATCTGTGGGCACATCCGCTGGTTGGAATCGTTGGCGGACAGAAAAAACTGGGCGCCTATGAAATCCTGAAAAGTTTGCTGGTACAGATTGCGGCGAACAACTGCTATACAGATGTGAAGATCGCTTTGACCTACGATGAACAGAATCTGGAAGAACGGCAGGCTTTCGAACTGTTTCGCTGGCTTCCTCATATGTGGTCGCAGGATCGGAAAACGCGGTATATGGCAGGAAATCCGGTAGAAATTGCGGATGTATATTATGCGCTGACACAGATCTTAAGGCAGCGTGCAGAAGGTGATCCAGTGCGGAACGTAGGCATCCCCAAACCGGTTTATGTGCTGGTGGTTGGCAACCTGGAAAGTCTGAACAACGAATTGATTTCCCGGTATCTTTTTCAGCCACTGCCATCTTACGGCCTGATCACAATTCTGCTGGTGGAGGACTATGAGGAGCTCCCAAATGAGTGCGAATATATCATCAGCAACCGGAATGTACCCGGCAGCTTTGTCGGTGCTTACTCGGTAAGAGGAGAGGAAAAGGAGCGCAGGGAGATTGTGTTTGACAAGGTATCAAATCAATCTGTGGAAGCTTTCGCGAGAAGCCTTTCGAGTTATGAGGTAGAAGAACTGGAGACAGGGGGAGATATTTCATCGTCTATTACCTTTTTTGAGATGATGGGGATCAGTAATCTGGGAGAATTGGACGTGCTGAATCGTTGGAAGAAGAACCGGACATACGATTCCATGCGCGCTTTGCTGGGACAGAAGGCTGGCGGCGCACCCTGTTATCTGGATGTGCATGAGAAATATCATGGGCCGCATGGTCTGGTGGCTGGCACGACTGGCTCTGGCAAGAGTGAGACGCTTCAGACCTATATGCTGTCGCTGGCGATTAATTTCAGCCCGGATGACATTGGCTTTTTTATCATTGACTATAAAGGCGGCGGGATGGCAAACCTTTTTAATGGCCTGCCGCATCTTATGGGTCAGATTTCGAACCTTTCCGGGAATCAGGTTCATCGCGCCATGGTTTCCATCAAGAGTGAAAACCGGAGACGCCAGAGGGTTTTTAATGAGAGTGGCGTAAACAATATTAATTCTTATACAAAACTTTATAAGAACAATGAGGTTCGGGAGCCAGTGCCGCATCTTTTTATTATTATTGATGAGTTTGCGGAACTGAAAAGAGAAGAACCGGATTTTATGCGGGAATTAATCAGTGTGGCACAGGTGGGGCGAAGCCTCGGCGTACACCTGATTCTGGCAACGCAGAAACCGAGTGGGACGGTGGATGATAATATCTGGAGCAATTCCAAGTTTCGCATTTGCCTGCGTGTGCAGGATCGGCAGGACAGCAGCGATATGCTGCACAAGCCAGATGCAGCTTATATCACGCAGGCTGGTCGGGGTTATCTGCAGGTAGGAAATGATGAGCTTTATGAATTGTTTCAATCGGGATTCAGCGGAGCTACGTATGATGAATCTGGTTCTGAGGGAAAAACGGAAACGGTTAAAATGTATACGATGCATGGGCATACCGCTATCGTCGGAAACCGTTTAAAGATGTACCGCCAGGAAAAGGTGCGGGAGCAGTGGCTGAGGAAACTGACAGAGGCTGCAGAGGAATTATTTGCAGATGGTTCAGTGCAGTGTAGTGTGGATAATTTTGGAGTTTTCCTTGAAAACAGAGGGATTGACTGTCCGGCGAATGGTTCAAACAGGCAGCGAATGGAAAATCTGCTTCTTTTATGCGCGGAGGCAGCCGGAAGGACGACGGATGGGAGGGTTCATTATGTGATGACAGAGTCTGTCAAACGGGGATTAAAGCTTCCGGAGACAAAGGAGAAAACACAGCTGGACGCAGTGGTCGCATATCTGGCGGATATCGCGGCACAAAATGGGTTCAGCCGCCAGTTTTTGCTTTGGCTGCCAGTGTTGCCGGAGATGTTGTATCTGGATCAGCTGGCCGGATTTAAAGAGACTGGATTTCGAAATGGGAAATGGCAGAAACCGCAGCAGTGGGAGTTAAAAGCGATCATGGGTCTTATGGATGATCCGGAAAATCAGGCGCAGATGCCACTGGAACTGGACTTTGGACAGAACGGGCATCACCTTTTGTTTGGTTCGATCGGAACTGGCCGCAGTACCTTTTTACAGACACTCGCCTATTCCCTGATTCACAGATATTCGCCGGAGTATGTGAATCTTTATTGCATGGATTTTAGCAGCAATTCGCTTCGTGCATATGAAAAATCTGCCCACGTGGGGGCGTTATGTATGAGAATGATCTGGAGGCGATTTCACGCTGCTTTCATATGCTTGATGGAATGCTGCAGGAGCGAAAGGCGCTGTTGAAAGGCGGAAATTATGAACAGTATGTGCAGACAAACGGTGTGAAGTTGCCGGCAGTTTTCCTCCTGTTGGATAATTATGCGAACTTCCGTGACAAGACTGGAAATATCTATGAAGAGCTTCTGATCCGATTATCGAGGGACGCGGCTTCTTGTGGGATCTATTTCGTGATATCCGCTGCGGGATTTGGGTTGACGGAGCTTTCAAATAATATTGGGAAAAATATTAAGACTGTGATTACGCTGGAGCTTGGAGACAAGTTCCGCTATACGGATCTGCTTCATACGACGCGGATTCCGGTGCTTCCAGAGGCTGGGGTGAAAGGTCGCGGGCTGGTTCGCAGAGGGGAGCAGGTGCTCGAATACCAGACTGCGCTTTCTCTTGAAGCGGAAGATGATTATTCCAGAATCGATCGAATCGCAGCGGAATGTGAAAAACTGAACCATGCGTGGAAAGGAAAGAGGGCAAAAGCGGTGCCGCGTATTCCAGAGCATCCGGTGATTGAAGATCTGTATGAACGCGAGGAGGTACAGGAATTGCTGGCTGACAGTTATTCTCTGCCGGTCGGGTATAATGTTGAGAATGCGGAGCCTTACTGTATTGACTTGCGCAGCACTTTCTCCTATCTGGTTTCCGGAAAGGCGAAATCCGGCAAGAAGAATTTGCTGAAGGTTCTCCTTGTGATGGCAGCCAGAAAGCAGATTGTGACAATGGTTATTGACTATTCTGGGAAGTAGCGCACTGCGGCGGAACCGTATGATGCCCTATACCTGAACACAGATCGGAAGGTTTACGACACCTTTGTTGGTATGCAGCCGGAGATTGTAGAGAAAAATAAGAAGAAAAAAGAACTTGAGAACACGGGGGCCTCTGAAAAGGCTGTATACAGCGAAATGTGCCGACTTGGCCTCGTCTTGATTCTAATTGAAAATCTGACAGAATTTGTCCTCCACGTGTCTCGTCCAGAGGAAGGGGTCCCGGAGATGGCAGGATTCTTTGCAAATATTACAGAAAAGGGAGCGGGTCTTGGAATGTATTTCTTCTGTGCCTATAATCCAGTGGAAATCAAAAAAGTGGCAGGTAATGCGATTTATAATAATCTGACTGCCAAAAAGGAAGGAATGCATTTCGGTGGTAATATAGCCGAACAGACGATCCTGAATTTCACCTACATACCGTATAAGGAACAGGGAAGGGCGCAAAAACCTGGCATTGCTATGCTGCCTCTGGTAGAAGGGGAAGCTCCTGTAAAACGTGTAGTTGTGCCTCAGATGCAAAGGCAGGGGGAGGAAGAATGATTATAGTGGATGTTTATGTACCTTCATATGATAAAACTTATGATATGGGGCTGGATGAAAACCTGACGATTTCCTTATTGCTGGAAGAAATCTCAAATGTAATCTGTCAGAAAGAGATGGGAAAAATTAATGGAATGCCGGATGAATTGTGTCTGTGCAGCTTTGCGAAGGAGGAAATTTTTTCGCCGGATCGCTGCCTGAGAGATTATGGGATCACCAGTGGGTGCAGGCTGATGTTGGTGTGAGAATGCCTGGAGACAGGATTTACGAAGCAGGTTTTGCGAGAGGAGAGAGTGAATGATATGCGGAAAAGATTCAGTCAGAATCTGTGTGCGTTGCTTCTGGCGGCTGGGGTGGTTGCGGGACTATTCCAGTCTGGCTGGAATGCCAGCGCAGACGACAGTAGTTTGGAGCAGCCTAAAGAAAGCGAGGATGTGGACGAAGTGGAGGGAATCGTTATGACTGAGGAACAGAAGGAGTTATTGAAGAAAATCTCGGCGGATGACGAGAGAGTGGAGAGCGGCAATCTCTTTGCATGGCAGGAAGAGGTGCTGCGACAATACGAATACGCGAAGGAATATCTTCAGGGGAAATATCCTTCACACACATTTGAAATCTACGATTGTGTGCAGAAAAGCAAATTAAATTCTTACACAACCTTTTGGTTTTACGCGGATGAGGGGGAGGAGTCTTATGAACTCTATCTCTGGACGGAAGGCCAGGATACGGAAGAAGGGACGGAAGAAGAAACAGAGGAATCTATGTATATGTCAGTGCAGAAGGATACCTCGGAGTATCTCTGTAAGGATAATTTTTACTGTAGCCTGATTTGCGATAGCTATGCGGAAGCACTTTTGGAGGTCTTGCAGAAGGAAGTGCCGGAGTGTGTCGGCGTGCTTACGGTTATGACCTCTGTGAACGGAGAAGATTGTGATGAAACGCTGGATGTAAATGACATTCTTGCTGGCAAATATGAGATTACCAACAGTACCAGAATTTTTCTAGACGGAAGCAGTGGTGTAGACGCGTCAGAACTTTTTGAACAGGTGCAGAGTCTGATCGGGGAGCAGAGAATTTATGGAGCGTATATCGTAATTGTGTTGAAAGGGGTTCCGGAAGACTGTTCGACCGGCCAGCGGATGTGGGACTATGTGAAAGAGAACGGTGCGTCGTCGTACCTTCTGAGGCAGAGCTTCCAGCAGTTTAACTCGTGATTGTAAGGAGGTGGGGAAGATGGCGGAACAATTATCTACAGAGCAGGTTTTGCTGCTTAACAATTTGATGTATATGCAGGATCAGGAGCCGTTCAGCTCGATTACATCTTACGATGGCTATACGATCGCTGACGTCATTAATGATATTGATTTGAGCAAGATTGATGATGATACGGACTATGGCTCTTTGATGACTGGGCGTGAGTGGAAAGAGATGATACAGGCTATTCAGAATGATGAACAGCTTCTGAATGTAGAAGTCCAGACGACTCATGTCGATACTGCGGAAGGGGGCGGAGGAGGCGTCAGTGCTCTTTTCGTAGATCCGGCTAATAATGAGGCGGTAGTCGTTTATCGCGGGACAGCATCAAATGAGTGGAAAGATGATTTTATTGGCGGCGCGGGGACGGATACGGCGGACGGTGTGTCGACGCAGCAGCAGATCAACGCCCTGGAGTGGTATCAGTCGTTGGATCTGGATCAGTACGATTCGGTTACGGTTTCCGGTCACTCAAAAGGCGGGAACAAGGCAAAGTACATAACTGTCATGGACGGCTCGGTAGATCGGTGTCTTTCGTTTGATGGACAGGGGTTTTCTGATGAGTTTCTGGACACTTATTCAGATGAAATCGCGGCCAGACAGGATAAGATTCAGAATCACAACGTAGAAAGCGATTATGTCAACATTCTGCTCAATGACATTGGAAAAACCACCTATTATAAAGGACATGATTATGGGGACAGTGGTTTTCTGGAGAATCATTGCCCGAATACCTTTTTCGCATATGACAGTGACGGGAATATTTATCTGGAGACCTGCGAACAAAACGAGACGCTCGCAAATATGGATGAATTCCTGAACAGTTATCTGCGCTCTTTATCAGAAGAGGACAAGCAGGCAGCACTTGCTCTGATGGGGGAAATTGTGGAAGCTGGATTTAACGGCGCAAGCGCACAGGAAATTCTGGATATCCTGCTCTCAGAAAATAATACTGATTATGCCGCTTATCTGCTGGCATATTTAATCCGATATGAGCAGGAAAATGCTGGTTTTATGGATGACATAGAAGACCTGCTGAATGATCTGGGATTTGAGGATATCCATAAGATTGTCAACGCGGTTGACTGCGTACTGGATTGGAAATATTTTGATCAGCTTGTAGACTTTCTGGCCTGGGGCAGCGATAAAATTCCAGACTGGCTTTTGGAGAAGCTGGGAGATTATCTGAAAGAAAAGACGGGGGTGGATTTTTCTGTGGATGATTTAAAAAAGTTTTTAAACATGTTGCAGACGATCAACGCAGACCTGGATTCTATTACCATTGTTTCAGATGGCTCGGACAGACAGATTACGAGTATCAATGGCAGCTTCTCCGTGATGACAGCAAACCTGAAAAACCTTACGGAATCGTTTGACAGTATCAGCACAAAACTGGAGTCTTTTTCAGAACGTGTCGCTGATGTTTCAGGTAATCTTGACACGATTTATGTCAGCCATATTTTTAAGCTGAACACCTGTAAAGCAAGCATTTTGAAAAAGAGACGGATATGTAAAACATTGGGTACGCAGCTTGCGGAAATTGCTCAGCTTTATGAAGCGGCAGAACAAAGTGCGGTCAGCATGTTCTGACGGGCATTCGTTCGAATCATTATATGAGGAAGGAAAGAGTTATGATTTGTAAGAGATGCGGAAGCCAGAACAGGGCAGGAAGTCACTGGTGTTCTTTCTGCGGTGCACCGTTGGAAGAAGTTGAAACCGGAGATTCGGCATGGAACCAGCCAGACGACAGGTCGAAGGCACTTGGAATTGCAGTGAAAGTGGTGGCAGCAGTCTGTGGGATTCTGTATTTTGCCAGAGGATTATGGAGAATACCTGGTCTGGTTTCAAACATCGTTTATCTTTTACAGTGGCCGAGAATACTGGCGTTCACAAATGTGATTATCACATTGCTTACCGTAACTGCCTGTATACTATACGCGTTTGCATTGTTTTTGTTTGTGTTGGGCGCATCTGAGGAAAGGGGAGATAACAGGGGGCAGTTGTATTTGTTCACGGCAGCTGTGGCAGTTCTGCGTATTCTGATTGCGGTGATCGTGATTCCACTGACTGTGATCGGATATGCTCTTTCCGGCTATCATTTATATCTGCGGATTTCCAGTTTTTTGCTGCAGATCTCGAAAGTGATCCTTTGCGCGGCATTAACGGAGGGTACTTTATTTGCACTCCTTTATCTGTCGGGTTGCAGAATAGCTGTGAAAGCGACGAAAGACGGCTCATCCTCAATGGCACGGGATATCGCAGAAACTGTGCAGACAGCTGTGGAACGGCTTTTTCAAAAGATGAGGAAAAAGAATAATTCTGACGATGGAAGAACTCAGACGTTTGAAAACGCTGGATTTCAGACGAATCGTGGCATGAACGCTGACGCAGGGTCACAGACATATAAGGACATGGGATATACAAATTCCGCACCAAATGGTCGGGGAGGCACTGCTCCGTATGAACAGAGCGGCTTTCAGGGATATGAACAGGCGGGGGCATATTCAGGTACGCCGAATCATCAGGCATCAGGGAGGGAAGGTTATTATGCTCCGGTAGGGGCGCCGGATTCGAATTTCGGATTTATTCCGCGTGAACGCCTGAAACAGGATCGAAGCCTGGTGCTGTACATCGTTTTTGCGATTCTTACCTGTGGGATTTACAGCCTTTATTTTATCCATTCTGTTGCTGCAGATCTCAATGTGATCTGCCGGGAAGACGGCGGTACAACAAAAGGGTTGTTGGGCTATATTGGTCTGTCGATTGTCAGCTGCGGAGTTTATTCTTCCTATTGGGGCGCATCCTTGGTGGATCGAATGGCTTTCAATGCCCCCCGGTATGGTGTAACCGTAGAAGAATCCGGAACAACCTATATTCTCTGGAATTTTCCGGGGGTTCTGCTGTGCTTTGTTGGACCGTTTATAGCGCTGCACATCATCATCAAAAACATGAATAAACTGGCCAGGGCGTATAATGAAAAATATCATTTGTAGTTTTTGCAGAGCTTTCAAAGACAGGAAAAGCGATGTGGCGGCAATCGCCACAATCATCATTTTTTATCTTTTCCTGGAGGGGCTGGGTATTACCTGTCCCATCCTTTTTTTGACGGGTATATCCTGTGCGGGGTGCGGTATGTCAAGGGCATGGCTTTCCGTACTTCGGCTGGATTTTTCTTCTGCATTCTCCTTTCACCCGCTGTTTTGGATTCTGATTCCGGTACTTGTACTATTTTTATTACGAAAACACATTTCAACAAAATTATGTCATATGGTGGGGATGGCTATTATTCTTTTATTTCTGCTGGTTTATCTGCTTCGAATGATGAATCCAAATGATGTTATTGTTGTATTCAGACCGGAGGAGGGAATTGTTTTTCGAGTGCTGGAAAGCCTGTCAATGAGAGGATTTCTAAGGCCATCTAGCCTGTGTGTTATCTGAATGCCTTTAATTAGATGGTTTATTTGTTTCTTCATCGGGTTTGCCTTGGATGAAATCTGTACAAAATTGTTGAAGCTTTTCGCACTCACATATGCTACAATAAACGGGAAATCGGAGATAAAACGAGCAGGACAGTGGAAGGAGTATTGATTCATGGTGATGATTCCTTTGCCTTATGGCATTGACCTTTTTGAACAGGTGCGCAAAAGAACATTGTTATTATATTGATAAGACTCATCTCATCAGTGAAATGATGAGCGTTCCTTTTAAAGTGAACCTGATCACCCGTCCCCGGCGCTTCGGGAAAACACTTGCGATGAGCATGCTCGCGAGTTTTTTTGATATCCGCAGGGACAGCCGCGTGTTATTTGAGGGACTTCAGATCTCAGAAGAGAAGGAACTTTGCACACAGTGGATGAACCAGTGGCCGGTACTTTTTGTGACGCTGAAGGATGTGAACGGACTGGATTTCCCCGATGCGTATGGTATGCTGGTTCAGGTCATATCGAATTTATGTAAGGAGCACTCATACCTGAAAACAAGTGATCGAGTGGATCCTGAAGATAGAAAAGCATTCATGAAAATATATGCGCGTGAAGGAGATATCTCTGATGTTAAAAATGCATTGGATCTTTTGCTGCGCATGATGTGTACGCACTATGGGAAAGAAGTAATCCTGCTGGTGGACGAATATGATGTCCCCCTCGCGAAGGCGAGCGATAACGGCTATTACGATGAGATGCTGAATGTGATCCGGATGCTTCTGGGAATGTCCTGGAAGTCCAACACGAACCTGAAATTTGCTGTGGTGACAGGGTGCTTAAGGGTAGCAAAGGAAAGTATTTTTACCGGAGCAAATAATTTCGTCTCAAACTCTATTTCAGATGTGAGCTATCAGGACTGTTTTGGATTTCACATTTTTTCGAAAAAACGGCAGCTCTTGTCGGCCTGTTGAGATTCAATACCCGGTATCCCAGATCACATTTCGTAAAGGCATATCCGTTAACAATCATGTCGGCGTTATCCGCAATTTTTTTAATGTCAATCATATTGAATTCGGACCTCCTTGATTTGATCTAAATAAACATCTGCGTTATAATAAAGATCTTTCAGTATTGGTACAAGATCAATATATTCTTCGATCAGATTTTGATCATGATGATATTTTGCCATTACTATAATATAACCGTGATCCCATTCTTTAATTTCCGAATAATATTCCAAAGAATAAGGGGAACGGAAGCGAAAAGTGTCATTTCCGTATCGAAATATTGTATATTGCTCCTTACTGCTTAACAACGCGTATTTTTTTGCCATCGAATTACGCCCTTTCATAGTTTTTTCGTATGATTTTGTTTTTAACAGAAGCGTATTCTGTCATCTGAAGAAAGACATTTTTGCCGCGATTGTTCCAAACCATAGCCCCTTATTACAAAAAACAGCTTGTAACATGGTAAATTCTGTGCTATAGTCATGTTGAATAGAAAACAGTGCTACCCGTACAGCATGACGGTTAGCTCCTATTGTTTGGTATTGAAAATAACCGCGCAAGTTGGTAGCTGGGCGGTTATTTTTGTGTCTTGTTACTTCCAATCGCGTAACCAAGACCGAATGAGGTTAAGCAGAGACTAAGCACTGCAATCAAGTCGCTGATTGTAAGCATAAGCAATTCCTCCTTTCTTTCGATTTCCCGAATGAGGGATTTCTATATGTAATCAGAGGATCACAGTTCCCCTGAAATCAAGGAAACTAACCGCCACTACCGTCTGGGTAGAACCAACATAATTTTACGATTTATGCCAATTCATGTCAACTATTTTTTTGCATAAAAAAATAGTTTTTGTGCATTAGTAAGGGGAATGCAAGTGATTAATTTTATGTTGTACTCGAAATAGAAGTTCAAAAAAAGCAAAAAGCAATAAATTCGGTTGACCCGCCTGACGGGAAGTAGTATATTTGGTATTTGAAATCAGTAGATAAAATGCATGAAAGGATGAACCGTATGAAAACAGGGAAACTGCACACTTTTGAAGTGGATGGAAACCGGGTTTTGGCTCATTTTGAAAATCAGGAGATTGTTGTAACGATTCTTTCACCGGAACTGGTTAATGTGTTTGTGCCGCTCAAAAGGCAGGAGCAGGAATCACAGGCGATTGAGGGGGAGAAAGCGATTCCGGTCACATTTTCGGCGAAGCAGGAAGCCGGGATGGTTGTCATTTGCACTGGAGCGCTCCGTCTGGAGTTGGGAGAGGATCTGCATATCTGCGTGACGGATGAAAAGGGGTGTGAGCTGCTGCGGACGTGGGATGGGGAACGTACGATTTCCAATGCCCTGAGTGAGCGGCAGCTGCAGCTGATCGAGGCGGAGGGACATGACGTTTCCCATATGAGAAAAAAGAATTTTCCAGTTCAGCTTGTATGCAGTCTCGAAGAGGAAGACTGCTTTTATGGGTTAGGCGATAAAACCGGGTTTTTAAATAAGCGGGATTACGAATATGAAAACTGGAATACAGATAATCCGCAGGCGCACACGGAGCAGTTCCGCGCGCTGTATAAGAGCGTTCCGTTTCTGATCTGTAAAAGGAAGGAGCTTTCCTGCGGGCTGTTTTTTGACAATTCTTACCACAGCTATTTTGACTTGGGTAAGGAGAATCCGGATTATTTCTTTTACGGTGCGGACGATGGCAATCTGGATTTCTACATCATCGGAGGGGGAAGCATCGCTTCTGTCATCCGGAATTATACATATCTGACCGGACGTACGCCGTTGCCGCAGCTCTGGACGCTCGGTCACCAGCAGTCACGCTGGGGATATGATTGCGCGGAGGACTTTCTGGAAGTGGCCAGGAGGTACCGCGAGGAAAAAATTCCCTGCGATGTGATTCATTTTGATATTGATTATATGGATCATTTTAAAGTGTTTACCTGGGATGAAGAGGCGATGGGGACTCCCGGCGCTATTGTGAAAACGCTCGGGGAGGATGGCTTTAAGGTGGTGACGATTCTGGATCCGGGTGTGAAAAAAGAGGATGGCTATTTTATGTATGAAGAGGGCAAGAAACAGGGATTCTTTGCCCTGGATGCGGATGGGGAGATTTATGTCAATGAGGTGTGGCCGGGGGATGCCGTGTATCCGGATTTTGGCCGCCGGGAGGTGCGTGCCTGGTGGGGTGAGCACGAGAAGCTTCTGCTGGATCTGGGCGTGTCCGGGATCTGGAATGATATGAATGAACCGGCAAGCTTTCGCGGGCAGCTTCCCGCGGATGTGGTGTTTTCGAATGAAGGACGAACGACAAACCATGCGGAAATGCACAACCTGTATGGACACTGTATGAGCAAAGCGGCGTTTGAGGGACTGCAAAAATACAGTGACCGTCGGCCGTTCGTGATCACGCGCGCCTGCTATGCCGGTTCACAGAAATATTCGACGGTGTGGACCGGGGATAACCAGAGCCTGTGGTCGCATTTGCAGATGATGATTCCGCAGCTCTGTAATCTGGGCATGAGTGGATTTGCTTTTGCCGGGACGGATATCGGCGGCTTTGGGGAGGATACGACGCCGGAGCTGCTGGCGCGCTGGGTGGAGGCAGCCTGTTTTTCCCCACTGTTTCGCGATCATTCTGCGAAAAGCACCAGAAGACAGGAGCCGTGGCAGTTTGGGGAAAAAATCACCGCGATTTACCGGAAATATGTAACGCTGAGATATGAGTTTCTTCCATATATATATGACCTGTTTTACCAGGGGGAGCAAAGTGGGCTGCCCATTATGCGGCCGCTGGTGCTCCATTATGAGGACGATCCGAATACATACAATCTGAACACGGAATTTCTGGTGGGAGAGCAGCTGCTTGTCGCTCCGGTGGTCGAACCGGGGGCGGTGGTAAAGATGGTCTATCTGCCGGAAGGCGTCTGGTATGATTACTGGAGTGGAAAAGCTTATGAAGGGCGGCAGTATGTCTGCTGTGACGCCCCGCTGGATGTTTGCCCATTGTTTATCAAAGCCGGAAGTATTCTTCCGACGTATGAGCCGATGGCTTATGTGGGGGAAAAGCCATATGATAAGCTGATTTTATTGACCACCCCTGGCGCGGCTGAATATACGCATTTTCAGGACAATGGCGAAAATTATGCCTATCAGCGTGGGGCATATAACCTTTATAAATTTATAAAAGACGAAAAAGGGAGCCTGACTGTACGGATGGAGCAGGACGGATATCCGCGGTATAAGGAAATTGTGGTGAAAGAGGCAGGAGTCCCTGCTTGCTGACCGCGCGAAAGGAAGATGTGAAGCAGGCAGCAATCTGTGGCAGCGTTCCTGTCGGACGTTTCAATGGTTTTACCAAAAAGAAGGATAAGCTGGAGGAATCAATCAATGCGATTGTTCAATGACAACTGGGAGTTTTCTAAAAAGGAAGAAGCATTTTCTCCTGTAGGTCTGCCCCATGACTGGGCGATTGATCGTGTGGATACATTTTACGAGGATGCCGTTGGTCGTTACCGGAAGGCGTTTTTGTGGAAGAAGCAGCCGGATGAGCGGGTGTTTCTGCGTTTTGACGGCGTATATATGGATAGCCGCTATTACCTGAATGGAGAGCAGGTCTGGGAGTGGAAGTATGGCTATTCTGCGTTTGAGTTTGAGATTACGGATGCTTTGAGGGATGGGGAGAATGAGCTTCTGGTGACCGTGGATTTCCGCAATCCGAACAGCCGCTGGTATTCCGGCGCAGGCATCTACCGGAATGTATGGCTGCGCACGACGCATGAGCAGTATCTGGTCGCGGATGGGATTTATTTTCATGCATCGAAGATGGATTCGGGAATTGGTGCTTCACGGACGGAGGAAGAAATCAGAGAGGACGTTCATTCTGCGGCGCCTCTGGAGGGAGAAGGAAATGATATCTGGGAGGTTCAGCTTCAGGCGGAAGTATCCGGAGGGCATTTATTCAGCCAGCGTCCATCGTTAAGCAATCTGGAAGTATATTATACGCTTTTGGATACAGAGGGCAATGCTGTTTTGTCCGGACCCGGAGAGTTTCTGCAAGAGGAGGAATCAGAGGGCGGCGTATCGTGCGGAGAGACGCAGTGCGGCAGAGTCTATGGCAAAAGGTGCGGGACGCATTTTCTGTATCGGCTTCGCGGCCAGGTAGCGAACCCGGTGCGCTGGGATATCGAGCATCCATATCTTTACCGCCTGCGTGTGGATCTTATTGACGGCGAGGTGATCCAGAGTGAGGAGCAGATGGTGGGATTCCGCACGACGGAATTCCTTCCGGAGGAGGGCTTCCTTTTAAATGGAAGAAAGGTGAAGCTGAACGGGGTCTGTGACCACCATGACCTCGGCTGCCTGGGCAGTGCGTTTCATCCGCAGGCGATGGAGCGAAAGCTGCGGATTCTGAAGGAGATGGGAACCAATGCGATTCGTCTTTCTCATAATATGCCGGCCGCGGGGCTGATGGAGTTGACGGACCGGCTGGGGATTCTGGTGGTGTCGGAGGCGTTTGATATGTGGGAATCGCCGAAGACGCCTTATGATTACGCGCGGTTTTTCCCGGAATGGTATCCGGCGGACGTGGCGAGCTGGATCCGGCGGGATCGGAACCGGCCGAGTGTGATCATGTGGAGCATTGGAAATGAGATTCACGATACGCATGTCAGTGAAAAAGGACAGGAGTGGACGCGCCGTCTGCTGGCGGAGGTGGCAAAGCATGACCCGCTTGGAAACGCGCGCCCGACAATCGGCTCGAACTATATGCCGTGGGAGAACGCGCAGAAGTGCGCGGATATCGTGAAGCTGGCAGGCTATAATTATGGTGCGAACTATTATGATGAGCACCATGCGAAACATCCGGACTGGGTGATTTACGGCAGTGAGACGGGGTCAGTGGTGCAAAGCCGCGGAATCTATCATTTCCCTTACACGAAATCGGTACTGGCGGATGAGGACGAGCAGTGCTCTTCGTTGGGAAACTCGACGACGAGCTGGGGCGCGAAGTCCCATGAAGACTGCATCGCGGCGGAGTGGGAGCATCCTTATTCCTGCGGACAGTTTTTGTGGTCCGGATTTGACTACATTGGCGAACCGACGCCCTATCACACGAAAAACTCTTACTTCGGGCAGGTAGATACGGCGGGCTTTCCGAAGGACTCCTATTATTGCTATCAGGCGGCCTGGACGGATTATCGGAAAAAGCCGATGGTGCATTTGTTTCCTTACTGGGATTATAACGAAGGGCAGGAAATTGATGTGCGCGTTTACTCCAATGCGCCTGTGGTGGAGCTGTTTTTGAATGGGGAGAGCCAGGGAAAACGGATTTTATACGATAGCGAGGGCAAAGGCGATGAAGTGCCTTTTGGCAGTAAACCGGATCATTCCGGAGAAGCACTTTCAAAGCCGAATACGGGACGCCATATTTCCGCGACCTGGCGTGTCCTTTATCAGGCGGGGGAGATTCACGCAAAAGCATATGACGAAAATGGAACCGTGATCGCGGAAGAAACGCACCGGTCTTTTGGCGATGCCACGAAGATGATCCTGACGCCATCTACGTCAGAGAATGATTTCCTGCCGCAGAGCCAATTGAGAGCAGGTGCTGCTTTACAGCCGTGTGCGCAGGGAAACGCTGCATCTTCAGTGGCGCTTACGGCGAATGGAAACGACCTGCTTTTTGTAGAAATTACGATGGAAGACGCCGATGGAAATCCGGTGGAAAACGCAGTGAACCGGGTGTATGTTTCTGTGACGGGTGCGGGCGCGCTGGTCGGCACGGACAATGGGGACAGCACCGACGGGGAGAGCTATAAAAGCGGCAGCCGTCGACTTTTTAGCGGAAAGCTTCTCGTGGTGGCTAAGACCGGGACAGAACCCGGTGAACTGGTGGTGAGCGTTACGTCGCCGGGGCTTCCGGAAGCGGTGCTGGCCGTACCGGTGGCGGAGGGTACGCCCGAACCTGGCAGCAGTCCGCTGGCCTATCTGGCAGATCCCGCCAGCAACGTCCCATGCGAAGCGTATTCGGAATGGACGCCGCAAGCTGCCGCCAATGCTGCCTGCCAGTGGCGGACGAACGATGACGGTGAGGTGGAAGAAAGCCTGGAGGATATCCCTGTGCGCGCGATCCGCCTGAAAAGTCTGGACGGGATTCATCTGACGAAGGAACACCCGGAGACGATTGTGACTGCGACGATCTGCCCCACGTCTGCGACGGATCGGTCGCTTTCCTGGAGTGTGGTGGATGATTCCGGAATTCCATCGTCTCTGGCTGTGCTGGAACCGCTGGATCCTTCTGTTTTGTTGCAGCACTCCAAATCAAAATGGGAGGCGGCGGATGCGTGTGTCCTTGTCCGGGCAAAGAGTGACGGAAAATTCCGCCTGCGCTGTACATCCCAGAGCCGGCGTCCATCGCGAAGCGATCTGAAAATGGACGCCGCGACCTGCCGTCGGTGCTGTCTGCCAGTGGCAGACGTTAAGCACCGATCGGAGCGACAGCGGAGACGCGAGGGAGGGGGCGATACCGAGAGCCGGCGTCACACGCGGGGCGATACCAAAAATGATAAGGAAGAAGTACGCATGATTTCCCAGCTTGAGTTTACTGCCGCAGGCCTGGGAACCGCCTTTCTGGATCCGTATGGCTTTATCACGGGCGGCCTCTATGATTATAGCCGGGGCGAGCCGGGAAATGGGAATGAGCACGGGGTGGCGACCGGACGAGACGGAGAGACGCAGGTGGGTTACCACGGCATTGACTTCGGTCCTGAGGGCTCGAATGAAATCACACTGCCGATTTTCGCGCTGGATGGCGAGCCGCATCGCATTCAGATTTACGAGGGGATGCCGGGCGAACCAGGTGCGGAACTGATCGGGGATGTGATTTATCAAAAGCCGTCGATCTGGAATACGTATCAGGCGGAGACATATCGCTTGAACCGGCATTTGCGGGGTGTGACAAGCCTGTGTTTTGTTCTGTATGAAAAGGTTCACATCAGGGGTTTTTCCTTTGCCCGCCAGTACCGCGCGTTTGAGCGGCAGAACGCTCTGGATTGCATAAGTGTTTATGGCGACTGCTTTACGCAGGACGGTGAGTGGGTGCGCGGAATTGGAAACAATGTCACGCTGGATTTTGGCGAGATGGATTTTGGTGAAGCGGGTGCTGGCCAGATCACAATTGCCGGATACACGCCGCTGGAGAAAAACAGCATCGTTTTGCGCGTGGAAGCGACGGAGCCGGATGAGACGGCTGCTGAAGCTGTAAGTGGGGATCGCTTTGTCCTGGAATATGCAGGCGGCCAGAGTGAGCAGACCTTTGCGGTCGGACCGATCCGGGGGAAGAAGAAGGTGAGCTTTGTCTTCCTGCCGGGCTGTCAGTATGATTTCCACTGGTTCCGTTTTTGCTAAGTGACAGCAGAGACATGCGGGAGGGGTGATACTGCCCTGCATGTACCTGCATAGCAAAAAATGATAAAATCTAAGCAATTTTTTCGGAGCGGGAATGAGGAAAACATAATAAAATAGCCATATAGCTTTGTGAAAACGCAATGAAAGAACCAGAGTAGCTGTGAAGGTACGGAACAGCTACGAATCAGAAAGGAATGGATCGTTTTATGGCGGAACTGAGACTTGACGGTTATATAAATGTGATCCTGGATCCTGCGGCTGCGCAGGGAATCCGCAGGATTGGAGCGAAGGTGGCTGCGGATGTTGAGGCAGTGACTGGGGCAAAGAGCCAGATTCTTTTGCCACACAGCGGCGTCTCATGCGAAGCGGATTCGAAATGGATGCCGCAAGCTGCCGCTGACTGCAAGGAGGGGGCGATATCGTGTGATGCGCAGCTGCCGCAGGCCATTATAGTCGCGGAGCTGGGACATGACGCACTGGCGGATACGCTGGTGGAGCGCATTCCGGAGTTGGGCATGCTTGAAGGAAAATGGGAGAGTTATGGTTTTTACCTGGCAGAACACCCTCTGCCGGAGATTGCGCAGGGGCTTGTGATTGTGGGCAGTGACCGGATCGGCACGATTTACGGGATGTTCCATTTGTCGGAGCTTCTCGGTGTCACCGCCTGGGGCTTCTGGGGGGATATTACGCCGCCTCACCTGGGGAAGGTACGCCTGACGGATCAGGTGGAAGCGTTGCCGGAACAGGAGAAAGAACAGGGGCTTTTTTCCGGAAAGACCGGCCACTGTGCGGATGGCGGCAGCAAAATGAATAAAACAGCCATGTACCTTTCGGCGGCAGGGATGGGCGGTCTTCTGAATGATCAGCAGTTTGCTGCGCAGCGGGATGAGACGGTGATTCTGGTAAAAAATGGGATCGCGAAAGAGCCTTCTGTGAAATACCGTGGATTTTTCATCAACGATGAGTGGCCGTGCTTTGGCAGCTGGACTTTTTCACATTACAAGGGGTTTACTGCCGAGATGTATGACAGGATCTTTGAATACCTGCTGCGCATGAAGGGCAATTATCTGTGGCCGGCGATGTGGTCTTCTTCGTTTTTGCTGGACGGACCGGGTCTTGCTTCGATGGAGCTGGCGACGGAATACGGTATTTTTATCGGAATGTCTCATCACGAGCCATGTATGCGCTCTGGCGAAGAGTTTTCTATTTTTAAGGGGGAGCACTCCCCGTATGGAAATGACTGGAGCTATGAGAAAAATAAGGAAGGCCTGCTGAAATTCTGGGAGGACGGCTTAAGCCGGGTGAAGGGGCAGAATATTTTCCCGACAATCGGTATGCGCGGGGAGAATGATTCTAAGATGCTGGGAGAGGATTCGACGATTCAGGAGAACGTCCGCCAGCTGAAGGAGATTATTACGGAGCAGCGAAAGCTGATCGCGAAGCATATCAATCCGGATCTGAAGCAGGTGCCGCAGCTTCTCGCTATTTATAAGGAAGTGGAGGATTACTTCTTTGGAAACAGGGAGGCCGCAGGGCTGCGGGATTTTGATGAGCTGGAAGATGTGACGCTGATGTTCTGCGAGGACAATTTTAATAATATGCGCGCACTGCCGCAGGATTTTTGCCGCTGCGCAGATGGCGGTCGGACTGTTGGCGATGCGTCACAGACATCCGGAGAGCTTACAGACAGCAAACAAAAACTACGCTCTCATCCGGGCGGTTATGGGATGTATTATCATGTGGATTACCACGGCAGTCCGATCTCCTATGAATGGGTAAATTCCACGCCGCTTACGAAAATCTGGGAGCAGATGGCGCAGGCTTGGGAATATGGTATCCGCGATGTCTGGATTCTCAACGTGGGCGACGTCAAATTTAACGAATATCCGCTGGGATATTTTCTTTCCCTGGCGTATGATTTTGAGCGCTACGGGTGCTCCGGCTACGAAAATACGCTCGCTTATCCGGCGTCCTGGGTTCGTTCCCTGTTTGGCGCTTACGCGAGTGAAGAACAGCTGGCTGATATTACCTGGGTACTGGAGGAGTCTACACGGCTTCACAGTCTGCGGAGGGCGGAGGCGCTGAACGATACCATTTATCATCCGGCGCATTATGGGGAGGCGAAAAAAATGCTTGCCTGTGCGGATGCTCTGGAGCGGAAAAACGAAGAACTGCGGGAAGCCCTGGAAAAGACGCCCTGTGGAGACGGATATTATAGCACGATTTATTTCCCGGCAGCCGGGATCGCAAACCTTTTGAAAATGCATCTGTATGCGGGGCTGACCCATCTGGACAGCGCGCAGGGGAAGGCGCGCGCGAATCAGTATGGGGAGCGGCTGGCGGCGTGCATTGCGAGGGATCAGGCGCTCGCTTCGGAAATGGCTGCTTTTAAAGGTGGAAAATGGAGCGGCATGGAGCGCGAGAAGCATATCGGTTTTGTGAACTGGAACGATGAGGACTATCGCTATCCGGTGCGTCATGTGATGACTCTTCCGGACCAACCGCGGCTGGTCGTGTCGCGCGCGGATCGGATGGAAACCTTTACGAATCAGTATTTCCCAGTTCCGCTGGTGATTGACGACTTTCAAAAGGCAGGGGTCGATGAGGTGATCCTTGAAGTGGCGAACGGCGGGCAGGGCGCAATTGACTGGAACGTGGAAGGGCAAAATGACTTTTTTGAGATTACGCCCAGAGAGGGAAGCACTGAACTGCTCACGGAAGTGCGGATTCGGTTCTTAAG
>JAJBUL010000158.1 GCA_020860365.1 Clostridiales bacterium | reverse complement strand
ACGAAAGTTCAAAATCTCAGTCCGTCTTCTCCACCCCGTGAATAGTAACCTTTTCTTTCTTTTTTTATTTCATAAACTGATCAATCGCTTTGTTCAGCTCCTCGATCTCCTGCATATCCCCCGTCTGAACCGCGTCTACGAGACAGTGCCTGATGTGATCCTGCAGGATGATCTTCCCGGTATTATTCAGAGCTGACTTTACAGCGGAAAGCTGCACAAGTACCTCGCTGCAGTCACGACCATCCTCCACCATCCTCTTGACAGATTCCAGATGGCCGATTGCCCGGGAAAGCCGGTTCAGCACGGCCTTCGTATTCTCATGCGTATGCGTGTGGCTGTGCTGAATGACCGTTCCGTCCTCCAGAATATGTGTGTGCGTGTGCTGTTCTGCTGTTTCTTCCTTTTCCTGGCTCTTTTCAGGTTCCTTTTTATTCTCCATCTGCCCTCCGCTTTGATATCGTCTTCCTGGCCGTCGGCTTTTTCTTTGCCACAGCTTTTGCCGCTGTCTTCTTTACTGCTGTTTTTTTCGCAGAAGCATCCCCAGTATTCTTTTCCGCAGACGCCTGTACCGCCTCTTCTTTCGTACATCGGAAGATCGCAATCCCCATTGGCGGCATCTGGATCTGGATGGAATTCTCCCTGTCATCGCATATTTCTTTCCTGGAAGCTTTTACGCGCGGGTTGATCTTTCCGGTTCCTCCGAACGCAATGCTGTCGCTGTTAAAGATTTCTTTATACTTTCCGCTGTAAGGCACACCGATCTGATATTTCTCATATGCCAGCGGCGAAAAGTTGCATGCTACCAGAAGATCGTCGCTTCCGGCCGCTCCTCTGCGCAAGAATATCACCGTATTCTCGTTTGCCGAGAGGGTATCGATCCATTCGAAGCCTTCCGGATCGTAATCCTTCTGATACAGAGCCGGACAGGAACGATAAAGGGAGAGCAGTGCCTGCATATAAGCCTTCATCTGCGGATAATCTTCCTCTTCCAGAAGCTCCCACGGAACAGCGGTTTTATAATCCCACTGGGAAGGCACGCCAATATCCTGTCCCATAAACAGATGCTTTTTCCCCGGATGGGCAATCATAAACCCATACGCGGCACGCAGGTTCGCAAATTTCATTTTGCGCTTGCCCGGCATCTTATCAAACATGGAACCCTGGCCGTTCACGACATTATCGTGAGAAAAACCGACAATGAAGTCCTCGCTGTAAGCATAAACCATACTTAACGTCAGATCACCATGATGATGTGAGCGGAAAAACGGATCCAGCTGCATATAGCCAATCATATCGTTCGTCCAGCCAGTGTTCCATTTGTAATCAAACCCGAGACCGCCATCCTCGACCGGTGTGGTCAGCTTCGGCCAGGTGGAAGAATCCTCCGCGATCAGCAAAGCGCCGTCCGCCTGCTTTTTGAAGATAGAATTCAGATGCTTAAAAAATTCCACAGCCTCCAGGTTCTCATTGCCGCCGTACATATTCGGCACCCATTCCCCTGCCTGACGGTCATAATCCAGATAAAGCATGGAAGCCACTGCATTCATCCGCAGTCCATCTGCGTGATACACATTTTTCCAGAACAGAGCGTTCGCAATCAGGAAATTAGAAACCTCCGGGCGGCCGTAGTTGTAAAGCAGCGTGTCATTTTTCGGATGAACGCCCTTGCGCGGATCCAGATGCTCATAAAGGAATGTCCCGTCGAAAGCCGCCAGGCCATGCGTGTCACGCGGAAACTGAGACGGTACCCAGTCCAGAATCACACCAATGCCCTGTTCATGCATGTAGTTCATAAAATACATAAAATCTTCCGGCGTACCAAAGCGGGCGGTCGGCGCATAATAGCCGGTCACTTCATAACCATACGATCTGTCTGAAACATGTTCCATCACCGGTAACAGCTCGATATGGGTATATCCAAGCTCTTTCACATAATCTGCGATCATCGGGGCAAGTTCCCGGTAATTATAGAATTCGCGCGACGCTGCACAGTGTTTCCCAGTGCCGTCCGTCTTTGTATTCTGCGTCAGCAAAACCCGGGAATCAGCATCATCTGTGGTTTCTATATCAGAATCCCCCGCTGCTGTCTGTGCTTCCTGATTCCTTTGTGTTTCCTGGCTCTTTACCGGGCGAATCTGCGGAAATGTCGCATCCACATCCCCAGACAAAGCGTTCTGTCCCTCGTTTTGAACTGCCGGCTTGCGGAATGTAGCAAGGTCAACCTCATAAACCGCCATAGGGACATCTTTTCTCTGAACGCTGTTCCGGTTTTCAAGCCATTTTTCATCTGTCCACGTAAAACCGCTAAGATCTGTCACAACAGAGGCCGTTCCCGGACGAAGCTCAGAGGCGTTCGCGTACGGATCCGCCTTCAGATAGGTCAGCCCGCCTTTTGCCTTGATCTCAAATTTATAAAGGGCTCCCACCGTAAGTCCCGGTACAAAGAGTTCAAAAACACCGGAATCCCAAAGCCTGCGCATCGGATACATCCGCCCATCCCAGCTGTTAAAATCACCAACCACGCTGACGCGCAACGCGTACGGCGCCCAGACGGCAAAATACACGCCGGATTTTCCGTCAAGCGTCATCGGATGAGCGCCCAGCTTCTCATAAACTTCATAAGAAATCCCCGCGTTGAATTTCTTTGTATCTTTTTCCGTCAGCTGCGGTGTGAAAGCGTAAGGATCCCCATATTCTGCCTCTTTTCCGTCCTCATAAACAACCCGGTACGAATATGCAGGAATGGATTCCCCTTCTGCCATCGCAGCAAAATACCCGGCCTCATCCTCCATCTCCATCGGAAGCAGCTCCGTCTGCCTGTCAATCTGGACAAACGCTTTTGTGGCACCTGGGAAAAACGCGAGAAAAACAACGCCTTTCTCCGTCAAATGAGGACCCAGGTTCTGGTGAGGGTTGTCCTCCTCGGAATAAACAAGTGCTTCAATCCCAGCCCAATCCATTAAATCGTACAGTTTTTCATTCATAGAGAATCCTCCTGTTCTGTTACATCGCAGCCTCTGCGTTTTTGATCTCGTCCTTATCTTTCAAAAAGATGCAGAAACAATTCGCTGCGCAGCTTTGGCTCAAACCAGGTCGACTTCGGCGGCATCAGAAGCCCCGCGTCTGCGACCGCGAAAAGCTCCCCGATCAAGGTCGGGTACATCGCAAACGCCACTGCCCATCCTTCCTCATCCACCCGGCGTTTTAATTCTTCCAGTCCGCGGATCCCACCGACGAAATCAATCCGGCGGTTTCTCTTCGGATCCTGGATATCCAGTATCGGTCCAATCAGATGCGTCTGAAGAACCGACACATCCAGTCCCAGTACCGGGTCCGTGCTGCCATATTGAGACTTTAACTCCAGATGATACCACTGTGAGTCAAGATACATTGTGATACAGCCCTTCTTTTCAGGCTTTTTCCCGCACTCGCATGGTGTTATTTCAAACACCTCACCTGTGTGCTTTAAGAATTCCGGCACAGACAGACCATTCAGGTCTTTCACAAGCCGATTATAATCCATGATCATCAGCTCGTCATCCGGGAAAAGAACGGAGAGAAAATAATTGAAATCCTCGTCTCCCCCGTAATCGGGATATTTAGCCCTGCGCTGCAGGCCAACGCGCACCGCTGAAGCCGCCCGGTGATGCCCATCCGCAATATAGATCCGGTCAATCCCGGCAAAGGCTTCGCAAATCTCGATGATATCTGAGGAATCGTCCATGCGCCAGCCCCGATGCCCAATTCCATCCTCCGATCTGAAATCAAACATCAGCTCCCGCTTTTTTTGTGCGGGCAATCACCGCCGCAATCCTCTCATCGCGGTGGTAGGCCAGAAAAATCGGTCCGGTCTGCGCGCTGCATGCGTCAACATGACGAACGCGATCCTCTTCCTTATCCGCACGGGTATTCTCGTGCTTCCTGATCACATTGTGAATGTAATCGTCGATGGAAGCACAGGCGACCAGGCCGGTCTGGCTGCGCCCATCCATTGTCAACTCATAAATATAATAATTCTTTTCCGGATCCTGTTCAAAGATGCCATCTGCAATCTCAGCATGAAGCATTTCATCTGCTTTGCGGTACACCTCCGGCGCATACATATCCTGTGCCGGATCGAACTGTGTCTCCGGACGGTCAATATTTAAAAAGGATAGCCGATCCTTTGCCGCAGCCACAACCGCCTCCTCACGGCTATAGACATCATAAGGAAGCGCGGCCACGCGGGAGGCGTACTCCTTTGCCGGATGTACACCGTAAAATGGAACGATTTCTGCCATTCATTTTCTCCGTTCAACCATTTTTTACGACACGTACTTTAATGACATCCTTCACCGCCCTGAGCCCGGCTACAACCTTATCCGGAATCGAGACATCCAGATCAACCAGCGTATAGGCATAGTCGCCGCGGCTGGTGTTGCTCATATTCTGAATGTTCATATCGCCGAGCACATCGGTAAACCGGCTGATCATCTTCGGCACGTTTTTGTGATAAATTGCAATGTGGGCGACATGCGTACATACGCCCATATCGCAGTTCGGATAGTTCACAGAATTGCGGATGTTGCCGTTTTCCAGGAAATTCCGCAGCTCATTCACAGCCATCACCGCACAGTTTTCTTCCGCCTCCGCAGTAGACGCACCCAGATGCGGTGTAATGATTACACCTTTTTTGCCAACGGTCTCCGGGTTTGGGAAATCAGATACATAGCGGTGAATGTGTCCCTCTTCCAGCGCAGCGACCACCGCTTTCTCATCGACCAGAAGATCCCGCGCAAAGTTCAGAATCACCGCATTCGGCTTCATCCGGGAAATCGCCGCCTGATCGATCATGCCGCGGGTGGAATCCATCAGCGGGACATGAATTGTAATATAGCCGCACTGCGCGTAAATCTGCTCCACATCCGTGATATGGTGAATGCTGCGTGAAAGATTCCAGGCCGCGTCCACAGAAATGTAGGGGTCGTATCCATACACCTCCATACAAAGATGCGTCGCTGCGTTCGCCACCTGCACGCCGATCGCGCCGAGTCCGATGATGCCCAGCTTCTTGCCGCGCAGCTCCGTTCCCGCAAAACGCTTCTTTTCTTTTTCCGCCTGCTTCTGCACATCCGCATTACCAGCCTGGCTGTCCACCCAGCCGACCCCGCCGACGATATCGCGCGCCGCAAGCAGCATTCCCGCGATCACCAGCTCTTTTACGCCATTCGCATTCGCGCCAGGTGTATTAAATACCACAATCCCTTTCTGGGCGCACAGATCCAGCGGAATATTATTGACTCCCGCCCCCGCGCGCGCGATGGCCTGGAGTGTATCCGGCAGCTCCATCTCGTGCATATTTGCGCTGCGCACCAGCACAGCATCCGCCTCTTCCAGATTCTCTACCTGCGCATACTGGCCGGACAGCTGATTCAATCCCGCCGTTGCGATCGGATTCAAACATTTATACTGATACATGTTGTTTTATGCCTCTTTTATAACATTCATTGCTATAGGTTTCACACGGCCTTCGCAGCAAGTGCGAAGACCTGTTCTGCATCGTTACCAATCATTCATTCTTATGATTCGAGCAACAAAGGGATGATCCTGCGGATTTCCCCGTGCTTCGCTCTCACAGCGTTTTATCCTCAAAGTCCTTCATAAACGCCACCAGCTTCTCCACACCCTCCTGCGGCATCGCATTGTAGATGCTGGCGCGCATTCCGCCAACGGTACGATGTCCTTTGAGGTTCACAAATCCGGCAGCTTCCGCTTCTTTGACAAATTTCGCATCCAGCTCCTTGTCCCCGGTCACGAAAGGAACATTCATCAGAGAACGGTCTTCTTTTACTACCGTGCCGTGGAAGAGCCTGCTGTTATCCAGGAAATCATAGAGAATGGCTGCTTTCTTCTCATTGCGCTCTTTCATCACAGAGAGACCGCCCATCGCCTTCAGCCACTTGAAGACCTTGCCGCACACATAGATGCACCAGCAGTTCGGAGTGTTATAAAGAGAGCCGGCGTCCGCATGGGTTTTGAATTTCATCATGGTCGGCGTACACTCCATCACATCGTCCGTAATCAGGTCATCACGGATTATGGAAATCACCATTCCCGCCGGTCCGATATTCTTCTGGACACCGCCGTAAATAATACCATAGTCTGTCACATTCACCGGTTCCGAGAGGAAACAGGACGACACGTCAGAAACCAGAAGCTTCCCCTTCGTGTCCGGAAGTTTTTTATACTTCGTCCCGTAAATGGTATTATTCTCACAGATGTACACATAATCAGCGTTCTCACTGATCGGAAGATCGCTGCAGTCCGGAATATAGGAAAACGTCTTGTCTGCGCTGGACGCCACTGCATTCGCCGTGCCGTATTTCTGCGCCTCCTGCCACGCTTTCTTCGCCCACTGTCCGGTGATCACATAGTCCGCTACCCGGTTCTTCATCAGGTTCATCGGTATCATCGCAAACTGCAGACTCGCACCGCCCTGCATGAACAGGACACGGTAATTGTCCGGAATCCCCATCAGATCACGCAGATCCTGCTCCGCTTCCCCGATAATGTTATCAAACACCTTCGAGCGATGGCTCATCTCCATCACGGACATTCCGCTGCCGCCATAATCCATCATCTCGTCCTGCACTTCGCGCAGGACCTCCTCCGGCAGTACCGCCGGACCGGCTGAAAAGTTGTACACTCTGCTCATTTTTTCATTTCCTCCTCTTATATCCACGATTCATAACTGTCCTGTACCTTCACAGACAGTTATAAGGGAAAATCATTTATTTCAGGTCATCCTGATCAAACGCAGTATCAATTGCCGCTCCAGGCGATACCATCGGGAAAACCTTATCATCGGCGTCGATCTGGCAGTCGATCACCACCGGGCGTCCCAGTCCGATCGCTTTTTCAATCGCCGGCCCGACTTCTTCTTTTTTCGTTACCAGAATGCCGACTGCACCCATGGCCTCCGCCAGCTTGACAAAATCCACCTGGTCGTTGAGTATCGTCGCAGAATAGCGTCCGTCATAAAACAGGGTCTGCCACTGACGTACCATGCCAAGCACATGGTTATTGATCACAACCTCAATAATCGGAATATTGTACCGTGCTGCGGTAGCAATCTCGTTCATATTCATGCGGAAACAGCCGTCGCCCGCAATGTTGATCACTGTCTTATCCGGATTCGCCACTTTCGCGCCGATCGCGGCACCGACACCGTAGCCCATTGTGCCGAGACCCCCGGAGGAAAGAAGTGTGCGCGGTTTCGAGAACTTATAATACTGCGCGGTCCACATCTGATGCTGACCGACATCGGTCACAATAATGGCGTCGCCCTGTGTCTGGCGATAAATTTCTTCCACCACGTAAGGCCCGGTCAGACCGTTCTCGTTGTATTTCAATGGATATTTCCTTTTCAGCTCTTTGATCGAGTCATCCCACTCATCGTGGCGGTGATCTTCAATCCGCGCATTCAGCCGTTTCAGAACCTCGCGGACATCGCCAATAATACAGGTGTCCACCTGAATATTCTTATTGATCTCCGCCGGATCAACGTCAATCTGCAGAACCTTCGCGTTTCTCGCAAATGTCGCGGCATTTCCGATCACACGGTCGCTGAAACGGGCACCGATTGTGATCAGCAAATCGCACTGGCTCACGCCAAGGTTCGCTGTCTTGGTCCCATGCATGCCAAGCATGCCGCAGTACATTTCTTCTCTGCCATCGAACGCACCCTTGCCCATCAGAGAATCTGCCACTGGCGCATGCACTTTATCCACAAACTTTTTCAGTTCCTCTGATGCGTCCGAGCGCACGGCGCCGCCGCCGACAAATACAAATGGTTTTTCGCACTCGTTAATCAGCTTCACTGCCGCGTCCAGATCCGCTTCACGGATATACTCCGTGCTGCGCTCCGGTTTCTCCGGCACCTGCGGTTCAAAATCCGTAACTGCCGCGGTGACATCCTTCGGAATATCCACCAGAACCGGACCAGGGCGCCCTTCCTGTGCAATCTGGAACGCCCAGCGGATCGTGTCCGCAAGCTTCGTGATATCCTTCACAATAAAATTATGCTTGGTAATCGGCATTGTGATACCCGCAATATCAATCTCCTGAAAGCTGTCCCGGCCGAGCGCGGATACCGCCACATTCGCGGTGATCGCCACAATCGGAACAGAATCCATATAAGCTGTCGCGATACCGGTTACCAGATTCGTCGCTCCCGGCCCGGACGTTGCCAGGCAGACGCCCACTCTTCCGGTAGAGCGGGCATATCCGTCCGCCGCATGGGAAGCGCCCTGCTCATGAGAGGTCAGAATATGGCGGATCTCTTTGCTGTGTTTGTACAGTTCATCATAAATATTCAGAATCGTGCCTCCCGGATAGCCGAAGACCGTATCCACGCCCTGTTCCTTTAAGCACTCGATTACAATTTGGGAACCATTTAATTTCATCCGTGTATTTCCTTTCGAATCCTTCTGTTTAAACTTTCCTGTATAATTATAGTAAACGACGTAAGTCGTTTTACTTTCCCGGTACTTCCAGCACTGCGCCGCGGCTTGCGCTCGTCACCAGCGCCGCATAACGCTCCAGATAGCCGGTCTTTACCTTCGGCTCTCTTGGCTGCCATGCCGCCCGGCGTTTTGCCAGTTCTTCCTCATCTACATCCAGAGTCAGCGTGCATTCCGGAATATTCACCTGAATGGTATCGCCCTCTTCGACCAGCGCAATCGGTCCGCCGACCGCTGCCTCTGGGCAGACGTGTCCGATGGAAGCGCCTCTGGAGGCTCCGCTGAAGCGCCCATCTGTGATCAGGGCCACGGTAGAGCCAAGTCCCATACCGGCAATCGCGGAGGTCGGATTCAGCATCTCGCGCATACCCGGGCCACCCTTCGGTCCTTCATAGCGGATCACCACCACATCGCCCGGATGGATTCCTCCGCCAAGGATGGTTTCGATCGCGTCCTCCTCACAGTCAAAGACACGTGCCGGTCCCTCATGCACCATCATCTCCGGCGCAACCGCAGAACGCTTTACTACACTGCCCTCCGGCGCCAGATTGCCTTTCAGAACAGCAAGCCCGCCGGTCGTGCTGTATGGATTTTCCACCGGCCGGATGACTTCCGGATTCAGGTTTGCGCAGTCCTTAATATTCTCTCCCACCGTTTTTCCGGTCACTGTCATGCAGTCCAGGTTCAGCAGATCCTTCTTCGTCAGCTCATTCATCACTGCGTAAACGCCGCCCGCCTCATTCAGGTCTTCCATATAAGTCGGACCCGCCGGAGCCAGATGGCAGATATTCGGCGTACGCGCACTGATCTCATTGGCAATGTCTACGTTCAGCTCTACGCCTGCCTCATGTGCGATCGCCGGAAGATGCAGCATACTGTTCGTCGAACAGCCAAGCGCCATATCGACCGTCAGTGCATTCATAAATGCCTTTTCCGTCATGATATCGCGCGGACGAATGTCGTTTTTCAAAAGCTCCATCACCTGCATACCGGCCATTTTCGCCAGAATAATGCGGTCAGAATACACCGCCGGGATCGTACCATTCCCTTTCAATCCCATACCCAGCACCTCGGTCAGGCAGTTCATACTGTTCGCAGTATACATGCCAGAGCAGGAACCGCAGGTCGGACATGCGTTATGCTCAAATTCGGTCAGCTCTTCATCCGTCATCTTCCCGGCTGCGTGCTCGCCGACCGCCTCAAACATACTGGAGAGGCTGCGCTTGCGTCCTCTGTGATGCCCTGCCATCATTGGCCCGCCGCTGACAAAGATGGTCGGAATATTCAGACGCGCCGCCGCCATCAGAAGTCCCGGCACATTCTTGTCACAGTTCGGAATCATCACCAGTGCGTCAAACTGGTGCGCCATCGCCATGCACTCGGTCGAATCCGCGATCAGGTCACGCGTCACCAGCGAATACTTCATACCGATGTGCCCCATCGCGATACCGTCGCAGACCGCGATCGCCGGGAACTCTCTGGGTACGCCTCCTGCCAGCGATACGCCGAGCTTTACTGCTTCTGTAATCTTATCCAGGTTCATATGCCCCGGAACCACTTCATTATACGAGCTTACGATACCAACCAGCGGCCGCTTCATCTCTTCCTCTGACAATCCCAGTGCGTGGAACAGGGAACGGTGCGGCGCCTGCTGCACTCCCCTTTTTACTGCGTCACTTCTCATTTTCACAAATCTCCTCTCTTTGCTCATTATCCTTCCTGTTTTTCATAACTCCATCCATTCACCTTTTATGCGTCATACCCGCTGTGCGATCAGCTCGCCCATCTCCTCCGTGCCGACCTTTATACAGCCTTCAGCACATTGTCCTGCATCGCCCTTTGATGCAGGACGTAGGCCGCGCTCTCGCGCACCAGCGCGACTTCCAATAGCGCGGCTCTCCTTAGACATGATATCTCCTGTCCGATACCCTTCGCTCAGCACCTGCTTCACCGCATTCTCAATCGCGTTCGCCGCTTCATCCTGATCCAGAGAGTAGCGCAGAAGCATAGCCGCGGAAAGAATTGTCGCAATCGGATTCGCGATACCCTTACCCGCAATATCCGGCGCCGAGCCATGGCTCGGCTCATACAGTCCGAATTTGGTCTCATTTAGTGATGCAGAAGAAAGCATCCCGATCGAACCGGTCACCATGCTCGCCTCATCCGAAAGTATGTCGCCAAACATATTCTCTGTCAGGATCACATCAAACTGCCCCGGATCCTTCACAAGCTGCATCGCGCAGTTGTCTACGAGCATATGGGAAAGCGCAACGTCCGGATAATCCTTCGCAACCTCCTCCACCACAGCTCTCCAGAGCCGCGAGGAATCCAGCACATTCGCCTTATCTACGCTGCATACCTTCTTGCGGCGCTTGCGCGCGATCTCGAAAGCCTTGATAGCAATCCGGCGAATCTCATTCTCGTTATATACCAGCGTATCCGTCGCTGTCCGCAGCCCATCCACCGTCTCCGTATGCCGCTCGCCAAAATACAGGCCGCCGGTCAGCTCACGCACAATCACCATATCAAAGCCATCCCCGATGACTTCGTCCGAGAGCGGGCAGGCCGCCTTCAATTCATCATAGAGATACGCCGGCCGAAGGTTCGCAAACAGATTCAGAGCCTTACGAATTCCCAGAAGCCCCGCCTCCGGACGCAGATTTGGCGGCAGCTGATACCATGGGGACGTCTTCGCGTCACCGCCGATGGAGCCCATCAGTACTGCGTCACTCGCTTTCGCGATAGAAACGGTCTCCTCCGTCAGAGGAACGCCGTTCGCGTCAATCGACGCACCGCCCATCAAAAGACTGGTATATTCCAGCTCAAAACCAAATTTTTCCGCAGCCGCATCCAGCACACGCTGTGCCTGTCTTACAATCTCCGGGCCGATCCCATCGCCCGGAATAACCGCTATCTTATAGTTCATATCCGTTCTCCTCTACGCTTTTTCATTCAGAACAGCAGGCCGCCTGTTCTGAACTATTACTCCATATGATAAAAACGCCATGCAGCCAGTCTGACGCATAGCGTTTATCCGTACCTTCACGGCACCCAGTACACAATCCTTATGCCTGTCCGGCTTTCTCCACATCCGCTATCGCCGACTTCTTCATCGGGATCCGGCAGTTTTTATTGCTTCCGAACTCTACAATGCAGTCCTCGTCCGTCAGATCGATCACTACACCATAAAAGCCGCTCGTCGTGACAACTGTGTCCCCGACTTCCACCGAATTAATCAAAGCCTGCATCCGCTTCTGTTCTTTTTTCTGCGGACGTACCGCAAAAAAATACATAGCGACACCAATCACCACAATGTAAATGATCAGCACGATCATACCGCTGCCCGACGATGTGGTAGAGTCTGTTAATAGATTCAACATGTCATGTGCCTCCTGATTCTCTCGTTTTTCGCCGCATGATCATCCTGGAAAACATCCCGGCTTCCGGCACATCGCGAAAGTGATGCTGCGGCTGACTGCATACCATAATACACAATCCCTCCCCACGAATCAAGTCTTTTTTTGATTCGAAGATAAATTCGGGCAAAAATCATTGTTTCCGCGGACTTTTTGCCCCGCGCAGGTATATACGCCTCCTCTGTCAGGCAAAAAAACCACACCCTGGCCGGAATCACTTTTCCGGTTATACAGATGTGGTCCGTCTCTTCCCCGTCAGCTGTTTTCTTTTCTTTTATTCGCCCAAAGCCGTTTTTCATGCCGGCACACACCAAGCAGGGTATGCGGAGCAATTCTCCGGAAGAACCGGCAGGAGCCACAGGTATTGCAGCGCTCCGGTTCATCCCATTCCCCGCTGGAACAGGCCTCCTCTACGGATTCCATGATGGGATATCCGTCTTTCGTCCAGGCCGGCTCCTCATAGAAATTCCGGTATTCTTCAATATACATGTCCGCCAGTTGATCGTAGTACATCGGGATATCAAATACCGCGCCTTCGAATTCATAATGTCGTGATTTTTTTCCATCTGCACCTCCTTCTTGCGTTCCTGCCAGGCGTGGCCTTTCTGTTTTTCTGCTGTAATCCCTGTCGCTGCCATTCCCAGCGAGCCTGTCACTCGCTGTCAGGCTGCGCCAAAACACGTTTCGCATGTGTAATTTCACAGCGTAAGCTGTGAACAATTATATTATAACATGAAATATACAGCCTGACATCACCCATTTCGGGACGAAAATGGGTGAGAAACATTTGTTCGGTGTAGTTCAGACCCCCGCACCCTGCGCGTATTGTTCGATTTTTTCTTTTTTGAAGGCTTCATAGCGCCCCTGCTCAATCGCTTCGCGGATCTCTTCCATCAGGTGATTATAATGGTAGAGGTTGTGCAGCACGCAGAGCCGCATTCCCAGCATTTCTTTTGCCTTGAGCAGATGGCGGATATAGGCCCGGCTGTAATGACGGCAGGCCGGGCAGCCGCACCCTTCCTCTATAGGACGCGGATCCAGCTCATATTTCGCGTTAAACAGATTTAATTTACCATCCCTGGTATACACATGCCCGTGGCGGCCGTTCCGGCTCGGATAGACGCAGTCGAAAAAGTCTACGCCGCGCGCGACTCCTTCCAGAATATTGACAGGCGTCCCCACCCCCATCAGATAAGTCGGCTTGTCCTGCGGCAGATAAGGCACGACCTCGTCCAGGATATGGTACATCTGCTCGTGCGATTCTCCGACCGCCAGGCCTCCGATCGCGTAGCCATCCAGCTCCAGCTCCGAGATGCGCTTCGCGTGATCAATGCGGATATCCTCGTAAATTGCGCCCTGATTGATGCCAAAGAGCATCTGGTGCGGATTGATCGTATCCGGCAGGGCGTTCAGCCTCTGCATCTCATCCCTGCAGCGCACCAGCCAGCGCGCCGTACGGTCGACGGAATTCTGCACATAGCTTCGATCCGCCACGCTCGACGGGCATTCGTCAAACGCCATCGCGATCGTGGATCCCAGGTTGGACTGGATCTGCATGCTCTGCTCCGGCCCCATGAAAATCTTACGCCCATCAATGTGTGACTGGAAAGTAACGCCTTCTTCTTTTATTTTTCGAAGGCTGGCAAGGGAGAACACCTGAAATCCGCCAGAATCCGTCAGAATCGGGCGCTCCCAGTTCATGAACCGGTGCAGGCCGCCCAGTTTTTTTATGACCTCATCGCCTGGGCGCACATGCAGATGATAGGTATTAGATAATTCAATCTGCGTACCGATCTCATACAGATCGGTCGTTGCCACCGCGCCTTTAATGGCCGCAACCGTTCCCACATTCATAAATACGGGAGTCTGCACTGTCCCGTGCACAGTCTCAAAAACCGCCCGCTTCGCAAGGTGGTCTGTTTTTATAATTTTATACATTTTATATCCCCCAGAATGGACCATCGTCCGTATTTCTTGCATCCTCAGAATCTTCTGTATCATAATATTACAGATTCGCAAAGTCAATCGATTTTATGGTTGACTTTTTCGGAATGGTGAAATGTAGTATTTGCTATTTTCAAATGTTATAACTACACATTGCTGAAAGCCTTTATTTACAAGGCTCGCGAGACTCATTCTCCAAACTTACACCACAACTTACACCAATTGCCGCAAAAAGAACATGCGTTCCCTATGTTTTACAAAGAAAAACCACCTCATTTTTAAGGTGGTTCTCTATGATCTATCAGCCTGTCCTTCTCTCCAACTTTTCCATTGTGGCTCTTGTCCGCTCCTGTCTGGCGTGTGCGTAGATATCCAATGTCATAGAGCTGGAACTATGTCCCAAAATCTGCTGAACACTTTTTACATCGTTCGTGCTTACACAAAGATCGGTTGCAACTGTATGCCTGATGTTATGACAACTAAAATCTCTCAGAAGAAATGCCTGACGTTTTTCGGTCTTCGCTGTCTCCGTTTCCAGTTTATTGTATTCCTTAACTGCATTATGTATCAGACGGTTTACACCCCAATTGACAAACGGCTTGCCTTTGCTGGTCATGAACACAAAATCCGAAACTCCACAGACTGTTTGAGAATGAATCCCTCTGATCATGTTCAGCTGGCGTTGCTGAAGGAGCTGCGTTTTCAGTGTCTGTACCATCGGTATAGTACGCAATCCCGCCGCTGACTTCGGCTTATTCATGACAAATTGCATTCCCTCTCCAAGGTTTTTATATTCACATGTCCTATGAATCGTAAATTCATTATTCTTAAAATCAATATCAGCCCACGTCAATCCAGCCATTTCACCAAACCTTACGCCGCTATAAAACATAAATGTAAACATTGGAAAATACACATTATAAATCTCACTCGATTCGATAAAATCAAGAAACAATGTTTCCTCCTCCGGTTCCAGGGCTTCTCTACACTGCTTCGTCTTGCCTTTTTTAATCTTCCTCAACACTCCCTTGCATGGATTGTATTCGATAATCCGATCTGTTTCAGCAAACTCCAAGCAGCCATTCAATAGATTATATATCAATTTTATTGTGCTATCAGACAAATTGCGAACCTCTACGAATTTATTTAAACCTCTGATGATATCCGACTGTCTCAAGTCTTTCACTTTTTTGCAGCCAATGCCCTTAGGCTTGCCGTCAACATCATTTTTTATATACTGTCTCCACAAAGAATCATAATTGCTCAATGTAGTTTCCCGAACACTCTTTACTAAATAGGTTTCCCTGTAATCGTCATAAAGCTGATTCAGGGTCTTGTTGTTCGGTTCAATGTATGTTCCGTTTCTCAGTGCTGTTTTCGTCTCTTCAACTTTGGCTTTAAGTGATTCGATGTCTTTCGCGTATAATGTAAAGCGTCGGCCTTTAACCGTAAAGCGGCTCATGTATGTTCCGTTCGGACGTTCCTGCATTCCGTCCGGAAGGTTGCGCCCCTTACTGTCTTTCCTCTTCTCTGCCATAATGTGTCATCCTCTCTCTTGAAATTACAATATCCAGTGCAGCAGATGCCACCGCCACACTGGAAATTTGATTTACCACAATCCTCTTTTTGTTTGCTGTTACAAGATCTTTATCTTATACTGCAACCTCCTTTCCGCGCTGCCACTCTGCCGTTTCAATCACTATTTCCATAATTGCCCGAACACGTGGCCGATCTTCTGAACCAGCCATAATCATTGCTTTTGATTCTGCAAAAGCTTCATCCGTCATGTTTACCAGCGAAGCAACCATCTCACTAGCCATGCTCACAACATCATTCTGGTTCACACTCTCGCCGCCTTTCTCCTGGCTCTTTCCTCCCGAATTCCATAGATGCGACCTAATAGCATTACGTCCACCGCCAGTCTATAAACTGTATTTATGTCCCAAAAATCATCTTTGGGATATGCGGCTATAACATCTTTCAATTCTTCTGAAAATGCAGGTTTTAAAACCTGATGCCCTAGCAACTCCATCGTTGCGTTTTTCTGGTAACGATTCTGATTATGGGTGTAGATATTTTTCTTTGGTTTTTGAAACCGCGACATAAAAGCAGGTAAC
>JAJBUL010000238.1 GCA_020860365.1 Clostridiales bacterium | reverse complement strand
GAGAAAGCCTCCTGATTGTGGTATCATAAACAGTGAAAATTCCGGGGCATGGGGGGAACCGCTTATGACAGATACAGAACAGAAAGCCGCTGCAAAAGCCTTTGCCGAACACTGGAAAGCCCGACGTATTTTATTGTTTTTGAAGAACAGGTACATCTCGACCACACCAGCTTTATCGACGGCATGATCCCGTCCACCAGGGTGATGATCGAGCAAAAGGGTCTGGGCAAGGACTTAAAAAAGCCCATCAAGCAATCTGATGGGACATTTCTGACGCCTTTCTAGCAGGCAAAGCGTTATATTGTGGAACTGCCGGTGGACAAGCATCCCCGGTGGGTCCGTGACCTGCAACTTTGCGGAGTTTTGGGTCTACGACATGAACAGGCCAGGCGAAGAACCGGAGATCATCAAGCTGGAGGACTTGCCGAAGGAATATTATCGCCTGCAATTTTTGGTGGACACGGGCAACGAGCATTTGAAGCGTGAAATGGAAGTTTCCATGGCCACCGGTGAGATCGTCGGTCTGCTTTATGATGCGTTCGCCAAGCAATACCGTACCCCACCAGCAAGAAAGCGATGCACAGTCTGAACGTGTTTTGCGTCCGCCTGGTGTTCTGCCTGTACGCAGAGGATGCAGGTATCTTTGGAAAGCACGGAATGTTCCATGACTATCTGGCGGAGTCCGACACGCGGCATATGCGCAAGGCGATGATGGAGCTGTTTCAGATTTGGACACGCCGGTGGAGAAACGCAATCCCTATCTGGCGGAGGACACCCCGGAGCTGGCGACGTTCCCCTACGTTAACGGTGGTTTGTTTTCCGATGAGGATATTGAGATACCGCCTTTCACAGACGAGATCAGAGAACTGCTGCTGAACAAAGCCAGCACCGGCTTCGACTGGTCGGAGATCAGCCCTATCATCTTCGGCGCGGTGTTTGAAAGCACATTGAACCCGGAGACGCGACGCTCTGGAGGGATGCACCACACCAGTATGGAGGACTTCATTGACTACACAGCTCTGGTGGTCGGCACTTTGGGCTATAAGGTGTTTGAGCCATCTGACCCGAAGGCATCTCCAATTGACAGCTCGAATCCGTTGCTATATATGGAGTACAAAGGATACAAGGCGACCGGCCAGCGGACTGCCGAGGGATTTGTGGTGTTCAAAGGGAGTATGCTCAATCCGGAAACCACAAAGAGTTGCCCACGGAATGTGCTGAGAACCAGGGAGAAATATAAAGACAAGATTTCGAGTACATATGAGCTGCTGGTGGATGTGCCGATGTCAAGCCCAAGTGCAGCTGCTGGCCTGGTCGGTGGAGCCGCATTGAACGGAAACGCCCTGTGGCATGATGCGGATGGAGTGTCGTTGAATCAAGAAGAAGGATAAGATTATGTTGAGCGTACAAAAAGCGGAGCTGCTGCTGTCCGACAACTATAAGCTGCTGGATGGCATGAATAAATACAAATAAATTATGGGGTCTCTTCATTATACAGATGTCTCAACGAATGCGGATTTCCGGCGCACATTCAACAGGTTCTTTGTGATGCGCTCCACAGGACGCCTTTGTATTACGATAAGTTTTACTCTTTTCTGGAAGAGCGCAAGGATGTCGGAGCAACATTTGAGGAGACGCTGGAAGAACTGAAAAGCGCCAATGGAAAGCTTGAAATATCGTTTTCAAGTAAGCTGGTTCATGTCATCGATCCTATTCAACCTATATGGGATAAGAATGTTTCGGTGCTGCACTTTGGGATGAAGGTACCAGGCTACGGAAAGCCTATAGATGTTCGGCAGACAGAGGTGATAAAAGTGTACCACGACTATTGCAGCAGATTTTATGATTATCTGGATTCGAATGAGGGGCAGGCACTTATCCGGCTGTTCGATGATAAATATCCTCACTCTGGGCTTACGAATGTAAAAAAGCTGGACTTCATCCTGTGGGTAGATGTCTGATTATAAGGAGTCAGCTTATGACTAACGAAGATAAAATCAGCAGAATACAATCGGTAATTGACCACTCAGGCAATGAGGGGCAATATTATAAGCTGCTCGAAGATATGGGTGACTTGAAAGGCGATTATGGTGACTATATGACCACCGAGCCAATCAACTGCGATATAGAATTGAAGCGTCTGCCGATGGCAGATTATGAGCTTGCCACTGCGTTACTGACAATGCTTCCCCGTGAAGCCCATTTTGATAATGGCTCTTTCCTGCGGCGCTACGAGACTGGGCAGGTGGATGCTGTGTTGACGCGGATGATTGAGACGCTGTCAGAGAAAACAGATTAATGTTGTGTGAAGAGGTACGAAAATATGAAAAGCTATTTTCAACAGTATTATGATAAGCTTAAATATCCTATAGGTACAGAAAATAATGCTGGATTAAGGAATGCACAAATAGGTGCTATTCATGCTCTTGCCTCTTATAATTCACTACATAACAAGAATACTTCTATCATGGTTATGCCAACAGGCTCTGGCAAGACCACAATTATTATGATGGCGCCTTATGTTCTTAGAAAAAATAAAGTGTTAATCGTAACGCCCAGCAAAATGGTAAGGGGGCAAATCACAGAAGACTTTCGAACACTCGGCACGTTAGTAAAAGCGTGTGTGTTTTCTGCGTCGATGAAAAAGCCAACTGTATATGAATTAGAACATAAGTATAAGGAGGAATTTCTTACCCAATTAAAGAAAGCAGATGTTATTGTTGCAACACCGTCATGCGCATTAAGTTTAAGTGAAACAGAGTGGGCAAAAGACAATATTGATATGGTTGAAATAGATGATTACGATATAATAGGTCTAAGTCGAGAGGCTGCTTAAACAAAGGCTTTTCCGACTTAGTCCTATTTTTTTCGACCTGCTGGGCGGGTGAAAGATGGTGGGCAGCGCTGAACATAATCGAATAACCTGACACTATAAGGACAGCGGAGATTACCAGGTCTCCGGAGGACAGCTGGCCTTGGAAAGGTGTGGTGAATTTCAGGGATAGGACTTTGGCTTCCGTCTGTGTGGATGCATGGATGAAGCCGGAGTCCTTTTCTTTTCACAGGAACCGCTCTGGGTTCCGGTTCATCACGAACAGGCATATCTTTTGAAGGAGGATTCAGATTATGGCAAGAAAGCGTAAGGATTACAGAGAGTATACAGTGAGCGGTATGGGAAGCACTTATGGAAACAGCAGAATGAAGCCGACGCTTCGGATCCAGGGACTGTGGCTTGAGGAGCTGGGATTTAATATCGGAGATTCCGTCCGGATAAAATGTGAGGACGGGAAGTTGATCATCACACGGGATCAGGAGCGGATGGATCAGAAGGAAGCGGAGCGGATTTTCATGGAGCGGGAGTTGAAGTTGCTGCATGAACGCTTCGAGAGAGACAGAGATGATCTGGTGGCTATGGTTGCAGAGGCGAGAAGACCGTACAATCAGAAAGCGGAAGCATGAGGAGGAACGGACTTATGGGAAAGATTTATATGACGGGCTGCATGAAAGGCGGCTGTGCGAAAACAGTGACTACATATAATCTGGCGTATTCTCTGCAGAAACTGGGGAAAAAGGTTCTGGCTGTCGATTTTGACAGCCAGGCAAACCTTACCACCTGCTTCGGAGTGGAAGATCCGACGGCAGTTCCGGTGACGATCGGGCATCTGATGATGTCGGCGATTGAGGATGAGAAACTGCCGGATGCTGCGGAGTATATCCGGAATCGGAATGGCGTAGATTTCATTGCATCCAGTATGGTGTTGTCTGCGGTAGATGCGAAGCTGCGGATGGAAATGGGAGCGGAACGGATGCTGTCGGGCATTCTGGAACCGCTCCGGGAGCAGTATGACGCGATCCTGATTGATACTTCGCCCTGTCTGGGAGCGCTGAATATCAATGCTCTGGCTGCAACGGATGATGTGATTATTACCGTCAATCCGCAGTTTCTGGCCATGAAGGGATTGCAGGACTTCCTGAAAACGGTGAGGAAAATTCGGAACCGGATCAATGACCGGCTGCAGGTGTCGGGGATCCTGCTGACTATGTGTGATGCGAGGACGAACCTCTGCAAGGTTATCACGGAGGAACTGACGGAAGCATTTCAGGGACAGATCCGGGTGTTTGGAAGCAGGATCCCGAATACGGTAAAAGTCGGGGAGTCGGTTTATTATGGGGAGCCGCTTCTGGAATACGCGCCGGAATGCAAGGCAGCGGTGGCTTATGAGAATTTTGCAAAGGAGTTGATCGGACATGAAGGCTAACGGGGAAAAGAGAAAAATTTTTGATGCGGTTGATCTGTTGACAGAGGATGGCGCGGCGGTGGCCGCGTCTGCGCCTGGACAGAGAAATGATGGTGTGACTATGCTTCGTATTGACAGCATCCAGCCTTTTCATGACCATCCATTCCATCTGTATGAAGGTGAGCGGCTGCAGGACATGGTAGAGAGCGTGAAAGAACATGGAGTTCTGAATCCGGTGATTGTGAGGAAGCAGGGTAAAGGTTATGAGATGCTTGCGGGGCATAATCGGATGAATGCGGCGGAGCTTGCAGGGATGAGGGCGATCCCGGCCATTGTGAAGGACGAGCTGGCAGATGAAGAAGCTTACGTGTATGTGATAGAAACGAACGTGATCCAGCGGTCCTTTGCGGAATTGCTGCCGACGGAGAAAGCGGCCGTTATGGAAGCACATTATAATAAGGTATGTTGTCAGGAACGACGGAACGATATCATCCGGGAGCTGCAGGTACTGAGCGGCGTGAAGCCATCGCCAACTTCTGACCATAATGGTCAGAAGTTAAACAGCCGAGAAGTGGTGGCGGCGGAATATGGATTTTCTAGCAGCAGCGCAGCCAGATATCTGCGGATCAATTATCTGATCCGGCCGTTCAAGGATTTGATTGATAAAAATAAGCTGGGACTGGTCGCGGCGGTGGATTTGTCGTATCTTTCAGAAGATGAGCAGAAGATGGTGTGGGATGTCGCAGACGAGCAGGGAATTAAGCTGAAACCGCCGGTGACGGACAAGTTACATAAGGCGTCCGGGAGCCTGACAAGGGAACTTATTGAAGAGATTGTGACGGGATCTGCGGCGAAGAAAAAAGAGACGGATGGTGCAGTGAGGCTTAAGCTGCCGAAAGTGCTCTGTGACCAGTATTTTTCAGGGATGGATGCAGAGCAGATGACGGTTGTGGTGACGATGGCTTTGGCGGCGTGGTTTCAGAAAGAGAAAAGTGCCTGATCAGGGTGAAGGGAGGAACGTATTGTTTACAGAAAAAGACCTTGCGGTTTTGGATCCGGAGTATTTTGATATTATTTCACTGGGATCCATATGATGTGACAGTTATTTCAAAGAATACGCGGCATGTCTGGTACATTCATAATCCGGAATATCCGAGGTTTGGAAGCTGCGTGATCTTTCATAAGCATAAGGCGAGTCATCCGTATCATCAGCATGGACGGAGCAACAGCCTGAGGCAGGCAGTGAAAAGTATCCGGAAGCATGACCAGTGGCAGATAAATGGACGGCGCCCATATAGGTGTAGGAAAATAGCATAGATAAACAGATGAAGGGCGGCAGCATCCTGTGACGGGATGCTGCCGTTTCTGTATTTAATCGTTCAGAAAGTTCTTTGCGGCCTGTTTCGCAGCCGTGAATGCTGTATAGCCTGAGCTTGTCCGAAGATTGATGGCGTTGAAAATCTCTTCTTTGGACTTCCCTTCTGCGCCGAGCATGGCGATTTTAGCGTGGCGCTTGTCCTTCTGTTCCAGATACTCTATCAGCTCCTCAAACAGCATACCCAGTATGGCTTCTTCATCTACGGACATGTGTGAGGTGTCGGCAATTTCCAGAGGAATTTCATTTCCGTCATCATCCAGGGAGCCGGAATCAAGGGAAAGAAACTGGATGTAATCTTCCAGATTTCGATAGCGCGGCAGATTTTCATAGCGGTGAGGACAGCCGTTGCAGCGATTCTCTTTACTGCAGAGGACAGGGAAGCCTTTGCTGTCAAAACCGAGAAGGCATCTGCCCGGACGAAATTCTGGATGGTCGTCCATATAGCCGTTGACCTGGAAATTGAAGATTTTGACCATGCTGTCAAATTCCTGCCGGTCCACGGGCATGAAGCCTACTTTGAACTTTGCTCCATAGTGTGTCCAGGTCCGGAGGTACTCACGGATTACCGTGTTGTCGTTAGCAATCATTTCATCAGAGAAAAGGATCGGCGCGAGGACCTGTCCATCTTTTAGTTCTCTTCCGTCATACGCCTTGTAGCCTTTTGTGTTACAGTATTCGATTGTGATTTTTGGCATAATTTTTCCTCCTGTGATTTGCATGGATTTACCTGATTCGCAGGAAGAAAAAGATCACTCCTGCGATCGTTTACAGGAGTGATCCAATCATTCGTAAGGTCGGACGCTATGGTTCGTAAGGTTCTTAAGGTTCGGGATTCAAATAAATTCAAAATAAAGGAAATGTATGATCCGCTGAAACGGGGATGCTGGACTTGTTTAAAATGTAGAAAACCGGATGGAGAACAATAAAAACAAAGATATAGTTGCCAGTTCTGTGAATTCGTGATACAATCGGAATTGGTGGGAAATGGTCGGAAATAAAGTGAAGATTTATACCACCGCTATGCCTGAATATTTATGGACAATGAGAGTAAATCGGAGAAAATCTATGACGAATACAGGGTATCCGCGGTTGTGTGGTGGCACCTTTATGACGTTGGTGCTTCAGGCTTTGTTGCAGCGGAAGAAAGCGAGAGAGCATTATAAAGGTGAAAGTGATAAACTGAATGATCCGGATGTTCTGGTTGGTTTGATTACTGTTATTAATCCTGATTACGTGGATCCGGGAAAAGCAGCACTTAAGACAAAAGCGAACGATTACAAATCGTGTAAATTATCAACAGGGCAGTATTTACCGTTTGGAGACAGACTGGCAGTTGAAGTATTCGATCAAAGGGTGCATGAAGATTATTTATCTGCACGGAACGATATGAGTAACTTTGTGAGTAACTTCTTAGAGACTGGAACGAAACTGGGGAAAGATATCCGTCTGGTAAAGGCTTTGATTGACCTGGTAGAACAGGATGGCAGTATCAAAGATGAAGCTGAATTTTTAATTGGTCAGGAGGGGCAGACAGTCAGAAAAGATTGTTTTAAAAGTCTTGATAGAGTATGTCTTCCTTCATTCCTTCTCGGTATCTGGCATTTTATTGTTGTTAATCGTAAGAACAATAAAATCGGGCGGGAAACATATGACGCATGGTGTCCTCAAAGTGGTGGTGGAACCAGAGTGTATGAAGGACATATGGGCGAAAATATTACAAGGGTCATTGAGGTTTACACTTCAAATTTGAAAGAAGATGAATCAACAGGAGAGAATGATACTGAGGACAGCAATGAACAGGTGGAAGAGAATGTGAATGGAAAACAGGAAGAAGAATGTTGGGCAGGGGCGGCACCAAACCTGCAGCAGATAAATAATCCGTTTACCTTCGTGCAGTACGGCAACAATAATACGCAGATTGGGTATGTAGCCAGTCAGACAATTATTAAGAAATGAGGCGGCTGAATGAGTGATGAAATACAACTACATAATCCTGCCGGACTACAGCTGCCGGGGAGTCTTTCTTTTCAGCAGACTGGCAATGATAACACTCAGATCGGGTATATTGAACAGCAGATCAATAATATTACGATGGGAGGAATGCCGCAGGTAATTCGTCCTGCTAATCCGAACTATGAATATTATAACCTGTTCGTCGTAGATCAGGAGCAGATGGACAGTGTTATGGCAATTCCGAGAAAGTGTTCTTTAAATGGCTATACGATGGAAGATGTTCGTAAAATATATGCACTTCCGGGACTTGCAGCAGCGGAAGAGATAAAAAGGCTTCCATCATTGTTTGTACTCAGAAATCAATTCGGGAATCATACAACGCCGGGGCAATATGCGGGGTATGGGTATGTGGTAGATATCAGACAGAAGAGCGACACAATTATTGTGGTGGCATCTATTTTTCAGGTGATACAGCAGGAAAAATTGAATCTTCTGGAAAAAGAATTACATTTACTAAGCGCTCCGGAAAATAATGAGCTGGATTGTGTCCACTGGGCGATCAAAAGGGTAAATTTACCTCTACTTATTAAGGAAAAGAAACTGATTGATTTTATGCAAGTGCTTTAAACGGAGGAAGACATGAGCAGGGAATATGAAGCAATGGATGTTGAAAAATGGGTAAATCTTGAAGATATAGCGGATCATCTCAGCGTTAGTACAGATACAGTACGAAACTGGATAAAAAGTGGGAAAATTCCGTATTATCGAGCCGGCAAACGTTATAAATTCCGTATCAGCGAAGTTGATGAATGGTTGAAAGCCGGGAAAATGAATGATGATAATCAGAACGGTGAATCTTAATGAAAGGACGATTCTATGGGGAAGAAGAAGTCGGCGATCGAGAAGGTGGTAATTGAAGGCCGTTCCTATAATCATGAGGAATTTGAACCAACTTTTATAAATTTCTTTTTTGGAAGGAATGGTGCGGGTAAATGGGAAAGTGTCAGTGTTCCGTTTTCGGCGTATTCTGATCGTTTTGAAAAAGATATCACAGGACTTGATGATTAAGAGAGAACTATATGGAAATACTGTCGGAAAAATGGAGATAGATTAAGTTTTAGGAAAGAAGTAAATTTATGTTTAAGGAGAGCCGATTATGATTCCTTTAAAAATAGACACCTTACTGGCCGGCCGGGTTGTTGAGCAGAATCGCGTAGAATATAAAGAAGGTTGGAACCCAAATGATATCATACACACGATTTGCGCGTTTGCGAATGATTATTCCAACGGGATGGGAGGTTATCTTGTTATTGTTGTAAAATCAAAGAATTGTATTCCGCAGTTTCCTCTTGCCGGAGTGCCCAAAGAATTGCTTGATGATATCCAGCAGGAAATTTTTCAATACTGTAATAAAATTGTACCGAGATATATCCCAAAGATAGAGGTGGTAAATTACCATGATTCAGACGTGTATTTACTTTATCTCTGGTGCTCAGCGGGTGATAGCGGCCCTTATCAGGCGCCTGTGGATGTATACGTTGAAAAAGGAAAAAAAGTTGATAAGAGGATGCAGTATTGGATTCGACCAGTATCGCTGACTACAGTTGCAAAGACTGACGAAGTAGCGGAGCTTTTTGATAAATTTAATTCGGTGCCGTTTGATGATCGTGTAAATCGTCGCGCCGGGATTGAGCATATTCGGCGTGCTTATGTGGAAGATTTTTTGAGAGAGAGCAATAGCTCTCTGGTACAGGAGATAAACAATCTGACATTGGAGGAGATTTTAGTTTCATTGGAAGTGGCGAATGAAACAGATACGGATCATGAAATTCGTAATATCGGGGTCCTGATGTTCGCGGATCATCCGGAAAAATTGATTCCGGGTGCGCAGATTGACCTGGTCTGGTTTCATAATGAAGAAGCAGAGGCATCGGATGATTTTACGGAAAAAACATTTACTGGTCCTATTTGGAAACAGATCAGGGATGCTCTTGACTATATCAAAAACAATGTAATTGTGGAGAAGGTTGTAAAGATACAGGGCGAAGCAAAGGCAGAGCGATATTTTAACTATCCCTATAATGCTTTGGAAGAAGCTTTGGTTAACGCAGAATTTCACAAACTATATCGGGATCCGGAACCAGTGGAAGTCAGGATATATGTGGACTATATTCAGATTATTAACTATCCGGGGCCGTATCGCTGGATTGATATGGATAAATTTGCGGCCGGGAAAGTAAGAGCTCGCAAATATCGAAATCGGCGGATTGGTGAATTTTTAAAAGACATTGACCTGTCTGAGAAGCAGTCGACAGGTATTACAAAGATTTTACGTGAGCTGCAAAAGAATGGCTCGCCAGAACCGGAATTTGAGACAGACGAAGACAGGACATATTTGATTACAACGATTCGATGCAGAGAAGGATTTGCCAATGGGCGAATGGGCGAATCAATGGGCGAATCAATAGTGGAAATATTGTCTGAACATATGTCTAAGCTTGAACAGAAGAGGATGTATGTGATTATAGAATATTTACAGCAGAATGATAAAATTAGGAGTAATACAGCTGCAGAATTGTTAAATGTACAGATAAAAACGGCTGGATCGTTACTCCGGAAGGCGGAAAAATTTGGCATACTTGCTAGCGATGGAAAAACAAAGTCCAAAGTTTATTTTTTGAAATAGAAGGTGAAGGATTCGCCCATAGTCGAATGGGCGAATCAATGGGCGAATTAATGGGCGAATCAATAGGCGAGTCATGTTAGGGATTGACCGAGAGGTCAGTCCTTTTTGTAAAATTGTGTTTCATATCCATCACCGCGGATCAGGATGTCCGGCATCCAGTCCGGGGAGCGGCTCATAATGGAGCAGATCGCGTCCACGGAGATGTCCTGGCTGTATTCTATGATGACTTCGTCATGAACATGGCCACAGATGAAGCAGAAGGACAGGTTCTGCATGGCGAAGCAGAGAAGATCGCGGGAGATTGCCTGGATGATGTTTTCCACGAACTTTGGTCCGTAGGATTCGATCCGCTGCCATTTTTTGTTGGAACCGACTCCCTCATAGGTGACGGATTCCCCGCCGAAGCGGTTTTCCCCCATCTTTGGCTTGACGTAGGAGAGTGTGCGGCCGGACGGGAGATGGATGAAAAGCATCCCGCTTTTGTACTGGAAGCGGATGCCGCCCACCTTCGTGGTGATCCGCTGTTTGACGGTGGTTTTGACCGCAGCATCCACGTCCCACCAATACTGCACGATGTTCGGATTTGCGGAGCGCCACGCGTCCACCAGCGGCTGCAGCTCATTCTCGGTCAGTCCCATTTCCAGGGCGCCCATTGACTTGAGTGCGCCGACGGATCCGCCGTAGCCGAGGGCGAGTTCCGCGATTTTGCCTTTCTGGCGCAGATGGGAATTGACGCCGTGTTTCTCCACGGGGACGCTGAACATCTGGCTGGCGGAGGCGCAGTAGATGTCTTTTCCTTCCGCGAAGACTCTGGAGCGCCATTTCTCACCGGCAAGGTAGGAGAGGACGCGGGCTTCGATGGCGCTGTAATCGCTGACCACGAATTTATATCCGGGATGGGGGATGAACGCCGTGCGGATCAGCTGGGAGAGCGTGTCCGGGATGTCGTCATACAGAAGTTCCAGTGTGTCATAATCTCCGGTGCGGACGAGCTCGCGTGCTTCCGCGAGGTCGGGCATGTGGTTCTGCGGGAGGTTCTGCAGCTGGATCTGGCGGCCGGCCCATCGTCCGGATCGGTTGGCGCCGTAGAACTGGAACATCCCGTGCGCCCTGCCGTCGCGGCAGACGGCGTTCTTCATGGCCTGGTATTTTTTCACGGACGACTTCGCCAGTTGCAGCCTAAGCTGCAGGGCTTCCCGGATGGATCCTTCCGTGTCCGGGATGAGTTTTGCCACGTCTTTTTTGCCGAGGGATTCTGTTTCCAGGCCGTTGGCGGAAAGCCACTGCTTCATCTGCGCGACGCTGTTGGGATTGTCGAGCGCCGTGAGGTCCTGCATGGTTTCCATCAGGACGGATCTGGAACGCGCGTCAAAGGCGATGGCGTTATTGACCACGTCCATATCCAGCAGGATCCCGCGGTCATTGATCTCCTGATCCAGATGGTATTCATCCCAGACCTGTTCCGGAACGGGATATCTGGACAGGCGCTTCTGAATGGACATTTCTACTTCCACGTCGCGCAGGTTGTATTTTTTGAACAGATCCCATTTCTCCGGGGCATGATGCGGGAGGTTCCGGGTGCGCCCGCCGTTTGCTTTGGTCGGTTTGCAGGGGGAGCAGAAATAACGGATCAGGTCTTTGCCTTCCGTCAGCTTCTGGTTCTTCAGGCCCAGGACTGCGCCGACTCCGGCGAGGTTCAGCGGCAGCCCCAGATAGGCAGACCAGATCATGGTGCATCTCCATGATGTCGGATCCAGATAGCTGCCGGCCGGATCGCTAGGGATGCTGTAGCCTTTGAAGTATTCCGGACGGTGGTTGTACAGCCAGTTGGAGAGACAGACACGCTCAAAGGATGCGTTGAATGCCCATTTGGCCACAGATTCATCCGCTAGGGCAGCGAGGATTTCATCCGGGACGGTATCGCCGCAGGCAAGGTCATAGACCGTGACGGGGCCGCCGTTGACGGAAACGCCGAAAAGCAGGATTTCAAAATTTTCTGATTCCGCGTATTTGTATGCGCCGCATTTGGAGATATCCATGTCGCTGTAGGTCTCCAGGTCGATTGACATTTCTTTTATTTTCATAGATTCTCATATCCTTTTTATGCAGAATGGCGGCAGTCGTTTCCGAACTGCCGCCGGTTGAGGTGGTTTGTGTTACAGATCAGTCGAGGAAATCATCCTCATCGTCGGTGTCGAAGTCATCCTCTGCCCTGGAGCGGCCGCCGAGCGGTTCCCCATCGGAGATCTTCTGCAGGTTGTTCAGCCCGCAGGCGATCCCTTTATTGCCGTTGGTGTTGAAGGCGTAGAGGTTGATGGATGCCCTGCCGTAGACGCCGGAATAGACTTCCGAGCGCTCCAGAATCGGGTTGCGGTCCGCGTCCACGATGCCGGGAGCGTTGGCGCTGTTGGCGTTGATGAAATAGCTGTTCTTATAGGCTTCGTCATCCGGGCGCTCCAGATCGCCGTCACGCAGCGGCGTCTTGATGATGGAGAGCGCGGGGACGGATTTCCCGTTGCCCTTCAGCTTGCTCTGGCCTTCCTCATAGGCTGCCTGGATCGCGGCCTTGATCTTCTCCACGGTCTTTGTGTCAGACTTCGGGATGATGAGGCTGACGCTGTACTTCGGCGCGCCGCCGTTGATGCTCTTCGGATCCCAGACATTGGCATAGCTCCAGCGGGTTCTTGGTCCTGTAATCACTTTCGCCGGGTTCATAATCTTTGACATAATCTTGTCCTCCTTAATCTTCTTTGAAATCATCCTGTGCGGTGTTCATGGCCGGACGTTTATCTGATTCCGGCACTAACGTGGGTTTTCCGAACGGCTTCTGTCAATAAATAAAAATGGAATACTTTTCTCTTTTTTGCATATTACTATACTGTAAACTCGATTCAAAATCGAAAAACAAAGTAAAAAATATAAAAAAAGAAATTTGCTTGACATTTTTCTGGAAGGGAGTATAATGCGATATAGTGACAGGAACATTTATGGAAAGGTAAATAAAATGGAAGAGAACAGAAAGCAGTCTTTTATCACTGAGGAACATGGTAAAAATTTACCGACTGTAAGGATAAAGAAGGTAACACTAGATAATTTTAAAAGCGTTAGACATGGAGAGATAACTTTATGCTGTGGACGTGAGTTTGTTCCATGCGGTACAGAGTCAGATATACTGGGAATATACGGCCAAAATGGTTCAGGGAAAACATCATTCATAGAGGCACTTTCTATTTTGAGAGGATTAATGGCAGGGAAATCAATTCCTGGTGCTTATGCTGATTGTGTTGCAGTGGGAAAAGAATTTGCAAAATTGGAATTTGTGTTTGATTTGCAATATGAGAATGGTGTGATACGCGAGGCAGTATATTCTTTTTGTATGTCAAATAAAGCATTAACTAAAGAGGAGATAGCTGAGAAATATAAAGGTGCCCCTGATGATTTTTATATTCCTGATGAAGATAGTAAAGTAGTTATTTTTGATGAGAAGTTTTCATTGCTTTGGGAAGATGCATCAAAAAGACAAATTCTTATTGATACATCGTCTAAAGATAATGTGTTTATTCCTGCTACCAAAAGAAAAGAAATTGCTGGTAGCGGGAAAAAAGTACTTGTTGCATTGGCTGTAAATAAACAAATGGCATATAATACTTCTAGATCATTTATCTTTTTGTCAGATACATTGAAACTGTTTGAAGAGAATAACAATCAATCTGTATTTTTTAAGGTGTTGGTTGAGTTAAGGTGTTATGCACGCCATTATTTATATGTAGTCGACACAAAATCATCAGGATTTATTCGTTTGAATTTTGCATTGCCTATTTTTACAACAGGTGGTCAAATGATGTTTTCTACTAATAAGCCTGAAATGATACCTACTGAAGTTCTTAATGAACTTAGGACGGAATTTAACAACATAAGTTCAGTATTAGGACAATTGGTTCCTGGGCTTGCTATAGGTTTTAGAGAATTATCGCAGACATTAGACAAAGATGGTGATTCTGCAACAGTGATAATGTTAACTGCATATCGTGATGGTAACGAGCTTCCGCTACGTGATGAATCGGATGGTGTAAGAAAGATTATTTCTGTGTTGAGTCTTATTATTGCGGCATTTAATCAAAAATCTGTCACGGTTGCAATCGATGAATTTGATGCAGGTATTTTTGAATATCTCTTAGGAGAAATTCTTCAGGCGTTGGAAGAGTCGGGAAGAGGACAGTTTATATTTACTTCTCATAATCTTAGACCATTAGAGGTGATAAACAAGAAGTTTTTATATTTTACAACAACAAATCCCGATAATCGCTATATTAGATTAAAAAATATATCTGCAACGAATAACTTGCGCGATACCTATTTCCGAGAAATTATTCTGTGTGAACAGGAAGAAGAGATATACAATAAAACAAAACGCTTTAAGATTGTAGCTGCGTTAAAGAAGGCAGGAGGAGAGCGTTAATGGGGAAAAGACCGAAGAGGAAGATTGTATTATTTCTTGTAGAAGGAAAATCGGATAGAGAAGCATTAAAGCTGGCTATTTCAGAGCTATATGAGCAAATAGATGATGATATCGAAGTTTTTTCCCTATAATAAGAAAAGAAGAAGAGGAGAAAGGCGGAGATATCACCTCTACGAATTACGTGGATAAGCGGGGGAAATATCATTGGGTACATCCTGAGAACATTGAAGAAGCACTATATGAGTTGTTTTTGGATGATTTTTTTGATAAGGAAAAAATTTTACCTAAAGATATAACAGAGATTATTCAGATTGTTGATATGGATGGAGCATATATTCCGAAAGAGAATATTATGCTAGATATAGATATTAATCCAAATGATTCGCCATATTATAAAGATCAAGAAATATCTTGTAAAGATGTAGAAAAGATACAAAAAAGAAATGAACAGAAGAGTGAGAATTTAAACTATCTGAGCAGCTGCTCATCGATAAAGGTGAAACAGAAATCTGTTCCATACTCTGTGTATTATTTCTCTTGTAACTTGGATCATTTCTTGCATAGGTCAGCTAATCTTGATTACCGAATGAAGCGAAATTTAGCGGATACTTTTTCTAGAAATTATATTGGTGATGTGGAAGGTTTTGTAAAAATAATTTCTGATGATCCTGGTGCAGTAAAAGAAAAGAGCTATGAAGAATCATGGGAATTTATTAAACAGGATACAAATTCATTACAAAGACACACTAATATTAATTTGCTTTTAAACAAGCTATTAGAAAGTGCTGAAAATTAAGATTGTAAGATTTTGATGAATTTGAATTGTTGTTTGGAAATCTGTTGAGATGTGCTTTTTAACGCCGGTCGGGAGAGATGCCTGGCCGGTTTTCTGCGTTTTGTGCTTGTATGCGGCGGGGAGTGTATGGTAGAATGAATCGCAGAAAATTCGCAGAATGTTCGCAGAAAAAGGTTAGACCTGTCTTGACATACTCTGATGAAGCACACCATGTACCAGCACAAACATGGACACAAATACTTATGAATCTTCCTCAACGATGCCATGTGCTTTTTACAGCCACACCTTTTAGGCTTGATAGAAAAGAGATTTTAGGCGAAATTGTTTACGATTATCCTCTTTCACGTGCATATGAGGAGGGTATTTTTGGAGAAATCAAATTTATACCTGTTGAAGATGGCGCCGATAAACACATAAGGCTTGCGCAGTACGAGCTGAGAAATCAGCAAAGCTGATTTCCTCTAGCGGGCGAACATAATAATGTT
>JAJBUL010000143.1 GCA_020860365.1 Clostridiales bacterium | reverse complement strand
TTCTTTTATCTAAGACTCCAACATCCATCAAAACATCCACTGGCGCTACATACCCCCGTGTATAGCACTGGCTGTTGATGGACGACTGGACTTTTTCAATCAATTCGCTGTCCCGCATAAACTCCCCTTTATAAACTGATCCATTCCGAAGCAGGCTGCTTCGCTTTGTCTCTCTCTTACGACCATTATACATAAATTTGCAGGTAAATCAACACCGCTTGGCAACAAAAAAATGGGAGACAACTGGCCAGTTTTTCACCGACCGGTTGTCTCCCGTTCCTATTATTTCTTACGCTTTCCTTTCTGTTCAGCACCTATGCGCGGTGGCTTTTTCCCTTCCCTGATTGCCCGCCTGGCCTGGATGATATGCAACCTGTCCAGTACAGAAATACGCCCGCCAATCGTCCTCGGCTCAGGCAGACTGTTGATGCGTCTCTCTATCTCATCCATTTCCTGCTCTTCCGCTGTTTTCCCATTTTGGTTTTCTCCCGAGGCTTCCGCAGGGACCAGGCCGCTTCCTGCTTCCAATGTTTTTACTGATATTGGGGCAGCTTCTGCAGCAATTTCTTTTCTCTCCGGCGGCGAATGCAGGAAGTTCCGTACCTGTTCAGTTGTCTTTTCATCAAAGTCCCTGTAGCCGTCAACCACAACCGTCCCGTCTTCTGCCAGAACCACACCCTCCGCAGAACTTCCATAGCGCTCACTCTGCATCAGGTAGAATCTTCTGCCTTCCACTAGCAGTTCCTCGCAGGAGACCCAGGTTCCCCCTTTTCCTTCTATTTTATAGCCGACAGTGTCAATGGAAATCCTTGCGTTAGCTGTATTCAAACAGATGAACCCGCTAATCGGAACAAGCCGGTCTTTATCCACATAAAAAGATGAGATCACTCCATCCTGGTTCAAGACATATACATCGCTGGTGCTGATGGAATGGCCATGGAAGGTTTTGGGAAGCTTCCTCTTAAGTCTTTCATGAACCTGTACCACACTTTCCCCCGGAAGCATACGTGAAATATAAGCCTGGACGTATGAGTCAGAACTGATACGTATATTTTTTTGCATCAGTTTCTCATAGGGGCTGAACTGGATTTCCCGGTATACCGGCTCTTCTTTCACCTGGTATACGGCAAACTGGTTAATTTCCATCTTCTTCTGGCTCCTGCCCATATGCGTCTAAATCAATCTGGGCGAATTCACTATCTGAGATCTGTTTCATCTTTTCTACCGTAGTATTCACGACTTCTTCCAGTTCCGAATCCCCTTTTATATAAGGAAGAATCTCTTTGATTTCCTCAGCCGTTTTCTCACGGCTTCCTGCCTCAAACATCGCCATTACAATAAGTTCATCTTCATCAAATATAATCTTTGTCATAATTCCTGGTTTCCTTTCTTACGATTCTGTATCTCCTTCTCCAGCTTCGGTTTTTCTGGTTCTTTCGCCTTTAATTTGGCCTGACGGTCACGAAGAGCCTGCAGCACAGATTCCTTACGTCCTCCAGAAGCAAAAGTAACAGCAACTTCTTTATGGCTATCAGAATTGGCAGCAACAGCAGCTCCTTTACTGCTCCCAGAAGCGGCAACGGCTAAGCGACCTATGTCGTTCCTGCCCTGCTCCACTACTTTCTCCTCCTGAGGCTTTTTTTGCGGTTCTGCCGCAGATTCAGCCGCAGCCATTTCTTTCATCTCTCCCGTCTGTTCTGCACCGTGCGGGGAACGGTATACTGTTTCCAGTTCAGTGAGTGCTTTCTGCACCAACGGACTTTCTTTGAAATGAGGTATCTCTTCCACCAGAACACGGTCTACAATTCCTACAGACATCAGTTCATAAGACATCCCATCGTACATACTTCCGTCTGTCAGGGTAAATCCGATTCCCTTAATGCCGTTCATTCGTTCCGCCGGTATCTGCTCATAGAGTGCCATTGCTTCCTGCAGGCTACCGACATCCTCGTGATATTCTCCTAAAACAGGAAACTCCATGCATTCCGCTACATAAAAACTGATCGTCGCGCTCTGCTCTTCCATCTCTGGCTTTTGTGGCGCTGCATCTGCTATCACCTGGACTTCCTTTGTGTCCAGATACTGTTCTGCAGTTGCAAGATACTCTTCCAGCGTTCCTGTTTTCTCTGTTGAGATTGGATAGATATCTACCGGAATACCCGCAACCGAAAGACCTGATTCGTGAAGTGCATTGAAGAAATCATCCTCACGGATATTCCCGGAATAGGAAATCACCACATCCAGATCAGAACCATCTGTATATAACCCTTCCCTGCTCCGGCTTCCGTACATCCTTGCCCCGTGCAGCTGCACCTCATCATGCAGCCCCATTGCATCAATCTCCGCCTGTGCATAGCTTAAAACCGTTTCTTCCACGTCAGCCATACTCCTTCCATGCAGGGAAACCTCTAGCTCTGTCTGGTCATAAATGGACGATATTGCATCAATCTGTTGTTCCTCCGGTACAGTTTTCCCGCTCTCACTCTTTTCCCGGCTTACCTCCTGCTCTGCCGTCTGAACCTTTTCAGATAACTCCTCATAGTCCACAACCCTACGGTGCGCTGGCCAGGAAGAAATTCCTGCATCTGAAAGTATCTCTTCCAACGCCTCCTTCACGGAAATATCCGGATTATCATACACACCGCCATCAATCTCATGAAATGAGCTGTCATAGAAGGTATAATCATATCCCTCTGATACCGACTGAATGGTGAGATATTGTTCCTCCTTTTCAAAATGATACGCAATCTCTACATCATGAACCGCAAGGGAATCCTGCACTTTTTTCTGTGCTTCCATCGTTTCAGGAGTAACCCATTTTCCGCTGAGCGAAGCCGCTTCTATGTCATACAGGGTGTCTATGCCATTTTTGCACCGAACCAGTGCCATCCGCGACGGCTGTTCTTCCGTACTCTCCATACCCAATTCTTTTTCAAAATGATTTGGTATTTCATGATAAGCACGGATTGCCAAGCCCACATCAGAACATTCCTGATAGATGCTTTCCGTTTCTTCCCCATATGGGTCGCTGTCTACATAATAAAAAGCGATTTTCACCTTTTCGCCCTGTGGTTCGTCTGATTTTTCGGTTGTTTCATCCAGGTCAGGATACTGGCCGTCTCCCTGGCTATCCGGAACACGTTCCTCCCTCTGACTTTCCGGGAAACTCTTCCCTTTTTCTTCCATCATCTTATAAAGGCGTTCCCTCTGTGCATCCGAGAGGTTCAGATTCTCCGTATCCATCATCCCATATTCGACTTCCCGCAAGGCATCAGCGGAATCCGCCTGTTCAATTTCTTTCTTCCAGGTACTGAATGTTACCTCCCGGCTGACTACAAACTCAAGCTTTCCCAGTTCCTTCCTGCTCATCCGGTCCCAGATATCGTGGTTCTTTGTGTGGAGCGAATAGCTTTCCCCATCATCATGCTGGGACAGCTCATAGGTCAGCTCATCCGGCTCCCCGCGCACTTCGCACGAAAAGACAACCTCTGAAGTCCTCATGTGGGGATAATACTCCCTGCTGATCTCTTCAAAATTTGTGATCTCATCCGCTGTCAGTTCTTTTTCTTTTGAAACATCTTTGTCAGCCATTTTTTCGTTTTCGCGGCTTTGCTCCAATACTTCATGCCGGAACATTCCGACAAAACCGTCCAGCACGGCAGGATGGCTTTCTACCATCCATTCTGTCCGGCGGTCATTCCCGAATGGGCTGATCTCTTCCCCGATGGGTACAGACGCCACCCAGTCTTTGTTGGATTGTGAAAATCGTCTGTCCCAGTCTTTCAGCTTAAGTGTAGAAGCCAGTACATACACAATACGGTTCTCACTAAACTGTTCAAGCACTTGTTTTAAAGCGCCGTCTTTTAAATGTCTCCCGTCATAGTTGTCCGAAATAGCCTGCTCTATCGCCGTTTTACAAGCGATGTTCGCACTCCGGGACCGACGATATTGCTCCAGTTCCCCATGTTCACGCGCGTAGGCTGGCGTCTGCATATAGACCGGTGTTGCCATGTCCTGCAATACCCTCTCAGATTCCGAAGCACTTACTGCCGCCTCTGCTGTCTCAACAGCTTCTGTCCCCTGGTTTTCAACATCTTTCTGCCCCACACTCTCCGGCTTAGGCTCCACAGGTTCTTTCTGTTCCTGTCCTGCATTCTCTGCCTGGTTCGCTTTTGCGTTTTCCGTCACTTTCTGCATTTTTGCGGCAACCGGCCCCGGTCTTTCATAAGCCACGCCTTTCCCCGCAAAATATTCAGCTGCCGCTTCATGGAAACCCTCATCAAACCCATTCCACAAATCCTCTGCCACAACATCGCCTTTCGCATTTACGGCCACTTTAGCGGCATCACTGCCAAATTCATTGTTTTCCATCAGATAAATGCTCTCCCCCATCACCTCCATCTGGCCTGCAGTGTGCCACGTCCCCTCATGTCCATCCAACCCGATGGAATCAGTAAACTCTGTCACCTGCCTCCACTGCTGCTCCCATAAAGATTTTCTCTCCTGGATAAAATCCGGCAGTTCTTTAAACCCTACACTGTTCACATAATGCGCTTTTGCCTCCCCGCCACGTTTCAACAGCACTATATCGCTGACGGACAGGGAATGCCCTTTAAAATCATCCGGCCGGCCTATGTTGAATTTCTCGTAGAGGGTATCCAGGTTCACCGTTGGCTGCAGAATACCTCCGTATACCAGCCTATAGTCGCTTCCTTTTACCGCCAGATTATGTTTTTCCACATAATCCAGGTTCATAAAAAAGTAATCCTTGCCTGGCCCCGTCCGGTCGATCTGGTAAATCGCGTACTGTTCTTCTTTTCCAGAAAAAAGCAGTTCTTCGTTTGCACAGATGACAGCATTCTGCATTCTCTGTTCCATATCAGGAAAAGACAGCCCTGCTGTGGTCTGTCTGTAATCCTGCACGGAAATCATTCCATCCTTGCCAAAATTCAGCCCTTCGCCTAACCGCAGGAACCCGCATTCTGGAAGCGGCACCGGATATGCGGTTAAGATAGAAGCTGCATGGTGAACCTCAACATGGTTTTCTATCATAATGGGGACTGCAGGGTCCTGGTTAGACCCCCTCATCTCATAACGGTACATACCAGCCGGAATATCCTCATCTTTGATCCGTCCAGTATCAAACAAAGCCGGCGTCCCGAAAAGTTCCACGGATGTATACTGCGCCTGTTCCCTTTGCAGATTCTGGACTGCTTCTGTAATCCTATCGATCATTTCAGCGGCAGTGTGACGTATTGTATCCATGGAAGCCCGGAGTTCCTTCATTTCCTTATTGCTGCTCCATGATGCAATATAAGGAAAAGCGTAACTGGAAGTATCCATCTGAAACGCAGAACAGACACAAAAGGATATACTCTCGGCTTCACACTCTATGGTCATCTTATCTTTTTGAACCCCCTGTACCTTCATCCTGTCCCGGTCATGGAGTATGGCGTGGGCTGTCTCATGGATTGCTGTTTTTAAGGTCTGGAGTTCACCCATCCCCTGCTGGATCACGATTTCCTTGGAACCATTGTCATAATAGCCCTTTGCTTCACCTGAAATCTCATTGAAACGGATCGGTACGGGAGAAATCTGTTCCATCGCCCTCAGGAAGAATTCATAATTTTCAACACCCGCTGTCAGTTCCTGAATCTCCAGGTCAGGCAGCGGATCGCCCTCTGTCTGGCTGACATCAAATACCGTCGCAACACGGAAGCGCGGTATGACATGGACAACCTCTTCCGTCTCCGGCTGTCCATCCGCTTTCAGAATCGGTTCGCCTGTTTTCTCATCCACCTTTTCCAGTGTCTCTTTCTCCCGGATGGGCGCGGGAGAAATAATCTGGATTCCCTTTTCCCCACGCTTTACGTGGCGGTTAAATTTTTTCTGCCATGTGCGATACCCTGCGACGAGTGTTGATTCAGGGCGTTGCATCGCTATAAGAAGCGTGTTGTTAAAACTGTAGCTATGGAACTGCGACATCGTCCTCAAATAATCCGCATAACGTTCGGATGTAAAGAATTCCTGTACGCCCTGTTCCAGCCGCTCTGTAATCTCCTTCATTTTTTCATCCCGGTTTGCTTCCATAAGGTTTTACCTCCGTTTCTTTCACCCACCGCGTCTTATATTCGTGTGGGTACTGATTTCCGTCCTTTGGTTTTCTGTCCCCATTCCACTCAAGCCCACCTGCGTGTCCTTCACAGCGGTATCCTGCAGCTTTCAATGATGTCCCCGGCTCACTCTCCAAAATATAGGTAATGACCCTCCGGTAGCCCATCGCCTTTGCCGCCCTGTAAGCTGCCCCGTAAAGGATGCTGCAGGCGTTCTTCGTACCGTCTGTACAAACACGGCTGACCTCCAATGTATGCCCATCGTCCATGCGGCGGCTGACTGGCCTGCCGCAAATAGCGACTCCGGCCAGTTTCTCCCCATCGGACACACCAATGGAAAACTTATGTCCGACAGATGGCTTGTGATGCCTGTGGTACTGCTGCACAAAAGCATTTGCTTCGCGCAGTGAAATTGGCACTATTTCAAGCAATACGATCACCCCTTTTCAAAAAAAGCACCGCTGATGAAAAACTCCCTGTTTACCACCGTCGATGCCCCCTTCAGTTACTAAATTGCCTGTCCCCGCAGTTTTTTCTGTTGAAGCTGGGACTTTTCCCTCTCTGACTGATGGGACTGCTTCTCATGCAGACGCGCCAGGACAGAGGTTTTTCCATCTGCCTTTTCTTCCAGCCGTCCTGCCCCCGCGCGTGAATCAGATTTATCTGTCTCTGACAGAATCGTTTTTACCCTGTCCCTGAATGTCGGAACCTGCCCCGGCCTGTCTGCGACCTCCTGTTCCGGATGATCTCCCTCACCCAGACCAATCGCTTCGCAGTTTACACCGCCTCCCATATTGAGCATGGCGTTCAGTTCTGCCAGCTTCGCTGACTTTTCTTCAAGTTCTGCTGCCTGTGGGAATGGCTTCACCACCTCCCCTTTCGCGGTTGCCAGCTGGCCCTGCAGGGTTTCCAGCTTTGTTTCCGCCTCCGGCAGTTTCTTTTCAATCCCGGCAAGGGCATTCTGAATCCGCTGGATATTGCCGTATGCGTCTTTCCCGACCTCGACCGTATAGCTGCACTGGCGTTTAAGCGTCAGCAAGAACACATGGCTAAAAGAATCAAAGCCTGCTGTCATGGCAAATCCCTGATATTCACCGATCTGGCCAGCCGTATTCACGGCTTTCAGTCCAGCGCAGGCCGCTATAATTGCAAGCCCCGCTTCTTTCCGGTCGGTATAAGCCTTTCCCCCGACTACCATCTGGAACTGGTCTTTATCCTGTCCCAGGACAGGCTTTGCCGCTGCCAGGTCAGATCTCAGCCCTGCGATTCTCTCTTTTGTTGCCGCGATCTCCATCGGATACCGTTTGGCAATATCGGACTCCAGGCGGTAAACCTGGCTTGTGTGGTTTGCTTTCAGGAGTTTCAGCCTGCTCACCTGGATATCCAGGTCCATCTTCTGCTTGATATAAGGGTTTCCGGTAGCAAGGGCCTTAATCTCCGCATAAGAAAGTGCCGTATCATCCACATCTTCCGCTGACCGCACCGGGGATTTGGATGTCATAATCTGTGAAATGAACTTTTGCTTATTCTCCAAAAGCTGCCACATATAACTGTCAAATGAATTTTTTGTGACATACCGGAATATCTTCACCCTGCTGTTCCGGTTCCCCTGGCGCAGGATTCTCCCTTCCTGCTGTTCCAGGTCGGACGGCTTCCACGGGCAGTCCAGGTGGTGCAGGGCTATCAGCCTGTCCTGGATATTGGTACCCGCGCCAAGCTTTGCCGTAGAACCAAGCAGGATACGCACCTGCCCGGAGCGTACCTTTGCAAACAGTTCTGCCTTTTTCGTCTCTGTTGAGGCTTCATGGATAAAAGCGATTTCCTCCCGTGGGATGCCTTTCCCCACAAGTTTTTCACGCACATCGTCATAGACATTGAAGCTTCCATCTGTCTTCGGCGTAGACAGGTCGCAGAAAATCAGCTGGGTTGAACGGTCTGCCGCTGTCTCTTCCCAGACAGAAAAAGCGTTCTCCACGCAGGAATTCACCTTGCTTCCGGGATCATCCGGGAGCATTTCATTGATCAGCCGCTGGTCCAGCGCGCACTTCCTGCCATCATTGGTGATCTTGAGCATATTGTCCTCCCTGGAATCCACTTTTCCACTGCGGACAGCCTCCGCCCGGTCTGCAAAGCTGCTGACCATATCCTGCTGGATCTTGCTTGGGTTTAAAGCAATATTGACATATTCCGCTTCCGGAACGGGGAGGTTCAGCATATCTGCCGTCTGCACGTCTGCGCTCTCTTTAAACAGGGCGATCAGTTCCGGGAGGTTATAAAAACGGGCAAACCGCGTTTTCGCACGGTAGCCCGTCCCTTCCGGCGCAAGCTCGATGGCCGTTACCGTCTCCCCAAAGGATGCCGCCCAGGAATCAAAATGCCCCAGCCCCATCTTTTGCAGTGTATCATACTGTAAATATCTCATTATTGTATACAACTCGGTCATACTATTCGAGATAGGCGTCCCAGTTGCAAAAGTTACGCCCCTGCTTCCTGTCATCTCATCCAGGTACTGGCATTTCATAAACATATCCGAACTTTTCTGGGCGTCCGTTTGCGAAATACCTGCTATATTCCTCATCTTGGTGTACAGGAAGAGGTTCTTATAGCTGTGTGATTCATCCACAAACAATCTGTCCACTCCAAGTTGTTCAAATGTGACTATGTCATCTTTCCTTCTCTGGTTGTTCAGCCGTTCCAGCTTTGCTTCCAGGGATTTCTTTGTTTTCTCCATCTGTTTTACGGTCAGGAAAGAGCCATCTTCCGCATTCGCATCCTCAATGGCAGCCATGACATCGCTAATCTGCCGCTGGATTGCTGCGATCTGGCGCTCCCTGGATAACGGAATCCGCTCAAACTGGCTGTGCCCAATAATAACTGCGTCATAATTTCCCGTCGCGATGCGTGAGCAGAATTTCTTCCGGTTCGCAGCCTCAAAATCCTTTTTCGTTGCCACAAGCACGTTCGCTGCGGGGTAGAGCCGTAAAAAATCACTGCCCCACTGCTCCGTCAGATGGTTGGGGACCACATACAGGCTTTTCTGCGATAACCCCAGGCGCTTGCTCTCCATGCCGGCCGCAATCATCTGGAAGGTCTTCCCAGCTCCAACGGCGTGTGCTAACAGGGTATTCCCGCCATAAAGGATATGTGCGACCGCATTCTTCTGGTACGGCATCAGCGTGATCTCCGGCGTCATCCCGACAAACCGGATATGGGAGCCGTCATATTCACGTGGGCGGATGCTGTTGAATAAAGCATTATAGGTCTGGCACAGGTCCTCACGCCGTTCCATATCCCGGAAAATCCACTGCTTAAATTCGGCTTTTATCTGTTCCTGCTTCTGCTGTGAAAGCGTCGTTTCATTTTTATTTATGACCCGGCGCTCCTTACCGTCTTCCTCCACCGTATCATAGCATTTTGTGTCTTTCAGGTTCAGCGCGTCCTCAAGCAGCCGGTAGGCATTCGTCCTTTCCGTACCATAGGTGGAATTCACCAGCGGGTTCCCATAGTCCCTGTTTTTCCCGGTGATTTCCCATACGTTGCTGACAGGGGAATAATGGACAGCAACCGCGTCCCCCGCCAGCCTCCGCGGCGTGTGGAAAGTTTCTTCCATAAACTGCTGGATGTATTCCTGTTTAATCCAGGTGGCACCCAACCGCACTTCAATCTCGGATGCATCCAAATCCTTCGGCTGCACCCGTTCCAGATACTCCGCGTTAATGGCATATTCCGGTTGGTTTTCTGCAAACTGCTTTGCTATGGAGAGCTTTTCCCGGCCATTCCCTGACAGATATTCGTCAGAGCTTTCCCACTGTTCCGTCAACGGGTTTCTGAAGATAACGCCTGCCAGCTCCCGCGTGACCTCATCCTCCGTCTTCCCGGACAGCTGCGCCATAAACGGCACATCGACCCTGGCTTTTTCCCCAATAGAGACTGCCAGTGCTTCACTCGCCGTATCCACGCTTGTTACCGGCACCGGTTTGCGGATGGTCCTCTTCGTAAAAATATCTGCCTTCCTCTCCAGGTTCCCATCTTCATCCACAATCTCCAGTGACGCCAGCAGGCAGTAACTGCTGTCCTGCGAGAAGGCCCTGCGGTTCGCGTTATTATTGAGAAGCCCGTACTGTGCAGTATAAGCATCATACTGGCGGTTCAGCTTGTCCTGTACAGCCTTTAACTCCAGGTCGCTGCAGTCCTCCATCTGCATGGAGAGCAGCTCCTGCGTCGTATTCCGGATTTCGATCATCCCAAGGATTCTCTCCGAAGTCATTTTCGGCAGCTCCATAAGGTTCATCCTTGAATTCTCACGGTAATAAACCTGCCCGTCCACGTTGGCATAGCTGAAATTCTTCACGCCCGGATCTGCCGGGATAGATGTGTCCACCTCGTTCAGTTCCAGGTCATCCAGTTCCAGCTCCGTAATCGTGCCATGGATATGGGAAACTGCCTCGGAAAGCCGATCCGCAAGGACTGCGCCCTCGATGGGTTTCACCGTAACCTCCTGCCTGCCATACTGGGTACTCTCTGTCGTAAACTCGCCAAGCACCATCTCCGGATGCTGTGCAAAATAAGAATTGACCGTATAGCCCTCCCGAGTCTTTGCCAGATGCACCCATTCCGGTTCCTCCAGCATCGCGCGGTCACGCTTCTGCAAAAACAGGATATCCGCCACTACACCAGTATTGGCGTTACGCAAAAACGCATTGTTCGGCAGACGGATTGCCCCTAACAGGTCAGCCCGGTTCGCCAGATAACGCCGCACGGACTCATTCTGCTTATCCATCGTCCCGGAGGATGTAACAACCGCCACCACACCGCCCGGCCGCACCAGGTCAAGGCTCTTTGCGATAAAATAATCATGGATCAGAAAGTTGTAGCGGTCATATTTCGGGTCCACCACCTTATATTCCCCAAAGGGGACGTTCCCGATGGTACAGTCAAAGAAGCTTTCCGGGAAGTCCACCGTCTCAAAGCCACGCACAGTGATCTTATTTTTCTGGTACAACTGCCCCGCAATCCTGCCGGAAATACTGTCCAGCTCCACACCGTACATTTTCAACCCGTCCATGCTTTCCGGGACAAGCCCCATGAAATTGCCGACGCCGCAGGACGGCTCCAGCACATTCCCGGAGCGGAGTCCCATGTTCTCCAATGCCGCGTACATCGCCTTAATTACAGTCGGGGATGTATAAAATGCGTTCAGTGTAGATGCCCGCGCCTCCCGGTATTCCTCGGGGGTTAACAGTTCCCTCACTTCGGCGTACTCAGATGCCCAGGACTCATTTTTCGCGTCAAATGCCTGTGGGATGCCTCCCCAGCCGGCAAAACGGGAAAGCACTTCCTGCTCTTCCATATTTGCCAGCCGGTTCTCCGCTTCCAGTTCTTTTAAAAGCCGGATCGCGTCGATGTTCGCCCGGAACTTTGTCTTCACACCTCCCGCACCCAGGTCATCGTCCGTGATACGGAAATTAATCCGCTCCTGCTGCGGCACAGTTCCCGGCGTCCGTCCCGGAACACCAGGACGCATCCCTGTCATACCGGTTCTTTGTCCGCCGACTATCTGTCCGTTAGTTTCCTGTCCCGCGGCCTCGTTTGTTTCCGTTCTTTCTCCCGCAGCGCCATCTGACCCAGTCTCCTCCCCCAGTTCTTCCCTGCTGCTATCAAAGAAGTTCAACGGCAGGTGGTACTCCCTCCGCACCGCATTGATCTCATCTGAGGTCATTACATGTCCAGTCAACGGCAGCATTGCTCCGTCAAATGCAACTTTTTCTCCTGCTGCAATCCTCGCTTCAACGTCTACAATCAGCTGCATCTGCCCAGGCGTAAACTCTGGATTCAGCAATGGTTTCAGGTTCAGTCCTGCTTCGGCAGCGGCATAAATCACATCCATCTGCTCCCCGGAAAAATCTTCATAATCGTACATGGAGCGCTGGATTGCAATAAAAACAGTTTCCTCTGTGGCAAAGTCATACTGCTGTTCTTCCTCTTCATAGAGGGAGCGCACATACCCGGTCGGCTCCTCCCGGAAGATTGGGTAACGCGCTTCCCTTGCCATCGTCATATCCTGCAGGCTGACCATCCCACGGTTATAGTCCACGCTGTCAATGCGGAACTCCCTGCCATCGATATGGATAGTCGCGTCGACAGGAAGATAATCCCTGCCGCTTAAGTATTTGACCGTATCATGCGTCCCATCCTCCTGCTCACCGGAGAGATAAACATTCTCTCCCTGGCTCCACAGCTTTTTAGAGTAATAGACCCACTGTCCGGACGTGAATCCGCTCACCGCAACACTGTCACCGCCCTCCACGGGCTTATCCAGCAGTTTCGAGCCAAGGATATCCGATACCATAAGGGCATCATCCCCAAAAAACTCATAATGTCCTTCCATCTCAAACCCAACCAGTGTGTCCGGATAACGCCCCTTGATTGAGAGATATTCCTCATATGTCTTACCCGACATAGGCTGAAGCGCATTCGGCGGTTCAGAATGTGTCATATCTATCTCGTACAGGTCAATCTCCTGTGCGTCAGAGCGATGGGCAAGCACAGTTCCTCTTGCTTCTTCAAGCGTATCAAAAGGCCCTGCTGTTGCAGCGCCCATACCGAGTTCCTCGTCAAATCCGTAGTGATTGTAAAACTTGCCATTGGGATACTGCAGGATAGCTATATCCTCGATATAACCATCCTGCATTTCCATCGTGGACTGATAGCGGGCAACTACCTTCGGGTTATCTGCTTCCCCTCCCGCTTCCGCGGATTCCGTCTCAACAACTGGCTGCTCGCTCTTGGTTCCTTCCGTTCTTTTCGGCGGTTCCGCTGCAAAATCTGGCTCCGAACTCCCACCAGCCGATGTATCAAGCGTCCTTGCTGAAATATCAGGCTCTTCCTCGACCTCTGGCTGCAGCTCCTCTTCGCTCATAAAATCAAACAGCGTCATCTGCCTGCCCGAAACCGGTTTTTGATCAGCCTCCTGTTTCTTATCCGGAAAAATTGTATAAGTACCATCTACATACTGGTGAAGTTCGGACAGATTCTGCGCACGTTCCTCATACCGGTCAAAATCCAACGGAAGAGCGGCCAATACCCCGTCCATCTTCTCCAGCAGTTCTTCTGCCTGCTCTGGTTCCGTCAGGAGCTCCGTCAGCTGTTTCCTTGCGTCCTCCCCGAAGAAATCCTCGTTAAAGGGTCTCGGAATCTCTGACGGAAGTCGCCCATAAAAGGCCATCACCTTTCTTGCCATCTGTTCGCGCTCGTATTCGGGCATTCTTGAGTAATCCGCAGGCTTTAAAAACAGTTCCATGCGGATCAGATGGTTTACACGTTGTGCTACTTTTGGCCATGTGAGGAAAGTGCTTGCATAAGGGTTCCCGTAAGAACCGCGGGCAAGTGTAAGTCCTTTGGCAGTGTAGTCAGCATTGGAATCATCCGCGCCTGACAGAGCATGGCTGCTTCCCCCGGTTCCATACCGTTCCTTTATATAGTCCGTTTTTTGCGCATCCGTATGGTCTGCGATGAAATACGCATAGGTTGCGAGCCTGCCATTATCATAAGGGCCTCCCCTGGTAAGGAAAGCGTCAATCTCATCCTGTGTAATAAAATATTGATGTTCCTGCCATGCAAAGCCATCCCTCGCCTGATATGGAACAGCCTCTTTTGCGAACAACTGGAACTGCGCCGACATTTTATCCGGGAGATAGGTACGGAAACGCATGATCTCAGGATCTTCCTCGTAAGCTGCCGCAAGCCCTTCCAGGCGTTCATTCAGGTCTGCAAGGAATTCCGTCTGTTCCAATAAACCGGAGAGCCGCTCTACCACATCGGGATAGCCACCACGGAAGACCGAGCTATCTTCAAAGACAAGTTCAGAAACACCTTCCGCAAGGTCACGTTCCATAAAGAAAAGTGCCTGTGCGTGTTCCGAAACGGCATTCGCCCGTGCAGCATCCAACACAACCTGCGGTGCGTATTCGCCCTGTTCCAAAAGCTGCTGAATCCTTCCGGAAACATCCTCCCAGGAAAGGAATGCCTTATCCAATACCCGGTCAGCCACCGTATGGCCTACTGCGATCTGCATCCCCAGTTCATTCCACCAGGCGGAATATTCCTGGCCGTTCACTTCAATCCCCCTGCCGCCGGTTCGATATTCCTGCTTCACAAACTCCGTATACTCCTCCGGGGTCTTTTCTGCCATGAAGTTATAGATCAGACGCAGCTGCCCGCGCTCCCGGTTGCTGCCTTGCCGGAGTATCTCATCCACCACATCAGAGGGAATTGCGATTTCTCCCGCATATCGCGCCGCCTGCCGCTCCTCAAGCGCCCTGCGCTGCTCGTTCACAGTAGGCAATTCGGGCAAAGATAAAGCAGAGGCGGTTTCTTCCTCTGCTTCACTCATATCCTGTTCCGTTGTATTCTCAGTTAGTTGTACACCAATTCCGTCAAGACGGTCTCTTCCGCCATCGCCGTCAGGTTGTTCATATGCGCTGCCCATGCCAGCTGGTCTGCCGCTTTGTCTGGTGCCGGGAACCTCTTCTCCAGCTGTTCCATCAGCACCTCCATCCTCTCGTTCGCCGCCCGGTCGACCTCGGACAGGTGACGGTTCAGCTTCCCGGACAGCCACAGGCTCTGATACCAGTTCTGGTGGTGTTCCTTCAGGTACGTCCTCCGAAGCATCCCGTACTTGCCGATCTCTGCCGGCTCCATCTGCTTCACTTCCAGGTTCGGAAACAGGTAATCCCCTTTGCGATGATAAGTCAGTTCCATTGTCTAATCCTCCATTCTCTGAAATAGAAATTTGCTGCTCGCTTCTACTTTCACGAATTAACGCGTTAAATCGTTCGTTTGTATTATACATATTGATTGTGGAATTTGCAAGAGCCATTTCCACATTTTCCCGATAAATTTTCTGGACGGTTCTTCCAATGTCCCGCAAGACCGATTCTGAAAGCATAGAAGAAGCATTCCCCAAGAACGTCAGCACTGGTAATGAATTAAAATCTGTAATCCCCCTGAAATCTTCCTCCTCCAGATAATCCAGCGGGTCAAACCCGCACCGCCGAAGCAGCGTATAAAATATGCTGTCTGTAAGCAGCCGTATGTATTCCTGGCGGAGAATTGCCTCGTCTTTTTCTTCCAGATACGTCCCTTCCGTTTCTTCCACAAGCCCGTATACCGCTTCTTCGATATTTTCCTCCACCTGCATCCTGGCGACAGAGCGAAGCGCAGCCGGAAGCGACCCTTCATTCATCTCATCCAGCCCATAGGCATCAATCAGGTGGCCTGTCACATCTTCCTGATATGCCGTCTCCATCTGCCACAGGTTCGGCTCCCTTCCGCCGCGCACCGGATGGGTATCAGAAACATCAAACACATATCGCAGCCGCTCCCTCGGTCCCCGGTTATCAAGGAGTGCAATCCCTTTCGCGCCGCGGTTTACCCAGCGCATCATTTTTTTGTTCCAGACTTCCAGCTCCGCGCAGGCCGTAGCTCCCGGATTCTGCGCATGAATTAAGAGATTGTCCGCAAAACTGTATCGATAAAGCTGCGCCGCTGTGTTTAGGAACCCCATCCAATCCCTGGGTGAGCGGCTCACTTCGCGGGCATGATTCTCGGCCATTGCCCGGATCTCATTTATCTTTGCCATAGTCTTCCCCCATATCATTAAAAATCATAACCATCCGTACAGACAAAGGCCGCCTTAAGAAGGCCCGTAAAGCACTCCAGTAAGCAGCCCCTGCGCAACAGATTTACTGTTTTTCCCGGTCTTTCTTTTCCAAAAGATTCCGGATGGCTTCCGAGTAGGCTTCCAGTCTCCCTGCCTGTTTTTTCCTTTCTTCCATCTCCTGCTTCCCGGCAGCTTTCATTGCAGTCCCAGCAAACATCATAGCGAATCCCTAAATAAAAACTATCATCAATTGAGCGGGTAGACTCTACGTTGTGATGACACGCTGGAAGGGA
>JAJBUL010000279.1 GCA_020860365.1 Clostridiales bacterium | reverse complement strand
CTCACGAAAGTTCAAAATCTCAGTCCGTCTTCTCCACCCCGTGAATAGTAACATTCTTTATGCCTTTATACTTCCGGACGCTCCACTGCGTAATCGTCAAAGCTGTCGGTCGTGGACGCCCCAGTTGTATCGGCGCTGTCACTGTAAGACTCTACGGTAATGGTGTAAGCGCTGCTTCCCTCTACATAAACCGTTCCGTCTGTCCCCACCACTGTGACTGTATTTCCATCCGCGTCTGCTATCGTACCGCTGCAGGAAAGGCTCGTCACGGTGCTGTCGCCAGTCACGATCCACGTAGAATCCTCACTGATGATCACATTGCAATAACCACTGCCGCCGTTTCCGGCCCAGGTCTCATCATTTACAAAGGCGCCAGTCAGTGTGCTGCCATCTGTCATATAGAAATCAAGCGTACTGATGCTGTCCCAGATCACATCGCCATTCATCTCCTGGCTGATCGCGGTAAACAGGCAGTCAGAGCCATTGCTTCCAGTGGTGCCCCAGCCTCTGGAATTCGTGTTTCCGGTACACTGCAGGAAAAACTCACAATCGTCTGCTGCAGTAATCTCAACATCCTCCAGTGTGATCGTACATTCCGTATTCGTTGTGTAGAACAGACCGCCGTTCGTGGAAGTCAGTGTGCCGCCGACCATCTGGAAGGTCCCATTGCCAACCTCGGAATCACCGGACATACTCTGGTATACAATCACCGTCCAGGTCACATCATTGCGCTCATCGTCCGGAGCCATACCGGTCAGGTCGCAATCATAAAGACGAAGTGTATTCAAACCTTCAATGCAGACTGCTTCCGCCGCGGTCGACGTCAGCGTTGCCTCACTGATCGCGATCTCTGCCGTACAGTATACCGCCGGGGAATCGGAGCCATTGGAGGTATAGGTGCCTCCGTCAACAACCATTGTGCCGCTGCCGCGATCGCTGCGGACTGCCGCCGAAGAGGTTCCATTCGTCGTCGCGGTTACGTCCCAGGCGTACAGCGTACCGCCACCCGCCACATGGATACCCCCAGAGGTGTTCAGCTGCGTATCAATCACCGTATCCATGACATATACGACGCCGTCTCCGTAGGCAAACACACCGGCGCCTCCCTCAGAATCCGTTGAAATCGTGCTGTCGCTGACTATTAATGTCCCGTCCGTAGCCAGCACCGCGGCACCAACCCCGTAAAAACTGGAATTATCGCCTCCTGTGCTGTCATCGGATTCCCGGACAATCGTATCATTTGTAAGAATTGCCGTCACATCCTCCGATACCAGAATCGCATTCTCATCCGTCCCGGTAGAAGTAATTTCCTCTGAATCAATCGTCGTGTCTTCCGTGATCGTGTTCGCGGCATCATAGCTGTCTACACCGGAGGAACTGCCGCCTCCCATGTCTCCACCCATTCCGGAGCCGCCCATGTCGCCGCCGCCCATGCTGAAATCACCAGACTGGACAGTAATAGTAGCTGCCGTTCCATCGTCATTTAAAGTGATGATGACCGTATCTCCGACTTCGATATCTGAAAGTGTGATCTCCTCCGTCTCTGCCAGGCCGCCCATTCTGGCGTCACCTGCATTCATAGAGCCGTCTCCGCCCTCACCTATATCGGACGGTGCCTCGCCGCCTGCATCCGAAGGTGCTTCCCCGCCTGCATCGGATGGTGCTTCCCCACCCTCACCGGATGGTACCTCACCACCTTCATTGGACGGTGCCTCCCCGCCTGCATCGGATGGTACCTCACCACCTTCATCGGACGGCGCTTCCCCGTCTCCATCCGGCTTTTCCATCGCTTCTCCGTCAGCGGAATCAAAACCAGCGTTTCCACCACCCATACCGCCGCTTGCTTTCAGGTACTGTGTCTCCTCGGTCAGCGTGATTGTCTGGGTTTCTGCCTCTACATCCGTTATCTCCACGTCTCCTGAAGCTTCATCACCGCCATCTTCACCTGCTTCCCCGTCTGCCGATGCTTCCTCACCACCGGCCGCTCCCCCGTCTGCCGGTGCTTCTCCGCCATCTGCTGCTCCCCCGTCTCCGTCAGGTATCTCCATATCCCGGTCACCACCCATCCCTGTCGTAACCGAAACAGTAATATAATCTTCTCCAATCTCCGTCACAGTCCCCATCACCATCTGGGAAGCTTCCTGTGCCTCATCCGGCAGATCTGTCGGCATTTCCTCGCCATTCGCCGCTTCCGCGACTGTTTCCGTCTGACTTTCCTCTGCATACGCCACAGTCGGCACCGCCGTAATTACCAGCCCCATCAGCACTGCGATTTGTTTTTTCTTCATAATTCTTCTACCTCCGCTCGAATCCGTCTCATTCTCATTTTCAGTTGCATAATCCAGATTTTCATTTCCGCCAGCGTAGAGCCAGCGTGGATTTTACCATACCCTATCCTGCTGAGTATTCTGCTCAGACACGAACCACACTATAATTCCAAAATATGTTTCCGGTGTGAAAAAAAATCGAACGAAGTATGTTTAAAAACGAACAGGAGGCATCCCCACATGGGAGATGCCTCTCTGTTCCTTTCATAACCAACGATTCAAAACGAATTCCTTTCGTAGCTGTTCAGTGCCTTCACGCCTTTACGGTTTTACGACAATGTTTACAATCTTCTTCGGCACATAAATTTCTTTGACCACCGAGCCGGACAGCTTCGCGCCGAGCGCCTCGCGCCCTTTCGCGATCGCCTCTTCCTTTGAGATATCAACCGGGATAGAGATGACCACTTTGGTCTTGCCATTGATCTGTACCGGAATCTCGATCTCATCGTCCTTCATGGCGTCCGCGTCTGCTTCCGGCCAGACGGTGTGGAATACAGAATCCGTATGCCCGTACATCTCCCAGAGTTCCTCCGTAATGTGCGGCGCAAACGGCGCAAGCAGCTGGATGAAAGTCTCGATGGTCTCACGGTCAACGCCGCCAGATTTTCTTGATACCTCGATCAGCTTATTGTTGTACTCCATGAAACCAGAAATAACCGTATTCAGGCTGAAGCTTTCCAGACGCTGGGTAATATCATACACCAGCTTATGGCGAATCTTGACCATTTCTTTGGTCTCTGCCACATTCGCTTCCAGGCTGTCGCAGGCGAGCTTCCAGAAACGGTTCAGGAAACGGTAGACACCGTCGATACCGCGGTCGTCCCACTCTGCGTCGAGTTCCGGCGGTCCTACGAAAAGCTCATACATACGCAGCGAGTCACAGCCATAGTCACGCACCAGATCGTCCGGGGATACCACATTGCCCTTGGACTTGCTCATCTTAATGCCGTTCTTACCGGTGATCATGCCCTGGTTGAACAGCTTCTGGAACGGCTCGTCAAAGTCAATCACGCCGATGTCGCACAAAAACTTCGTATAAAAACGGGAATACAGAAGATGCAGTACTGCATGCTCTACGCCGCCAATATACATATCAACTGGCAGATACTTGTCCGCTTTCTCTCTGGAAACCAGTTCTTTGTCATTTTTGTTGTCCACATAGCGCAGGAAATACCACGAAGAACCAGCCCACTGAGGCATGGTGTTCGTCTCACGCTTTGCATCCACCCCGCAGACCGGGCACTTGCAGTTCACCCACTCGTCAATCGCTGCCAGCGGAGATTCACCCGTGCCGGTCGGCTCATAAGACTCTACCTCAGGCAGACGCAGCGGCAGTTCCTCCTCCGGAACCGGAACATTCCCGCAGTGCGGACAATGGATGATCGGAATCGGCTCGCCCCAGTAGCGCTGACGGGAAAATACCCAGTCGCGCAGCTTATAGTTCACCGTCGCGCGGCCAATGCCAATCTCTTCAATGATGTGCGGCGCTTCTTTTTTCAGCACCGCCGACTCCATACCATTCCACTCGCCGGAATTGATCATCGTTCCGGAAGCGGCAGTATAAGCCTCGGTCATATTTTCGATCTCCTGACCATCCTTGGCGATAACCTGAATGATCGGAATATGAAACTTCGTCGCAAACTCAAAGTCACGGTCGTCATGCGCCGGTACGCACATGATCGCGCCGGTACCGTAATCCGCCAGCACATAATCAGAAAGCCAGATCGGAATCTTCTTGCCGTTCAGCGGGTTAATCGCGTAGGAGCCGGTAAACACGCCCGTCTTCTCCTTATCCTGCATACGGTCGACGTTGGAACGCATGGAAGAATCAAAGATATACTTCTCCACATCCGCTTTTGTCTCCGGCGTCGCCAGAGAAGCGGCCAGCGCATGCTCCGGGGCAAGTACCATAAAGGTCGCGCCGTGCAGCGTATCCGGACGGGTCGTGTAAACAGTAATCTTCTCATCCCTTCCGTCTACAGGAAAGTCCACTTCCGCTCCATAGGATTTGCCAATCCAGTCGGTCTGCATCTTCTTTACTTTTTCCGGCCAGTCCAGCTTGTCCAGATCATTCAGAAGACGATCCGCGTACTTTGTGATGCGCAGCATCCACTGGCGCATATTCTTTTTCGTCACCGGAGAGCCGCAGCGCTCACAGCAGCCATTGACAACCTCCTCATTCGCCAGGCCAGTCTTGCAGGACGGGCACCAGTTAATCGGGAACTCCTTCTCATAAGCAAGTCCATTTTTGAACATCTGCACAAAAATCCACTGCGTCCACTTATAAAACTCCGGATCCGTCGTATTGACCTCGCGATCCCAGTCATAGATCGCAGAGATGTCATTGATCTGCTTCTTGATATTCTTCACATTCTCAGCGGTCGAAATCGCCGGGTGAATGTGCTTTTTAATCGCGTAATTCTCCGCCGGAAGGCCGAATGCGTCCCATCCCATCGGATGAATCAGGTAATATCCCTGCATCAGCTTGTATCTGCTCCAGACATCTGAGATCACGTACCCTCTCCAGTGACCCACATGAAGTCCATTTCCAGACGGATAAGGAAACATATCCAGGCAATAATATTTCGGTTTCTTACCATCGTCCACATTCACCGGGTGCTCCTCCCAGTGCGCTCTCCACTTCTGTTCGATGGCTCTGTGATTGTACGGTGCTGCCATTTTTTCACTCCTCCTAATCTTGTCCCGCATTGGTTTTTATGCGGGATATGTTCCGATTTGCGAAGCAAATCGAGAACACTGTCGCAGGCCGCGCCATTGCGCCTTGCGCAATTTCGAATGCGCGGCTCTCCCGCAGGCCGCGCCTACAGCGCGCCTAATTCCCCGTTATTCTATGCCCGAACAGCGGTTTTTGTCAAGTTATTGTTATCCTTTCTGCATAGCCAATTCATTACTCACTGCATTCTCCACGAAACTGTTAAGACTGATCTGATGCGCTGCCGCAAAAACCGCCGCTGCTCTGTGAAGTTCTGGAGAAATTCGCACATTAAAACTTCCTTTGTATGCCTTCTCAGGCTCTTTCCCATCCGCTTCACATAATGCCAGATAATCATCCACTGCACCATGAAAGTCTTCGATCAGCTCCTTTGCTGTTTCTCCTTCATAAGAAACCAGAGCACGAATCCCCATAACTTTTCCATAAAACATGCCGTCTGCTTCAGAAAACTCAACACTTCCAATATATCCTTTATAATTCATTGTATTATTCATAAAAGCCCCTCCTCTTCCAACTTTTCAGTTAATTGCTTTACCTGATATCAGTTTATCGTTCTGTCCAACGAGCATTCCTCCTTCTTTCAAACGTCCTCTTCCCCTCATGTTATTAAGGTATCACATTCCAGAATCGTTTGCAACTATTTTTAGTTGCTTCCATATAAAATACTCATCAATCGGCGGAATATTTCCTCCTTTGCAAAAAAATATGGTATTTTTCTTTTAAATGCGTTATTCTTTTCTGAAAGACGATTACAGCCTTTCCATCTTTTTTTTCTCTTAACCGAACGATTCCTGTTGCAATTTCGAGGTTACAATGGACAGAACAATCCGTTACCAGATTCAAAAAGAAGACGCCGGGATCCGCGTAGACCAGTTTCTCCGGCGCAGATTTTATTCCAGGCAAAACCTGGCACAATTGAAAAAAGAGGATGGCACCTGGCGAAACGGCCAGGCCTGCCCTCTGATACAAAAGCTCTCCTGCGGAGACATCCTGGAAGTGCATATCCGCGAGGATTCCTGTTCAGAGAACATACCGGGCGCATCTTGTCCCGCATTTGTTTTTATGCGGGACGCAGGCCGCGCCATTGCGCCTTGCGCAATTTCGAATGCGCGGCTCTCCCGAGCCATCCCCATCTCTATTGTCTACGAGGATGAGGATATTCTGGTTGTAAACAAACCCGCCGGCCTTCCCATGCATCCCTCCAGGGACAATTTCTATTATTCGCTGGTAAACGCTGTGATGTACTACTACAGAAACAGCGGAAGCTTTGTCTTTCGCTGCACCAATCGGCTCGACCGGGATACCTCCGGCCTGACTGTGATTGCAAAGCATCCCGTCAGCGCAAGCGTCCTTGGTTCCATGGTGAAATCGAAGGGAAACGGATCACAGCCGGTAATGGAACGGGAGTACCTTGCGATCGCCTGCGGCGCTGTCACACCGGCAGGCGGTACCATTTGTGCGCCGCTTGCACGCAAAGCGAACGCTTTAACTTCAGATGTGCTAAATTCAGCGGCATCACCAGAACGGTCCATTGAACGCTGTGTCGATTTTGAGCATGGGGAACGAGCCGTCACACACTACCGCGTCCTTGAAGCAAAAAATGGGTACAGCCTGCTCTCCATCCTCCTGGAGACAGGCCGTACCCATCAGATTCGTGTCCATATGGCATACCTGGGATATCCGCTTGCCGGAGATTACCTGTATCATCCGGCCTGCCGCGCAGCCGCCATCCGAACATACTCTGCAGCGCAGCTACTGGTTCAGGAATCGCCGAAGAACGCGATTACTACACAGGTTTCCACGCAGATTCCCTCTGTCACCGTGCCCATGGAAATCACCGGAATTTCCCGTCAGGCGCTCCATGCGTACCGCTTAACATTTCCGCACCCCATAACAGGAGAAATCCTGGAATTCACCGCCCCGCTGCCGGAGGATATGCAAAAATTCAATTTCAGACGTTTTCTCTCCACTCCGCATCAATCGGCGGAATGCTTTCCCCTCTGGTAAGAAAGATCCGATCAACGCGTATCCCTGACGCGACCGCATACACAGTAAACATATGCTCTCCCGGAGCCAGTTCCGCCTCCGCGAGGAGCATCCACACCCAGTTCTGCTTTGTCCCGTAATTAAACAGTCTGCCGCTGCCATACATCTTTTCCTGCGGTACCACCTTCCCATCTATACCAATAGCCACTCTGGCTGAGAACTCATCATCGTATTTCAACAGCGTCCAGATCTGATAGCTTCCTCCCTCTGCCCGCATGCGGTAGTTGAGAGAAGGCGCCTGCCGGAAATCTTCCCAGGAAAGCCCTTCCGCGGCAACATGCATCGCAAGTCCTGTCCTTCCATCTGTCTCTGACTGTACATGTTCCCAGGCGATTCCCGCCAAATCCGGCAGCAGATAAGCATTTTCTGAATTCGCGAGAGCGCACTCACAGTCGATCCGGATCTCGCCATCGTTCTCCCTAAACATTCCCTGATGCATCTTGCGGAATACGTTTTTAGTGCCATCCGCCTCACGACGGTATTTCTTTTCTCCCAGCGCAATCTGCTGACGTACCACATTTTTCAGATACAGGCGGTTGCTCGCCCAGAATTTTTTGTCGGCATAAATGACGTCCGGCAGTTCAGCCCGGGCACCATCAAACAGGTTCTGGAACAGGTCTGCTACAGCAGGCGCGTCAAAGGAAAATTCATACGGTCCATGCACCGGTTCTCTGTTGTATTGTGCATGATAGCTCTCCTGCGGCCCGAGATTCGAAGCCACATACCCTTGTGTATAAATCACAAGCTTTGAAAAGGACACATACCGGTCCAGAGCCCGTATCCGCAGCATATGTCTGCCAGAAGTGATATGCGGCAGCTGCAGGTACAGCTTTTCTACATTATTCATCACATTGTTTTTCCAGCTTCCACGCCATTCGTCCGTAGCTATCGATTCCAGAATACCTGCGCTTTTGCCATCAAGGAACACCTCCAGACGAATCCTTCCCGTGGAGTTCAGAGATGGAAAGCGATAGAATTCCAGCAGAAATTCCCCTTCAGAGGTAAAGTACAGTTCATATTAAAGCCCTCCATCCCGCTGCCGCTCCTTCCTCCCCGATCAGGCTCTTAGCCTTTTACCGATCCATTCATCACGCCTTTTTCGAAATGCTTCTGAATAAGGCATTCTCCTTTAAATCAAATTACTTGGAATAAAACAGTTATCGGCATCAATCGGAATCGGCTCTTCACACATGCATATAATACCTCCATTTTCTCTATTAAGGGAAGACTTGTCGATTACTCTGTATTTCTTTACCTCTCGTCGATCCGGATTGGCGCTTTTCTTGATTTCCAGGGGATGAATCACATTGTTTTCCTCGATAAACAGATCAATTTCCTTTGCATTAGAATCACGAAAATATGTGATGTTCACTTTGGATTTTGCGTAGGCATAATTTCTTACCAGCTCCATCACCACATAATTTTCATAATAATGACCGCTGGCAGCGCCGTTTCGCAGCGTGTCCGGCGTCAACCACATGGAAAGCCAGGCACACAGACCAGTATCACAGAAGTATAGTTTTGGGGTTTTGCTCAACCGTTGCCGTTCAATGTGGGAATAAGGGGAAAGCAGATAGATGCTGTGGAGCCCCACAAGCACTCTCAGCCACTCCTTTGCGGTGGAAGGAGCAATATCAGCGGACTCCGCAAGGGTCGCATAGTTAACCGGTTCCGCAACCAGAGAGGCGCAGCCAATAAGAAACCTGCGGAATTTTACAGCATCGGTAATTCCTCCGGCTTCTGTCACATCTCGCATCAGATACGTGTCCACATAGGAATTAAAATACTCCTGCCTCAGTTCATCATCCACCCCCTGAATCTGCGGCATACCGCCCTCCCAAATGTGTTTAAATACAGCAATCACATCGTTTTTGGGCAGCTTTCTCTGTCTTTCCCGCAACGCAACCAGGGAAAAATCCAGTTCCTTTTCAAAGACAATCCCAACCTTCTCTCGTGCAGACAGACTGTATAGCTCCAGAATACCGATTCTTCCTGCCAGTGTCTCACGGACTTTTCTCATCATTCCATACTGCTGCGAGCCAGTCATCCAAATCAATCCTGTTTCTTCGCTTTCGTCACAGATAACCTTGATTTGTTCAAACAGTTCCGGAGCCTTTTGCACCTCATCAATTAAAATCGGCGGCTTATAGGTTTGAAAAAATAAAACGGGGTCTGCCTGTGCCAATTCCCGAGCCATCGCATTATCCATGGTAACATAAGTACGTTCGCTGCCCTCTGACAGATGCTTAAGCATGGTGGTCTTTCCAACCTGACGGGCACCGGTAATAAGAACAACTTTAAAAAAACCATTTAGTTTTAAAAATTTTCTTTCAAGCTCTCTTGTAATATATTCCATAGTGTCTCCTTTAATTTATGAAAATCAGTGATTGATTTTTATTTTATCATAGAAACAGGATAAAATCAACAGTCATCAACGTATTTGTATAGATGTCAAAACCCTCGATAAAATCTACGTTTTTCCCTCTGAAACATAACTTGACCAGGTTTGCAAAATGGAGTCGGCATTGACTGATTTCCAGGAATACACGATGGCGGAACCTGCAAGGCTGGCTAATTATGTCGGCTTTACAGAGCAGGAAGTGAAAGAGCTTTGCGAAAAATACCACATGGACTTTGAGAGCATGCAGACCTGGTATGACGGATATTCATTTAGCTCCACTCAGCATATATATAGCCCTAATTCAGTTATTCTCGCAATACGCAACGGCGTCTATCGTAACTACTGGACAGTTCCATTGCAACCTGATTGATTTCCTGCTCGATGATGTCGAACTATTTTGAAGCAAAAAAAGCCACACAGCTTATGTAAGTTACCACATAAGCCGGGTGGCTTTTTCTCAATCATCCTTCTTATAGAAATCTGATACAAAACCACCTGCGCGCAGCAGCAGACCTTCCGCCACGGCATCTCTGGATTTGTGAAATGTCCATAGCATTACGCGATTTATGGAAATCAACCATACTGAACCCTAAAGCTCATAGCTACGGCTTTTTTATCAGATGCATTCATATTTTTCAGGAATTATGATAAGGTTCCGAATGACAGAATTTCCACAACTGCTTAAAACGGCCCCGTGTACACAATAGACCGCTATTCTCCCAACCTATATCCTTCCTTCTCGCAAACAACCTTACATTTCTTCTTAAAGCACGCAATACCATATTTGTAAATTGTATGGTAGCCTTCGTTCTTCAGTTCTCGTGTGTAATCCATCCTTTCAATCTGGTCCATTGCTTCCTTGCATCCGGCAGTAAATTGGGCGTTCTCAGCATATTTAAACTCAACAATAATGCCAATATCCTCCCTTGGAATTTTAACCATAACATCGCTATATCCATCACCAGTATCCGCGTTTGTTTTGGCTTTCCAGCCATCTACATTGGCAAGGATTCCAATCATTAAACCGTGGTAAAGGATCTCCTTCTTATCTTTTTGCACAGATGAATCCCTTACAGTGATCGAGTCATATAAATAAGATGTAAGTAATTTCTCCGTTTTTTCCGCGTCACCAGATTTCAGGGCATCGCAGAAATCTTCAAATCGCTTGCTGTTCTCTGTGACAATATGATTGAAATATGATGTTATCTGCCTGGTAAAAATCCTCCTGATTTCCCGGTTCGGAATCGAAAGCTGATAGATATCTGCATCTTCATCCTCCACCATTCCCCGCTGCGTCAGGTATCCTGTTGCAAATAGCACACTCCATATATTATTTATCGTATCATATAGTTGATTATAAGTCAGATCCTCATAGATTTCTTTTTCAACTGTTTCTCCTGCTACCAGCGCTTCAATTTCACTCTTAGTTTGCTCATTACCTGCTTTTTCGATTAAATGGCGCACTGCATCATTCCCACTCGTATTAGACCAGTAATCTTTAGGGCGAGCAGACGGGTTAGCAGTTAATTCATAGCAATAACTGATAACATCCCACGGGCAATATACATTCATATTGCCAAAACGATACCCATCATACCATTCTTTTATATCCTTATATTTATCATCAAGTTTATAATAATTAAGGATTCCCTTTACTTCCTCATCTGTAAAACCAAAATATTCGTCAAAACGAACGTTTGTTATTGAGAGAATATTAGGGTTATTTAAACCTGTAAAAATGCTTTCCTTTGCCACACGAAGACATCCCGTCAGAACAGAGAAATACAAATCCTTATTCGTTTTCAAAGCCTGGTCAAACATACCGCGAATCAAATTTACCATTTTGTTGTAATATTTCTTCTCGTTTGATTTTGCCAATGGAACATCATACTCATCGATTAAAATGATGACCTTTTTTCCATAATGTTTCCGCAGCAACGAAGAAAGAGTACATAGGCTTGACTTCAATACAGGCTCAGACATTATAAAACATTCCGCATTACTGGGATCTACCGCTGTAAGCTGTTGATACTGCTCTTTTTCCTTGTCCGTTAATTTATCGTCATCCAATAAATACTGGAACCGCAATGCTTCATTTCCAATAATCGACCGCATGGCAGAAAGCGCCGATTCATAATTTTCCCCCTCAACACTTTTTAAGCTTATTGAAATAACGGGGAACATGCCCATATACTTTTCGCATAAAGCTGCTTCTTTTGAAATCTCAAGTCCATCAAACAAAGACCTGTCGCAACCGATTTCCAGGAATGATTTCAGCATACTCATATTCAGCGATTTCCCAAAGCGCCGTGGGCGGGTGAAAAGATTAACTTCTCCCCAGGCATTCAATAAATCACGAATCATTGCTGTTTTATCAACATAATAGAATCCTTCCATCCTTATCTTGCTGAAATCGTCTATTCCAATCGGGAGTTTCTTCTTCATATAAGGCTCATTCATGATCAACACGCTCCTTCCCTTCATCATACCGGATATGCTCCATCGTCTGTTCGTCTCAATAGTCCGTACCTTGACACAAATCTCCATGAGGGAAAACCCTGCTCATTCAGTCTTTATGTAAAACTTTGCATAATGATTGCGTCTCTATGAACAGGAGCAATTTGTCTCCAATCCGAACACCGAGATCATTATAAATATCCCGAACCAGAACATTTTCAAGCGTTACATACTCAAGATCATCTATCATTGTCTTCTGATCCTTTGGATGGAGACGTTATTGCATTGTTGTCCATCTTGACCACCCGCCTTCCTATCATCTATGCAAATAGAGAGACTGCTTTCCTGCTTTTATTATGATACCATAAAACCGCACATTTTAACACCCCTTTTCTTCTGAATACTTTATTGAACTGCCATCCTGGTGCCTTCAGGCTCACAAAAATTGCCCATCCAATCGCCGCTTCCAGCGATTAATGAGCTTTCGTCTGCTCCCACAGGGCAGCCATCTTGCCTCTCAGTTCCATAATCTTAGTCATAGATTTAAATCCTTAGAGGTGCCTGACCCGTGTATACACATAACCTGTTTTGATTTGGATTTTTTTGTTCCTGTTCTTCCCATTTATATTTCTTCTTTCTCTGCATATATTATATTTAAGGCGCATGTGTCCTAAGTTTTCGCTCATCCACTTGACTTTTCACGTTTTTCATGCTATACCAATCTTAAATTTGGGACGCAGGCGTCTAAAGCAGGAGGTGTGTTTCAATGATTCAAAGAGATTTTTATTTGGATCGTCTTATCCGCAATATGTGGAACGGAGAAATCAAGGTCATCACCGGCATCCGCCGATGTGGGAAGTCTGTTCTGCTGTTTGATTTATTTTATGAGTACTTATTGGCACAGGGCGTGGAGGATGATCACATCATCCGACTTGAGCTCGACCAGCGCCGGTACTACAAATTCCGGAATCCTATCACCCTTTGTGAATACGTGGAAAGGATCGTGACCGGCAGTCCAGAGAAATTCTTTCTCTTCGTGGATGAAGTACAGTTTACGATTAAGGTGAAAGATGAAAAGAATGGCGGGATTGAAGTAACCATCTATGACATGCTGAACGAGCTGAAGTCATACAAAAATCTTGACGTCTACGTAACTGGCAGTAATTCCAGAATGCTTTTAAAAGACATTGCGACAGAATTCCGTGGCAGAGCCACTCAGATACACGTCTATCCGCTGTCCTTTGCCGAGTTCTACTCCTATATTGGTGGAAGTAAGCGGGATGCGTTAGACCAGTACATGCTCTATGGCGGAATGCCGCGCATCACAGCGTTAAAAAACGAAGAGGACAAAAAATCCTACCTCACCAATCTCTATGATGAGCTGTATGTGAAAGATATTGTCGAACGCAACCGCATCGAACGGGAAGATGTCCTTAATGTCATACTGGATTATGTCGCATCGCAGGTTGGTTCCCTTACCAACCCGACCAATATATCCAACGCACTCACATCCATGCGGAACGAAAGGATAAACAGTTCACTGGTTTCCGCATACCTGTCCCATACGATGGATGCATTTCTGATAGAGATGGCAAAGAGGTATGATGTGAAGGGCAAGACCTACTTCAATTATCCGAACAAGTATTATTACACGGATATCGGCCTGCGCAATGCAAGACTGAATTACCGGCAGTTTGACCCAGGACATATCATGGAAAATGTGGTTTATAATGAGCTCGTCCGACGGGGTTATTCCGTGGATGTCGGTGTAATTATCGAGCGGAAGCATGCAGAGAAGATTCAGCGTGAGATAGACTTTGTAGTCAACAGCGGTGACCGCCGGATTTACATCCAGTCTGCCTGGCAGATGGACACAGGCGAAAAAGAGAATTCCGAGCTGCAGTCGCTAAAATTGACCGGCGATTTCTTCAAGAAGATTGTTATCCGGATGGACATCCCTCATAATTTCTATGATGACAATGGATTTTTCCATTGCAACCTGATTAATTTCCTGCTCGACGATGTCGAACTATTTTGAAACAAAAAAGCCACCCACCTTATGTAAGTTACCACATAAGCCGGGTCGCTTTTTCTCAATAAAGTAAATACAGAACACAAACACCCAATTTAAAAAAACTGACAAGTTGGGTTAGATACATATATGCGTTCATAAAAAGCTCCAATCAAGGAATAACAAATAGTCCTTGATTGGAGCTTTTAAGTCTGTATAACGAATTTTTTCGGAGGAAACCCATTTAAAATCTCGGTGCAATCGCTTCTCGATCACTTTCAGAAACATCCAACACGCTCATTGCCTGTTCAGCGGTCAACCCCATATTCTTCATCAGGTTCTTAATCGCATTCACTAATGTTGTAATTCTCTCTTGATTTGCTGCTTTCTCAGCAGCCCTTTCATTTAAGGTCTGAATTGCCTGGCACACATTTAATTCCACCTCGCTTTCACCCATCGTCAAACTTGCATTCACGCAAGCGTTCAATACATCCACTTCCGTTCTTCCAAGATGCTGAAACCCCTCATCTGAATTCACTGCATCTTCCAGCTTATCTGCATCTCCGGAATACTTGATAAAAGTCAGTACCTCTTTCAATGAAGTATTGAATTTATCAAAATCATCATCACCTAATGCCGCCGGAGCTATCAGATTGATTTTATAATCCGGGACTATTGCAAGCATCTCTTCATCATCGTATTCAAACATCTCGTGAATTGACATCGATCCGTCCCATGCTTTTGGGCCAAAGTAGATTACGAGTGTCACTACCGGCATCAGTTTGTCATTTTTCATAAACCCGGAAAGATATTCATCGCTGTCTGCGTCCTTGTAATCTCCCGCCTTTTTATGAGATGCGATTGCTTTTTCGACCTGTTTCGCGTACTGCAGGGCATCATAAACCATATCCTTTACAGCCATAGCATAATGCACATTGCTTTGATTTTCGACAGCTAAAACCAGAAACGCTGCCTTTTTATTTGTCATTGCCGTAACAGACCTTATAACATCGCGGATTCTCTGAACCGGCTGTTCTACATTTTCCGGGCTGCCATATGGTACACCGATCTCCCGTGTGTCCAGTTCCTCAAGGCTGTTCGGGTCAATAACCTGCCTGCCGCCATAAACATAATAATTAAACGTAAGCGATGAATAATCCGGCGTATATAAAGTTTCCGTCACCAAGTAGGAAGCCGCTGTCAGATCGGTAGCTTCCCTTTGTTCTCTGGTGTTTCAGTTTTTGTATCTATCACCCCGGTACATCGCTCTTTTATGAAGTCGCTCCACGGCATCATTGCTTCCACGCCTGCGGGCTTATCTTTGTAGTCCGGCATGTACAGCAGCAGTGTGTAGAGATACTGGTATATATTAAGGTGATTGGCTTTCGCCGTTTCTACGAGGCTGTAGATGATAGCACTCGATTTTGCCCCGTTCACACTGTTGTGGAACAGGAAATTCTTGCGGCCGGTTCCATAGGATTTTGCCTGGCGCTCGGCCCTGTTGTTGGAGATTTCACATCTCCCGTCCAGCATGTAGTTGCCAAGCAGTTCCCTGTGGTTTTCCGCATAGTTGACAGCTTTTTCCAACAGGCTGCCGCCTACTGGCTTTACCGTGTCCAACCATGACCAGAAGCTTTCCCAGATGGGCTTTTCCAATTCAAGACGTTTTGCTTTCCGGTCATCTGCGGACAGGTCTTTCAGCGTCCGCTCAACCTTGAACAGCTGGTTGCAGTAGTGCACGCCGATTTCAGCAGGAGTTTTCTTTTCCTCCTTTGCTTTATCGGGGCTGGCAGCTTCCTCCGGGATCTCCTCCGGGGAATTGACATCCAGCAGCTTCATCTTCCTGCGCCGGGCAGCCGGGACGGCTTCGTAAAAATAGCGGCGGCAGTGGGCAAGGCAGCAGACCAGTGTGACGTTATCAACCTTGTTATAGCCGGTATAGCCGTCACATTCGAGCAGACCCGAAAAACCTTCCAGGAAGTCCCTGGCGTAATCGCCGTTCCTGCCGGGCTGATACTCAAACAGGATGATGGCCGGTCTGCCGTCATTCCCGGTCAGGTAGATCCACATATAGGATTTGCTGGATGCTGCTTTTTTATCTTCGTGAAGAA
>JAJBUL010000114.1 GCA_020860365.1 Clostridiales bacterium | reverse complement strand
AAAGATGAGGAACCAAACACCTTAGATATCATCCCCACCCCGTGAATAGTAACTTCTTTTTTTCTCATTGAGTCTGCCCAAAATCTATGCTATAGTAAATCCACGATACATCTTTTGCTTTGTGGCAGACGCAGAGATTGCAATATTGCAATACACGTCAGTGCCAACTTTCCGTTCTGAACGGATACACATAATTCAGGATAGCAAAAACGAGGAGGACGGTAATGATTTTTTTGAATGAAAATGACGCGCTTATCGCGAAGCGGCGAGGGGAAACGCTTCGGATCGAGGCCTGGGGAAAAGATTCCCTGCGGGTGCGCGCAACGAAGCTTTCCGGATTCACCAGTCAGGATTGGGCTTTGACGGAAGAGTCAGAGAAAACTCAGACACAGGTAGCGATTTTTGCCCCGGGCGAGTGGACGGGAATGCCCTCTCTGGGTGAAAAAGGCTGCGGCGTGATTACGAATGGACGTATCCGCGCGATTGTAAACTGGATTGGCGTGATTTCTTTTTATAAACTGAGTACAGCTGAAGCAGCGACAAATACAGGCGATGAAAAAGCCGCACTCTGCCAGACCAGGGAAGCAGATCTGATTTTGCGGGAATACAGCCGCGACTACGACGGCACCATTTCCAGAGAAAGCCGCTGCCTGAAGGTACCGAACCGTGAGTGGAAGGGCGTCATCGGCGGAGACAGCTTCCGTCTGAATCTCAAGTTCGAGAGCAATGAGGGCGAAAAGATTTTCGGTATGGGACAGTATCAGCAGCCCTGGATGGATCACAAAGGAAGCGTCCTGGAGCTGGCGCAGCGCAATTCGCAGATTTCCGTACCATTCGCGGTTTCCTCGCTTGGTTACGGATTCCTGTGGAACAACCCGGCGGTCGGCCGAGTGACCTTTGGCCGGAACTATACCGAATGGATTGCCCGCGCGACCCGCCAGATGGACTACTGGATCACCGCGGCGGACACGCCAAAGGAGATCCTGGCGTCCTACACCACAGTAAGCGGACACGCGCCAATGTTCCCGGAGGATCGGATGGGGCTATGGCAGTGCAAGCTGCGCTACCGCACACAGGAAGAAGTCCTGGAGGTTGCCCGCAAATACAAAGCAGAAGGGATTCACATCGACCAGATCGTGATTGATTTCTTCCACTGGACCGTCCAGGGGGACTGGAAATTTGATCAAACCTACTGGCCGGATCCGAAAGCCATGGTGGACGAGTTACACTCGATGGGTATCAAAGTCATTGTCTCTGTCTGGCCGTCCGTAGATCGCCGGAGTGAAAATTTTGATCCAATGTATGAGCGCGGACTTCTGATCGCGACCGAACGCGGCGAAATCCAGACCTACGACTATCAGGGCGACTGTGTGCAAATCGACCCGTTCAACCCCGAGACCCGTGAATATGTCTGGGAGGTCTGCAAAAAGAACTACTACGACTACGGCATCGACGCATTCTGGCTGGACAACTCTGAACCGGATCTGGGCGTCTATGATTTTGAAAACTATCGCTACTCGGCGGGCCCTGCATTGCAGTGCAGCAATATATACCCGCAGATGTACAGCCGCATTTTCTACGACAAGATGAGCCAGCTCGGCGACGGCACCGTCGTAAACCTGCTCCGCTGCGGCTGGGCCGGCAGCCAGAAATACGGCAATGTCATCTGGTCCGGCGATGTGCCGAGTACCTTTGAGGCATTCCGCGACCAGCTGCAGGCCGGCCTGAATATGGGACTGGCAGGCATTCCCTGGTGGACCACCGACATTGGCGGCTTCATGACCGACGATGTGAATGACCCGGATTTCCGCCAGCTTCTGATCCGTTGGTATCAGTTTGCTGTCTACTCGGCCGTGCTGCGGATGCACGGCGACCGTGGCCCATACGACATCCCGCCGCTTGACGACCGTGACTGGGGCGGCGGCTACCTGCACACCGGCCAGCCGAACGAGCTGTGGAGCTATGGGAAGGACAATTACCGCATCATGCGCAGCTACTATGATCTGCGTATTTCGATGCATGACTATATCAAAGGGCTGTACGAGGAAGCCCATGAGAACGGCTCCCCGCTGATCCGTACCATGTTCTACGAGTTCCCTGCTGACGCCAAATGCTGGGAGCTTTCCGACCAGTACATGTTTGGCAGCAGATATCTGGTGGCGCCGATCCTGCACCTGAATCAGTTTGTGCGCGAGGTCTACCTGCCGGATGGCAAATGGAAGCTGACCAGTACCGGCGAAGTCTTCGCAGGCGGCCAGACCGTGACCGCAGACGCACCGATCGAATATATGCCGGTGTTCGAAAAGCTGTAAAATCCGAACAAAATCCTGTACCTGAAACACAAAAGGAGACGGGACACTCCGTCTCCTGATTGTTCAATTTCAATCTTTTCTACAGCATGCTCTGCCCCCACTCTACCATCTCCGTGATATCCCTGGTCGCCAGAACCACCGTCTGGTTATCCTTCCCGGAAAAGCTAAAGCTGAATTTTTCATATTTAAGCCCGGCCTCAGCCTGCCTGTCTGGCCGGATCAGGCAGAAAACACTGTATGCCTTTTTGTGTTTCAGTTCCTTTCGAACCGTAAGCAGACATGTCTTCTCCAGAAAAGCATCCACATCCTCTCTGGCAAGAAATTCCCTCGCAAAGTGTTCCAGATTCTCTTCATACACCGCATCCTCTACTAACCAGGTCATACTGTCCGGAAGCGTCAGATTCCGGTACAGGTGCATCTGCTCTGTCCGGACATCAATCACGCTGATTGAGCGGTACGCCTCGTTCAGGCGCGCCATCAGTTCCATGTCCTTCTCTGCCTTGCGGCGTGCCCGGAGACACTCTGTCATAGACTGGTCGATGTCCTGTGAATAGTATATGATCTTCGTCGGAAAACCCAGGGAATCTGAAGCTGTCTTCCAAAACGCGGATTCCCTCCATTGCCCGTTCTTCAGGCGGTAGTCACAAATAACATGGTTTCCCTTCCGCAGCTGCTTTTTCAGATTCGAGATACTGCCGACTTTTCTGCGCAGTTAACGAAAATCCTCCGAGACCGCTTCGTCACAGAAATTATCATTGCGCCTGGAATAAACACCACTGACCGGCTCGCCGGCATTTATGCTCGTCTCGTTTTGTTTCACAATATGATAAGAATCTGCGTCCAGATCTGCAATCAGCAGCACTTCATAGGAATCCGTCAGAATACCCACCAGCGAGGACATCTCATCGTGATACGTCTGCTCGACCACGCTGTGCTTGTATTCCGGATGCATTTCATAAAAGCGCTGTTTGTCCTCGTACATCCTGGTCTCCGCTGTCGATGTTACCCTCGCGATGTCATTGCCGGATTGCCAGCAAAACCCAACAGCTGCACGCGGAAAACCGTCCTGATTCAACAGCTCCATGAATGCTCCGACATTTTTTAAAAATTCATCTTCCCCGTCGTCAATGCTGACCACCAGGAATTCATCTCCGCTGATCCGGAAAGGCTCGTATCTGCTAAACTGCCCGACAAGCATGGAAGAAAATCCACAGATCAGTTCATTGCCCTTGTCATGACCCAGCGTGTCATTGACCACCTTCAGTCCATTCAGATCCGCAAACAAAACACCAATCGGGCGTGGTGATGCTTCTCTGGAGACCATATCGCACATGGAACGGTAAGAATACAGGTTTTTCAACCCGGTCAGGGTGTCGATCCTGCACAGATATTCCATCTCCTTCTGCTCCTCAAACTCACGGATATAGGTATCGTGGATGTCCTGGATATACAGCATCAGCGTCTGATTTTCTTCCGTATAGTCGCTTGCTTTCAAAAGCTCCATCGAAACCCAGCGAAAGCTTCCATTCGTCCATCTGCGATAACGCATCCGCAGACACTCGTCGCTGTGTTTAAAGTGTGCCTTTATTGCCTCTCCATTCGTAAAACGCAGATACGCATCCAGATCCTTCTCGTACACCTGACCGGAAATTGCAAATTCCCGCAGCCATTCCGATATTTTCTGCGAATAGCCATAATTTTCATTTTGTTCAGACTGATAAACCTTGATGTCAATGTGTGTATCTGTCGAAAGATTGATCTTTAAAATCTTATGATAGGTTTCGGCAAGGATACGCATGGCATCTTCCAGATAAAAAGCCATATTTTCCATGATTCTGTACAATTCGGTCAGACCGTATAACGATGAAAATTATTTTTCTCAATCGTTCCCCACATCTACGGTGCCGGTCTTTTCTCCTTTTCCTGTCACATCCTGAGCAGACAAAATCCGCCTTTTTTGCCCACTCTCATTCCTTCTCTGTTTTCAGCAGCAGCTTTATTATACAGCAATATGTGAAACATGACTGACGCAGCAGGTCGATCCATTCACACCCGCCGCCGGTCGATCATTCTCGAAATCCACATCCCGATCATCTGGATCAGCTGCGCCAGAATCACGAGTAAAATAACTGTCACCAGTAAAATTTTCGGCTGCCAGCGCTGATAACCATAACGAAGGGCGATATCCCCCAGTCCCCCGCCTCCGCAGGCGCCGGACATCGCGGAATAGCCAAGGATCGTAGTCATGGCGATGGTCGCATTTACCACCAGTGAAGTGCGTCCTTCCGGAATCAACACCTTGCGGATGATCTCCCACACACTCGCGCCCATGCTCTGCGCCGCTTCAATCACGCCGCGATCCACTTCCTTCAGAGAAGATTCCACCATACGCGCAATGTAAGGAGCGGCAGCTACGGTCAGCGGAACGATCGTTGCCGTCGCACCATAGCTCTTCCCGACGATGAACTTTGTGAGCGGACGAATGGTAATCATCAGAATCAGGAACGGCACACTCCGCAGGATGTTCGTAATCACATCCAGTATTTTATAAATAAATGGATTCTGTTTAATCCCATCCGCGCCGGTCACGGTCAGCACCACGCCCATCGGAAGGCCGATGACATAGCCCAAAAAGGTAGACATACAGGTCATCCAGAGTGTCTCGCCGATGCCGTCGATAATCATTGAAATCGTTTTACTATCCAACATAATGATCCAACTCCTCCACGGAAAGCCTCGCGTTTTTCAGCCAGGCAATCATCTTCTCCTGAAGCTGCCCGTCCTCCGGCAGCTGTAATACCATCTCACCCTTTGCCACACCGTCCAGGTTCCGCGTATTCGCATAAAGAATATTGACCGGGGACTTAAATGCCAGCACCATATTCCCAATCACCGGCTCAAAAGAAGAATTTTCCGAAAAGACGATGCGCACACACCGTTTTCCTTTCATTTCCGCCACATTCTCATAACCCTGATAGATCAGGCGCCGGGCTTCCTTCGACTTCGGAGCCAGGAAAATATCCTCTACCGTCCCATGCTCGACCAGATGCCCGTGGTCAATGATCGCCACATGGCTGCAGATTTCCTGTACAACCGCCATCTCATGCGTAATCACGACAATCGTGATTCCATACTTGCGGTTGATCTCCTTCAGAAGCTGCAGGATCGACTTCGTGGTCTGCGGGTCAAGCGCACTCGTCGCCTCATCGCACAGCAGAATCTTCGGATCCGACGCCAGTACACGCGCGATCGCAACGCGCTGCTTCTGTCCGCCGGAAAGCTGCGCCGGATACGCGCTCGCTTTCTCTTCCAGATCTACGTCTTTCAGAAATTCCAGTGCCTTTTTGCGCGCCTCAGATTTTCTCACTCCGGCCAGCTCCATCGGAAAGCACACGTTATCCAGCACATTCCGCTGCATCAGGAGGTTAAAATGCTGGAAAATCATACCGATATTTTTACGCTTTTCCCTCAGTTCTTTATCCGAAAGGGAAGACAAATCCTGGCCGTCCACAATCACCGTCCCGGCAGTCGGCCTCTCCAGGAAATTCAGGCAGCGCACCAGCGTACTCTTCCCCGCTCCGGACATCCCGATGATCCCGTAAATATCGCCCTTATAAATATCCAGACAGACGTCCGCGAGCGCATGCACCTCCGCGTTCTTCTGCCGGAATTCCTTATCCAGATGCTGTATTCTAATAATTGGTTCCATAACTGCTCCGTTCGTATTCAGATGATGAAAAGCTGCCTGAAATCGGCTTCTTTTTTCATCACGTATCATAGCACACTTACATAGAAACTGCACGATTTTTTTTCACCATTTATAACCTGCGGTGAAGCCGTTTTTTCCAGGGGAGGCATTCCCATCCCTGCAAAAAGACCGCTCGATCTGTTTACAGAGAGCGGTCTCTTTCGACTACATATTGTATCCTGCCGGTTTTGCATCCGTAATTCCGGCTATCCGATCACAGGCTTTACATCTGTGATCCCATAATTTCTGTTATTCGGTCACCGCTTCTGTCTCGGTCTCCGCCTCTTCCACCGTCTCTTCATACGGCACTACAGAACCATCATAGGTCTCGGTGATAAACTCTTTGATCTCATCCGACTGCAGCACCGCTACCAGCGCCTGAATGCCTTCGTTTTCCTCGTTGCCAGCCTTTACTACAAGTACGTTCGCATAGGTCGAAGCTGCCTCGGAGTCTGAGGTCTCAAATGCGATCGCGTCAGAGGAGGAAAGTCCCGCGGACAACGCATAGTTGCCATTCACTACTGCAAATGCCACCTCGCTGGTGTACTGCGCGACCTGCGCCGCCTCTACCTCAATGATCTCGAGATCCAAGTCATCCTTAAAGGACACCACATCGTTCGCGGTAACGGTCAGATCCGCATCCTCTGGCAGAGTCAGCACCCCGTTCGCCTCCAGAAGCAGAAGTGCTCTCGCCTCGTTCGTCGTATCGTTCGGAACCGCGATCACGTCGCCGTCCTCCAGGTCGTCCAGGCTGGACTTTGTACCAATATAGATGCCCATCGGCTCATAGTGAATCTTCGCCACGCTCACCAGATCCGTGCCCTGCTCCTCATTGAAGCTTTCCAGATATGGTGTGTGCTGGAAATAGTTCGCGTCAATCTCGCCCTCATCTACCACCAGGTTCGGCTGTACATAATCTGTGAACTCCGTCACCTGCAGATCCCATCCGTCCTCAGCCAGGATCTCCGCCGCTTTCTCCAGAATCTCCGCGTGCGGTGTCGGGGAAGCCGCTACTGTGATGACCTTGTCCTCATCAGCCGACGCCGTAATGGAAAGTCCCGCCACAGCGGTAACAGCCAGACTTACTGCCAGTAACTTCGCAATTGTCTTTTTCATAATAATTTCCTCTCTTTCTGCTTAAACTATAGTAAACGACGTAAGTCGTTTTACTTTGCGCCGGACGCAAGGCTGCGTAAGCAGCCATTCCTCTTGCGTCCGTGTGCATCCTTTATAGTGAATGACAAAATATTTTTGTCGTTCACTATAAATGCTGCGCAGCCGCAGCCAGGCGGCTGTCAATTCCTTGTTTCTGTGCTTCATGATAAACCCGGAAACCGGATTCGTCAAATTTTTTCTGACTATAGCTGGTTATAAGGAAAATTTATAGCGTATAAAAGCAGACCACTCTACGATGGTAATTCTTATGGCTTATTTGCAATCATATATAACCTCATCCATGCCTGTCTTAAAAATAACGCCGATAAATCATTCCGTCTTTACATACCTCTGATTTCTGCTTTGCGGTTTATCCGGGATGGACATCCGAACAAGTCCCAGCTCTATCGCGGGATGAAGATAATTCCGGCGGAAAGTCTCTCTGGATTTTAATCCCAGTCTATCCATCAGAGTTTTCCCTGTATACGGAACGTTATATTCCATAACCCCCAGTAGTTTTCTGACATATTCAGACAGCTGCGAGCTTTCTTCATCCATCTGCACCGTGATATCATCCAGAATCGCATCAATCTGCGACAGCATAAATTCTATAAATGCATTCGATTTTCCCTCCACATGGCACCTTGCAATCGCAGCATAATATTTCTCCTGGAATCGCTCAATCTGACTTTCCAAAGGAATATATACAAAAAAAGGCTTCCACTTTGAGAGAATCGCAGTTTGCCATAACCGCGCCATTCTGCCATTGCCGTCTGCAAATGGATGAATAAATACGAATTCATAATGAAACACACAGCTGAGAATCAGCGGGTGAACACTGTTCCGTGATTCTTCCATCCAGCCAAAAAGGTCTTCCATAAGCTGCGGAACCATTCTGGCCGGCGGAGCCATAAAGATGCACTCATCGCCGTGGAATACTCCTTCCTCACCCTGACGGAAAACACCGGATTCCTCCACAACATATTTTGTCATAATCCCATGAAAACGCTTCAGGTCTTCGATACTCCATGGATTTAGTTCATCCAGAAGCTCATATGCCGCATAAGCATTTTTTACTTCCTGAATCTCCTTCTGCTCGCCCAACACAGTTTTTCCATTTATAACATCCCTCACCTGCCCAAGTGTAAGAGAATTTGCCTCAATTTTCAGAGAGGAATGAATCGAGCAGATTCGGTTATTCTTCCTCAGGTGCGGCTTAAAGTCCAGGCTGCCAACCGCAGTAATCCTTCCTATTTTTTCTGAAACAGAAGCCACACAGGACAGCATTTCGTTTGTTATAGTAAAAGGCGGTTCATAATTTTCCATTCTTCCTCCATTCTGCAAACGTAAATTCTCATTGTGAAGCAGATTCACGACTTGCGTATTATCTTGCTTATTTACTTGCTCATTATACCGCATATTGCCAAAGGGTCAAGATGATCTTTTAATAAGAAAATGGCATCCGATCCTGATAAACCAAATGCCAATCCCAAATGTATTCCTCGCATTTTAGTGAAATCTTGTAACTGTGAGGGTACTGAACAGTTACGAAATCTTTAATATATACCGCCCATCCGCGCCACATAAAGCTCGCTGACCGTCACATCACCGTTCTCCGCAAAGACTGACATGCCGTCCGCGTCTTCCAACTCCGGGTAAGCCCGCATGGAAATCGCTTTCCGGTTATTGAAAAAGGCTTCTATCACAGAACGATCCAGGTAGACTTCAACAGTCAGCGGATCTGCCGCATCCAGCGCAAAAGCGCCTGAGACATATCCCGTCGTGGAGCCAGCTCCCCGGTCTGTGGTCTCTCCGTGGATGGTCTGATCGGAGGCATCAAAGTAATAGCTCACTGCGCGTTCTTCAGTCGCGCTTTCTAACACCTTCAGGCCATATTTCTCCGCAGCAGCATCTGCAAAGCTGACCCGCACATAAAGCATGTCTTCATGAATCTCACTGAGCAGCTCATTCGCTTCCCCGACAGAGAGGTCTGCCGCATCCACGAGAACCTCTTCCTCCAGCGTATGCAGTGTCTCCGACGGCTTAATCATCAGATCGCTCCCATCCTCATTCAGCCAGATGATGCGGGCAATCCCGGCGTTGTGCGCCCAGCCTGCGGCCGCCTGCTCCGCCACAGAACGCTGATCCTGCATGATGCTGAACATGGTGGCCTCCCCGGTATTCGGGTCAACAAACGCGCTCGGTCCGGTAAACACATTGTCCCCGTAATCCATGATGGCCGGTCTGGCTTCATAATCTGCGTCCGGCGTGAACGTTCCGCTCTCATAGTCAAATGTACCGATAAAATAATACACCTTATTATCCGCGGAGGAGGCCGGTGCCGGCGATATGATAAACACATCTTTGGAAACTGTACCCTCTTCGTTGGAGAGATTAAGCAGCACAGGCAGCTCCCAACTGGTGCCGTAGGTCATGCTCTGGTCTGGCATCTCATAAATGGGGCCGACATACTGCCAGTTCATGTCAATCCGGCCATCAGACAAAAGCTCCAGCGTCTCTGTCCTGTACAGCAGAGCCGTTCCGCCGTTGCTCGACGAGCTGCCGGAACAGATGAGCATATACCACACGCCGTCATGCTCCCAGATGTACGGATCGCGGAATTCCCCTGCGCGTCCCTGGCCGTCCTGCTGGATCACCGCCAGTTCGTCATAGATGACCCATTCCGTCAGATCCAGGTCGCTTAAATCCGCCGGATAGGCAATGCCAATGTTCTGATTTGAGATCAGACTCTCTACCATAGAGTACCCGTCATTCCCGGCGGTAAAGAACAGCATCGGCACCCCGTTTGCGTCGTAGGCGGCATTCCCGGACCAGACGCCGTCCGGCACGACGCTGTCCTTCGTCGGCACAATCGCTTCTTTTATCTGCTCCCAGTTCACCAGGTCGTCGCTCACCAGATGTCCCCAGCAGATATTCCGCCAGTAAGTACCACTCATGTTTTCCTGGAAAAACAGATGGTAGCGACCATTGTAATAGCAGGGCGCGTGCGGCTCATTCATCCAGTACTGCAGCGGTCCGCTATGATACTGCGGCTTATAGCGGTCTTCGGTCAGAATATTCTGCAGCCAGATGTCGGAAAAAGCAATCTCCGGCACCTCCACGCTATTATACGCTTCCGCAACCTCTTCGGCAGTAAGAGCTCTCTGATACAGCTTCAGTTCATCCATCAGACCGCTGCACATATTGATATAGCCCGTGCCGAGCCGGTCTGCCTCGCAGCTGCGTCCCACCAGGAGCTGCTTATTGGTCCCCGCGATGGCGCTGCCTTTTTCGATCTCCATGCTGCCGACCAGTACGCCATTCCGGTAAAGGGTCATTTCCCCATTCGGCCCGTCAAAGACTGCCGCGGTATGATTCCATTTGTATTTTTCCAGCTCTTCCTCCGCCCACAGGGTCAGCCACTCGCTTCCAGTGCCAGCCTCAAAGCACAGCTTTCCAAAGCGCTGATAGCCCAGCTGGAAACCCGCCATGCCACTCTTGGAGCTCTGAGAAATGATTCCAGTCAGAGCCTGTGTGCCGTTCTCCTCTGCGAACGGATCGTCCCATTCAAAGGTGCGCGGCGCAAACCAGACGCTTACAGAGAGGGCATCGCCTTCCACCTTAATCGCGCTTTTGCTGTAAGTGACACAGGTCGAATTGCCGTCAAACAGCAGGGAACCGCCGGAAATGCCCGTATCGCGCCACTGCGGATCCTGGCTGTCCATGTAAAGGGCGCTTGTATACGTATAGCTTAGTCCGCATCCCCTGTGATCCCGCTTAAATCTGTAATCTCCGTACCGCTGCCTTCGTCAAAAGCAAGATGCAGCAGCAGTCCGTCTTCTTCAGCCGCCACAGCCGACCCTGAGAATGAAACGCCATACATTGCTGAAAAAGCGAAAGACGCCGCCCCCGCAAGCGTTCCCTTCAGAAAATCTCTTCTTGATATATTTTTCATTGTTTCTGTCTACTCCCAACCTTTTTTCATGCCATTTATGTGAAACGAAGATTCCCCGCTATTCGCCCAGTCGCACAGCATTTGCTGTCAGGAGCGCAGTTCATACTTCTCCACTTCCAGTTCCGCACGGCCATCCACCTCAAAGCTGATACCATCTGCGCTCAGTGGTGTAAAAATGGCTGCGGTCAGCGCCTGTTCCCCATCATTCACAAGGACTTCCACGCTAAACCGCTCTCTCATTCAGAGGATCTATTTGTCGTGGTTTTTAAGCGCATCTTTCTTGACTCGGATCTGACTTGTAACAATTAATTCCTGACTGGAATATATACATTAAATTTCTGTTTTCTTTTTCTGAATTTATTGTTTATAATAGTTAAAACAAAAGTGAAAGGAGTATAAGCCATGGAACCTATAGACCTGCATTTTAATCCTCTAAATTATAGAACGGGATCATGTAAATACAATGATCAAACGATCTTCTACCGGGCATATGAAAACATCCCATATGTAGCATATCCAAATGCTCCACACCTTCAGATTATGAATATTTACGCTCCTGAGGAATTCTCCAATGATCCGGATGCTCCAATTTTCTTTATTCAAAAGACCGGTGGCATGGGAGAAGCTTATCCTGCTTCCATTGAGAATGATGAACGAAAAGCAATTCCCAGAGCGCTCGCCGAAGGTTATATTGTGGTGTCGCCTGGAGCAAGAGGCCGTGATACGATCGTTCAAAACATTTATGTGGGACGCGGCGATCTGCCAATGACCATCATTGATCTGAAAGCAGCTGTCCGATATCTGCGTTTTAACGCAGGAAGGATTCCTGGGAATCCTGATAAAATTGTGGAAGAAGGCGCCAGCTCAGGGGGTGGATTTAGCGCTCTGCTCGGCGTGACCGGAAACAGCCCCCTTTATCAAAAATATTTGAATGAAATAGGTGCCGCTGATGCCAGAGATGATATTTTCTGTTGTATCGTAAATGCTCCGATTACCGATTTAAAACATATTGACCTGGCCTATGAGTGGATGTTCAGCACTGAAAATGTTGATGGACTCTTTAGAGAGGATGCTCTATTCACGGAAATCAGTCAAAGACTTGCAAAAGCGTATGAAGAATACGTAAACGAGCTTGGCCTTAAGAATCCTGAAACAGGCGAGCCTATGAATTTCATCAATGGCGATACCTATACGCCTTATCTGATGGAACAGTTAAATAAAGCCGCAACAAAATACATCTCCTCTCTTCCAAACGAAAGACGAACGGCATGGTTTCATGAAGAACATAACAAAAAAGTAATCTCATGGAATGGGGAAAAAGCTACCGTAACAAATATGCCAAATTATATCAACTGGAACACTGGACGGTGGATGCGTTATGTAGGCAGTTATGATGGATTCAGGGCAAAGCCCTCCAGAGAAAACGAAGCATTTGGCTCCGTAGACGGCACAAAAATAGGTCATTTTAATGAAAAAATGGGGAAAATTATCTCAGAATATCCAGAATACACAGAGGAAGGCCGTATATGGGTAAAAAAGTGCGCAAGAAAATGCCCGCAGCGAATACCTTATCAACCCAATGAACTTTATCGGCACCCCTGATGCCGGGGATCTGGCCCCGATCTGGTTTATACGATGTGGAGGCCATCATGAGACAACTGGGAACTTGTTTCTCAATCTTGTAGTAAAACTTCAAAACTGCACAAACGCTATTATCAATGCCGAATACGCATGGCCACACAGACATACAATGATTTCTGACCTCGAACCAGATGAGACTTTTTCTTTCCTGGCAAACTATGTAAAATAATCATTTGGATTCATACGGTCTTGCAAAAAGCGCAAAGACCGTATGGTCAGGCATATCTTACCAGAAAATTCTACCGAGAAATAAAAAATAAATCTACAGTAAATGACGTATACCATTTTACTTTGCGCCAAAATTGGCTTTCCTGCTATCTGTTAATTTCTACGCCATCTCCTACTGTCTCATTTTCACTATTGGTTCGAATATAGGTAGTTCTCTTTTCTATTACAAATATTGTAATAAGGCAAAATCATGACACAGACATTTCTACTATCGATAAGAAATCTTTCTGAATTCCACACCAATAACTTGCTCGCCTAACTCCAGTCGTACATTCACGATATGTTCCCACAGTCATTCTTCTTTGAGCCGCAAGATAGGAGATCCATAATTTAAAATCATTGAAATTATTAAGAACAGCAGGCGCAAACCGCCTGACAGGCTGACTACAATATCACCCAAAATTCGTCCAGAGCATCCGGATGGTTCAGACGCTCTGGATATTTCTGGATATTCATTCTCCAATACTATTACGATACATAAAAACGGATTGCAGATGGAGACACTGCATCATAAATCATGCCTGTTGACTCCAGCGTATAATCCGGTAAAATCCGAAAAGTGGTAATATTTCCCGACCTTATATTACCTGACAAAAGGAACCTTTCATCAGGAGAAATCGCGATTCCTCTCGGAAAAATTCCGCCGCACGGTATATTTTGAACAAGAGACGGGATTCCTTTTTCATTCAGCCTGAGTGTCGCCAGATAATTGAAATCTCCACTTAAAGAAACATAAAGAGCTTTCCCATTTGGATGAACAAGGATATCCTGCGATCCCTGTTTTCTGCCATCAGAATCCTCCAACAAGAGCGTCTTATAGCTAAATCTGTCCAGTTTTCCAGTTGTTTCATCATAGTGAAAGCTATTCAGAGTTGCTTCTGTCTCATTATTCGCGTAATACATTGGTAATGAAGGATGGAATACACCATATCTTGGAAAACATCCCACTTCAGCATCAAATTCATCCAGCGGAACAATTTTCCCTTTGTCACGATCCAGGCGATAGGTATAAATACGATCCATGCCTTTGTCGCAAAGTGCGAATATTTCACTGGATGGATTTGCTACGATTGAATGTTGTCTGGATATCACTTCAATCAGCTGGAACCGACCTGTTTTTTTATCAACATCTATCCTGGAATTAGAACCCAGGCCCCCGGACAAAGGAGTAATCAGGATATCACAGATGTCGCCAAGACTGCCATCTTCATTAATACGGAATAATGTTAAACCAGCATCATCAAATAAAACTTTATTTCCATAGCTTCCCTTCATATTTTAATCTGCGTCTATAGGCCTGTCTTTATATTCCGCGTACAGCTGCGGCAAAAATCGCGGCAAATGTGCATGTTCAATCGTATTATGTATCACAACATTTTTCAGGTATTCCTCCGAACAAAGAGGAAAATCATCTCGAACAAGTTTCCCATCTCCTGGTTTCCAGCCTATCCATTCTCTGGAAAGCGTTTCCGTGCCACCCCAAGGGCATGGACGAGTAATGCTCAGACAGATATGAGAACCAGGAATCTCGAAAGTCTCCCAGGCCGCGCTCACGCGACATCCGGCATCTGCCAGTTCTTTTTCCATCTTATCAGTGAATCCAAGCTGTTTCAAATCAAGATTCCGGCGAACACAGGCAACCGGTCTGGACCCTGCGCCAATATCAAGCGTTTCGAGGGTATTAATCCCATCCGTTGGATCTTTTCCGTTCACAAATGAATGATCCAAATGGTCATAAGGCATCCATAACTTATACCTCAAATTTCCCTGTCCGGGCACCATACTTTTTGAATAAAAGTTCATCCATCTCACATACCATCCCATCATCTGGCCAGTCACACCAGGAACAGATCTTTCATACAGGGCTATGTAGCCTGTACCATCTGGCATTAAACAGTAGCCAAATTCCGTGCGATACCCCTCCGGCCGAAGGAGATCCAGAAAATCATCAGCAGGGATTGCATCTCCCGGGTCCATCGGCCCGGCATCTATCAGTTGCTGTTTTAAAGGTTCCGGAGGATAAGCCTCCATATAATATTTTGCAAGGGGCATTTTCTTCTCCTCCGGGGAAAGTTCCGGAAGTGGCGGTAATTTCATCATAGTCTTATCTCCTAGTCTTTCTATTTCCATACTTCTTATACAATAACGGCATTCATCCTTTATTACTTTTCCTTTAATCTGCGTCTCTTTGGTGGTGCGATTCTCTTTTTCCATCCGCGGTTGAATACACTGATAATATTCATTCCCTGTAACCGACAAACAGATACGCACCTCTCGCAGAGTATACATTTAGACGTGTCGCGTACCAGATGTGGCGCACTTTCATCTTTATCCGCCTCCATAACATAAGGGTTATAATCGCGCTCATTAATACCATACTTACTACAGAGTGCATGAAATTCACAGTCAGAATACCGAGAACACTGATCGCAGATCATACGATGATGTTTACATATCATATTCAGAGTCGTATGGCGGGCTTTTCTGATCCTCTCGCTCTCCGTCCGAACCTCCATCCCACCTCGCACCATTGTCACACAAGATGGGACAAAGCTCTTTCCAGCTAACATAGGCTTTTGGATCCCCCGCGCGTTTTACCGGTGCATATACCCGATCATATTCGGCGTCCAGTTGTGCCTGATCTATTATTCCCCGCTCTACTTCCATTCCATATTCCGCAGCACGATTCCCTGCATAAAATCCGGAGGAACAAGCGTAAGAACAACCCTCAAGTCCTCCAGAAGAACCTGCCGCAAACAATCCGTCCAGGCTCGTCATCAGATTCCAATCCAGAACCGGTTCGCCCTGGCATCCAAAAGATTCAGACCTCCATGGCCTGACCGCATTCGGCTCGCCTTGAAACCATCCGCCAGAGAGATAACCTTCTGGCACCATAATCGGTGCCATCAACAGATCCGTTTCCGGATTAAATCCTTCTCTTGTATACAAATCATAAATTGTGTAACGACTCTTGCCCTCATTCCCTATCATCACACCCCAGATTGAACGCCTCTCATCCTCTGGCATCGATGAAATATCTGCCCAGAGCGGCAGTTCATATTCACCTCTTCGAATTCGTTCTGGAAGATCCCGGATCAAATTAGGCGGCTCTACGGTCTTTAGTCACAGTCATTGATGTTTCTGTACATATGACTGCGGATCACGACCTGCTGTCTGCT
>JAJBUL010000011.1 GCA_020860365.1 Clostridiales bacterium | reverse complement strand
CTCACGAAAGTTCAAAATCTCAGTCCGTCTTCTCCACCCCGTGAATAGTAACCAGGGACGAGATGGGAACAGTAGTTACTCCAGTTAAGACTTGACACGGCCAAAAACAAGCGTTATAACACGTCTATAACAAAATGGGTATTTTTATGCCTGAAAGGACGATTAAAAAATTTAGATGATGGAAAATGATAAAGCTTAAAGGATGCAGAAATGTGCAGGGGGTATCAGGCAGATGGGTGTGAGGCGAGGTGGAACAACATACTATTATCAGGATTATACGGATGACTTTGTAAAAATTGCCCATCAGGATGAAACACTGCCGGATGATTATTGCTGGATACACAAAAATCCGGTTTATCGCCTGGTTTCTGCGGTGCTTTATTGTGTGGCGCTGATATTTGCGCTGTTTTATGGCAAATTTGTGCTGCATATCTGCGTGAAAAATCGGAAAGCATTGAAGAAAGCCAGAAAAACAGGCTGCTTTCTGTATGGAAACCACACGCAGCCCATGGGGGACATATTCGGCCCGGCTCTGTACTGTTTCCCCATGCGGATATGTGTAATTGCCAGTCCGGCAAACCTGGGCATTCCGGTAATTGGGAAGCTCCTTCCTATGCTGGGGGGTTTGTTTATTCCGGATTCCATGGGACAGATGAAGAATTTCATGGAGGCGGTTCGTTACCATGTGGAGAAAAAACGGTGCATTGTCATCTACCCGGAAGCTCATGTCTGGCCATGGTGTTCGTTTATCCGGCCATTTCAGGCCACGGCTTTTCGCTTTCCGGTGCTGTATAATGTGCCTGCCTTTTGCATGACGACTACTTACCAGGAGCGGAAGCATGGAAGGAAACCGAAAAAAGTTGTTTATGTTGACGGCCCGTTTTTCGCTGAACCGGGTAAGAATAAACGAGAACAGCAGATGGAGCTGCATGACAGAATTTACGCCTGTATGGAGTCGCGCAGCCAGGAAAGCACCTGTGAGTATATTCGATATCGGAAAGAGAGCAGCTGTTTTATAGGAATACAACAATAGTAGGAGACGAATTTATGAATGTCCTGTATTGCGGAGATAAAAATATAGAGGATGGGCTGGTGATTTCTGTTTTGTCACTGCTGAAGCATACTTCGGAGCCTTTGAACATATTTGTAATGACGATGGATCTGAAACTTAAGACAGGGAGGGTTTCGCCGGTTTCCCTGGAGACCATCCGTTATCTGGATAACCGCCTCAAAAGGCAGAATGACAAGAGTTCTGCAGTCCGGATTGACGCCACGGAGCTGTTCTGTGCCGCACCTCCGCTGGCGAATATGGAAACGCGCTTCACACCTTGCTGCATGCTGCGCCTTTATGCGGATCAGGTGTCGGATATACCGGAACGAATCCTGTACCTGGACAATGATGTAGTCTGCAGGAAGGATTTTAGCAGCTTTTACCATCAGGAAATATCAGGCTGTGAGCTTGCCGGTGTTCCTGATTATTATGGAAAGTGGTTTTTCCGAAAGAACCTGTTCCATATGGATTATATGAATTCTGGCGTTTTGCTGTTGAATCTGGCCTGCATTCGGGAAACCGGTCTGTTTGCGCGGTGCCGTGTCCTTTGCAGTGCTAAAAAGATGTTTATGCCGGATCAGTCTGCTATCAACAAACTGGCTGATCATAAAAAACTTTGCCCCAGGGCTTATAACGAGCAGCGAAGGCTTCATGAAGAAACTGTATTTCAGCATTTTACGACGAGCTTCCGCTTTTTTCCATGGGTGCATACGCTGACGGTAAAACCCTGGCAGATTGAACAGGTACATGAAAAGCTGAAACTGCACGAATATGATGATATTTTGCAGGAATATACTGCTGTTATGACAGAATTGAGAGGATGATTTTATTATGGAACAAACTGTAATCCCTATTTTTTTTACTACTGACGAGAGCTATGCTCCATGGCTGGACTGCGCTATCCGCTCGATGGAGGAGCATGCGTCCAAAGCGTATCGGTATCAAATTATTGTCCTGCACCAGGATTTAATGAAAGAGAGTCAGGATAGGATTGCCTCTGGCGTGCACGCTCCATTTGATATCTGTTTTGTCCCTATGGAAAAAGAACTGGCAGGCATTACCGACCGAACCGAAAACCGGTTACGGTGTGACTATTTTACATTGACTATTTATTTCAGGCTTTTTATCGCTGATCGGTTTTCTGCGTATGATAAGGGGATCTACCTTGACAGTGACATTGTGGTGCCCGGCGATATTTCTGAATTGTACCGGGTGGAATTGGGAGATAATATGATTGGAGCCTGTGCGGATCGTTCCATTACGCCGGTTCCTGAACTGGTAGAGTATGTAGAAAATGCAGTCGGTGTGCCGATTGACCGGTATATCAATTCCGGTATCCTGCTGATGAACCTGAAAAAGATGCGGGAAGTGGGGTTCTGTGACCATTTTCTTCAGCTGCTGCATACCTTTCATTTTGATTGTCTTGCCCCAGACCAAGATTACATCAACGCGATGTGCAGCGGCAAAATCGTTTATCTGGATGAGACGTGGGATACCATGCCGCCGATGGGTGGAAAGGGAAGCGAGATGATCAGGGAGCCAAAGCTGATTCATTACAATCTGTTTCAGAAGCCCTGGTGTTATGACAATATCCCGTATGAGGAGTATTTCTGGGACTGTGCGATAAAATCTCCATTTTATCCGGATATTCTGCATTTTAAGGAAAATTACTCGGAAGAACAGAAAAAATCGGATCAGACCTGCCTTGGAAACATGGTCGCAAAAGGTCCCAAAGTGTGTACGCAGGAGATTACCTTTCGCAAAATGTTTGAGAAAGGGGAAAAGATACGCATATGTTAATCGGCGGAAACAAAGAAAAGGTGATTGCTAATATGAAATCTGCCGCAGAAAGGGGCGACCTGAACTGTAAGGTGGAGACAGATGACCCGGTTTTATCCCAGGAGGAGCGGGAGAAGATCATCCGGCATTATCTGGATAATTATAAAACTTTTGGATACCGATTCTGCAATGCCTGTGCGCGGGCTCTGACCGACACGGCTACCAGATGGCTGAATCGGGACACCAGGATTGAAGGGCTGGAAAATATAAAAGAGATTCATGGCGGGGCGATTGTTACAAGCAACCATTTCAGCCCTCTGGATAATACGGCGGTTCGGAAGGCGATGAACCAGGCAGGTTATCGGCGGCTGTTCATCGTCAGTCAGGAGACAAATCTTGCCATGAAAGGGTGGATTGGTTTTCTGATGAATCATGAGGACATCATTCCACTGGTGAATCATTCCGAATATCTGCGTAACTATTTTGGCCCTATGATCTGGGAACGATTACATCATGGAGATGCAATTCTGATCTATCCGGAACAGGAGATGTGGTTTCACTATCGGAAACCCCGCCCGCCCAAACGGGGCGCGTATTATTACGCGGCGGTTAACCATGTTCCGGTTATTTCCTGCTTTGTGGAGATCCGGAATTTGTCGGGCAAAGAAAATGAAGAATTTCATAAAACCCGGTATGTGATGCATATTCTCAAACCCATTTATCCGGATCCGGATAAAAGCAGCAGGGAGAACAGCCAGGAAATGATGCGGCAGGATTACCGGCAGAAGGTTGCCGCCTATGAGCAGGCGTATGGGAAAAAGCTTACCTATGATTTTAAGACGGATGATATTGCAGGATGGATTCCACCCGAATGTTAATCGAGTATAATGAGTATAATACAGAGGAAGCACAGAGAGGAAGTTTTTGAGTGGAAAGTACAAACAGAGAGCTTCGAATGGGAATTGACGTGGGTTCCACAACAGTGAAAGTGGTGATCACGGATGCCGGAACGAAGGATGTGCTTTACGCACGATACGTGCGGCATAATGCGAGACAACAGGAGACGGCTGCTTCTCTGCTCGCGGAGGCAGAGAAACAATATCCCAATCAGCAATTCCGAGCGGCAGTCTGCGGTTCCGGAGGCAGGACGATTGCTGAAAAGCTGAACGTCCATTACATACAGGAAGTAGTGGCTAACTCGGCAGCAGTCCGGGCGTTATATCCTCAGGTGCAAACCGCTATCGAGCTTGGCGGTCAGGATGCGAAGGTTGTGTTTTTTCATTATGATGAACAGAAAAAACAGCTGCAAACCTCTGATATGCGGATGAATGGGAGCTGCGCCGGCGGTACTGGCGCCTTTATCGATGAGGTGGCGGTGCTTCTGAATGTGGAGACGGAACAATTTGAAGCTCTGGCGTCGCGGGGGCAGAACGTCTACGACATCTCCGGGCGCGGCGGCGGGTTCGCAAAGACGGATATTCATCCAATGCTGCTTTCCGGGGCAAAGAAGGAGGATATTGCTCTGTCTACGTTTCATGCCATCGCAAAGCAGACCATTGGCGGCCTGGCGCAGGGGCTGGAATTGGCGCCACCTATAATTTTCGAAGGTGGACCGCTGACATTCAATCCGACATTGATTGTAACATTTGCTAAAAGGCTCAGATTGAAAGAGGAAAATATTGTGCGCCCGGAACACCCGGAAACGATTGTTGCTTATGGGACGGCTATCGCCATTGATCAGCTCTTTCCGGAAGAAGAGGGTAATACGGATATGGTCACCTTGCGTGAACTGATGGGGCGGCTTGCCGTGCCAGAAAAATCTTCCCGGAATACGGAAAAAACGGCGAAGCCTTTCGTTAGTTCCCCAGAAGAATAGTATCGGTTGCAGGAAAGACATGCCAGAGAATTGCGAGCGTTATGCGCGCCGAAACCGATGAATAGGGAGCTGCGGGTCTGGCTGGGAATTGATTCTGGAAGTACTACATCGAAATTTGTTTTGATGGATGAGGAAGGACGGGTGCTTGACCGGTTTTATGCTCCCAACAAAGGAGAAGCACTACGGGTAGTGCGGGGCGGCCTGATTGAAATGAAGCGAAAATATGAGGCACAGGGCATTCAGCTTCATATTCTGGGGCTTGGCACGACTGGATATGGCGAAAACCTGCTGGCGCAGGCATTTGGAGCGGACTATCATACGGTCGAGACGGTGGCTCATGCCATGGGGTGTACCCATTACTATCCGGAAGCCACATTTTTGCTTGACATTGGCGGTCAGGATATGAAAGCAATCTGGCTGGAGGATGGCATTATCACAAATATCATGCTGAATGAAGCCTGTTCGTCCGGGTGCGGCTCTTTTCTGGAAAATTTTGCATCCGGTCTGAAGATACCGGTGGATGAGATTGCGGAGGCAGCTTTTCGCTCGGAATCTCCGGCAAAGCTTGGCAGCCGCTGTACGGTGTTTATGAACAGCACGATCATTACGGAGCAACGCAACGGGAAAGGCCCGGACGATATTATGGCGGGACTCTGTCGTTCTGTGATCGAGAATGTTTTTACGAAAGTTATTCGTATTTCTGATACGAGCCAGCTTGGAAACCATGTTATTGTGCAAGGCGGCACTTTCCGTAATCAGGCGGTGCTGCGTGCTCTGGAGGAATACCTCGGTATTGAGGTAAAGCTGGCTCCTTACCCGGGAGAGATGGGAGCGATCGGCGCGGCACTTGAGGTGAAACGTCAGGTTACAGAGGAAGGGTACCAGAACGGTAAGACTTCCTCCTTCATAGGTTTTGACGCACTGGAGAATTTTTCTTATGAGACGCAGAGCGGTGTGCAGTGCACTGGCTGCGGAAATCGGTGCAGCCGTACGATCGTTACCTTTTCTACTGGAAAAACCTGGGTGTCCGGTAACCGCTGTGAGAAAGGGGCAGCGGTTGAAAGAAAGCGAAATGCCGGTACTGGCGAGCCAGCTGATTTGTTCAGGGAACGTGAAGCTTTGCTTTTCGCAGACTATCCCTATCATCAGGCAGCTCCGGATAAAGGAGAGGTGGTCGGTATACCCAGGGTGCTGGAATTCTGGGACAGTCTGCCCTTCTGGAACACTTTTTTCCGGGCGCTGGGCTATCACACGAAGTTTTCTCATAAAAGCTCGCGGAAGCTTTATGAGCAGGGACTGCAGTATGTAGCATCGGATACGGTCTGTTTCCCCGCAAAGCTGGTGCATGGCCATGTCATGGATCTGGCAGGGATGGGGGTAGACCGCATCTTTTTTCCTTATGTGATGCATATGCCTCCGGAGGGAGTGGACAAGCTCAGCCCTTATGTCTGTTCTGTTTTGCAGGGATATCCGATGGTCGTGCGCAATTCCCAGAATCCGGAGAAAGGCGGAAATATAGTCTTTGATACGCCGGTATTTCACTGGTTTGAGGAAAAAGACCGGAAAAAGCAGATCTGCCGCTATGCAGTGGATACGCTGGGTGTGACGAAAGCAGAGGCGCTATCAGCCTTTGCGGATGGGGAACAGGCGCTTCTCTCTTTCCGGGAAACGCTGGTGCAAAGAGCCAGTGAGATCATCTGTCAGGCGCATGAAACTGGTACGTATGCGGTGGTATTGGCCGGACGGCCTTATCACACCGATCCTTTTATCTGCCATGATCTGTCCCGACGATTCACCGAGCGTGGCATCCCCGTGCTGACGGTGGACAGTCTGCCAGGTCTTAGTGAACAGGACCTGAAAAATACCAGGATAGAAATTACCAACGACTTTCACACGAGAATGTTGGAAGGCGCGTTTGTCGCAGCAAAAGATCCGGCGTTGGAGTATGTGCAGATCGTCAGCTTTGGCTGCGGACATGACGCTATTTTGTCTGATGAGATCAGTCGGATTCTGGCAGAGTGTGGTAATAAATCACCTCTGATTCTTAAAGTGGACGAGAGCGATGCAGCAGGTTCCCTCGGCATCCGCATTCAGTCGTTTCTGGAGACAATTGAGATTAAACGCAGGAATGCCCGCATCCGGGAATGGATGGGACCATTTGAGGGAAAACTATCGGAGCCAAGTCCCGTGAAATTTCACAGAGACGATCGGAAACGGCGTACGATACTGGTGCCCAATATTTCCAAAGAGGTATCTGTGCTGCTCTCTGCCATTATGGAGAAGGAAAACTACACTGTGAAAACACTGCCCATCGGCGGGCCGGAGCAGATTGCCCTGGGGAAGAAATACGTCCATAATGATATTTGTTTCCCGTGCCAGATGGTGATCGGGGAACTCATCAGTGAATTGCAGAAGGGAAACTACCGGCAGGATGAAGTAGCTGTGGCCATAGTAAAATTCCAGGGTGACTGCCGGATGTCGCATTATGCCGGGGTGCTGCGGAAGGGGCTGGATCGGGCCGGATTTACCGATGTTCCCATCGTGACAACAGATGCGAATGATACGAAGGATATGCATCCGGGTGTTATGATTCTTGGAATTTCCGCCATTTGGGAAGCGGTATGGACTTTTATGATGCTGGATATTCTTACAGATATTTGCCGGAAGATTCGTCCCTATGAGTTATATCCGGGTGAAACGGACGAGGTTTACAATGACTGCGTGAATCAGCTGGCGGAGGGGATTCGAAAAGGCGTGAAAAACGTCAGAAAAGTCTTTGAGACCTGCATTGACCGGATGGGGCAGATCCCTTATGATCGAAGCCATTTGAAACCGAAGGTATTTGTTACCGGAGAATTGCTGGTGACCTATCATCCTGGTTCGAATTTCAATATTGAGCGGTACCTGGAGGCCAACGGCATGGAGACGGCATTCCCCAGGATTACCGATCAGCTGCGGAAGGATTTCCGTGCTACGGAATGTGAGATTAAAGATTATCATGCCAGTATTCCGCCCTATCCTCAGATGGTCGAGGGACTGTTCGATTATGTTCAGAAGCAGCTGGAGAAGATCGCAGTCCGCCATGCGCTTTATGAATGCGCGAAAAAGCCGAAAGAACTGTACCAGGAAGTCCGCAATGTGATACCCGAAACGTTAAGCTGTGGGGAGGGCTGGCTGATGGCAGCAGAGATTGCGCACAACGCAAAGACTGGCGTGAAGTCGTTTATTATCCTGCAACCGTTTGGCTGTCTGCCGAACCATGTCTGTGGACGCGGCGTGATCAAGCGACTGAAAGAGGAATATCCGGACATTTCGATTCTGCCGCTCGACCTCGATCCCGATACCAGCTATGCGAATGTGGAGAATCGGCTGCAGATGCTGATTATGAACCACAGTCCGGATGAAACGGGCAGAAAGGTTTCTTAAATGGTGAAAAAGAAAATTGCGATTATTACCGGGGCATCAAGCGGTTTGGGGAGAGAATTCGTCAGGCAGCTGGATAAAAAAAGGGGACTGGATGAAATGTGGGTCGTCGCCCGCAGGGAAGAACGTCTGATTGAATTGCGAAACCAGATCCGCACAGTGCTTCGAGTGATTCCCCTCGATCTGACGCAGAAGGAATCATTTCAGACAATCCGTGCCCTGCTGGAAGAAGAACAGTTGGAAGTGCGCTATCTCATCAATGCGGCTGGTTTTGGGAAAATCGGCTCATGGAGAGATATTTCCATAGGAGACTGTGACGATATGATCGATCTGAACTGCCGCGCGGCTGTGGATATGACACAGCTGGCGCTTCCCTTTATGAGCAGGGGTGCGAATGTGCTGGAAATCTGTTCGACCGCGGGATTTCAGCCATTCCCGTATCTGAACATTTATTCTGCGTCCAAGGCGTTTCTGTACCGCTACAGCCGTGCTCTTCGCGTGGAGCTGCTTGGTGCGGGCATCCATGTGACGGCGGTCTGTCCGTACTGGGTGAAGGATACGGAATTTATCGGAACAGCGCAAAAAACGGAAGATAGCACGTATATCCGACACTTTCCACTGGCATCTCGTGAGAAAAATGTCGTGTGTCATGCTCTGATTGATGCGGAGTTAGGGCTTCCTGTGTCCACGCCCGGATTGGTTTGCACGGTTCATCGGATCGCAGCTAAAGTTATCCCAAGTGAGATCATGATGGGGATCTGGTCTTTGCTTCGCAGGATATGAAGAAATCAAATATATGGAAAATGAAAGGCAAATTTAAAATGATGTCCAGCCACCGTCTACAGGCAATATAGCATCGCTGGTATAGGCAGCATCATCGCTGGCGAGAAAGAGTGCTGTATTTGCGATATCGAAGCTGCTTGGAACGGATGAACAGGAATTGCATCTTCCAGATGATTTACAGGATGGGGATCTGGCGTTCAGTTGAGATTTATACGAGGAGGCTGACTATGATAGAAAAGGATTTGCATTATTTGTCGTCTGACAGAAAGACGAAGATACATTTCCATGAATGGCTGCCGGAAGGACATCCGAAAGCAGTTATACAGGTGTCACATGGCATCACAGAACATATTGGACGGTATGGGGAACTGGCCATTGCACTGGTGGGAAAAGGATATGCTGTGGCTGGAAATGACCACATGGGGCATGGAGAGTCCGAAAGACCAGACTGTTACAGATGGGAGTACCTCGTGAAAGATGCACATCGTCTGCAGGAATATTTAAAACAGCAGTATCCGACCGTGCCATTTTATTGCATTGGTTTTTCGCTTGGGTCATTTGTGGTAAGGAATCTGCTCGCACACTTTCCTGACAGCGTGGATGCGGCCATACTGATTGGAACAGGATTTCAGAGCGCATCGCAGATTTCGTTTGCTAAAGCAATTGCCAGCCTGGAAGCAAAACGGGTTGGAGACGGGAACCGAAGCAAACTTATACAGAAAATGTCTTTTGGTACATATAACCGTTATTTTAAACCGAACAAGACTGACTTTGACTGGCTCTGTGAAAGCGTAGACGGGATAAGCAATTATATGCAGGATGAAGCCTGCGGAAAGTTTATGCCTGCCGGACTGTTCCGGGAACTTTTGCGAGGAATGCTGGTTACAGGAGACAAGGAGAGTATTGGGAAAATTTCAGAGAGACTGCCCATGTTTTTTCTCTCTGGAAAAGATGATCCGGTAGGAGAGATGGGGAAAGGTGTGGAACGGCTGATTGATGTGTATAAGGAAGCGGGTATAAACGATGTTTCTCTGAACCTTTATCCTGGACGCCATGATATCCTGCATGAAGCGTGCCGGGATCACGTTATAGGGGATATTGTCGAATGGTTGGAAGTATTATACTGGCAGGAATATCTGTGACGGAGAGTGTATGCTGTGTGATAGGAATCAGATACTTGCCTTTTATCATCCGGTGCTGAAAGGGATCTATCGCAGGTATCGCGATGTTTTACATAACGCCGGTAAACACAAGAAAAAAGGTACAAGGCTGCATAATGTTTCACACTGCTCGTGGAACACCGCGGAGTTCCTGAAAAAATTTTCCTGAAGGGGAATTGGGATGAATATGAAAAGACAATCACGGAACTGGAAGAAATGGGAATTATTGAGGATGTGAATGACCCACTATCAGAATTGGCAGGGGAGTTTATAGAGATCCAGAACGACAAATATTATATTAGCTGATTCGACACCTGTGAAAAAAACGTCTGCCGGAAAATTAGATTTCGACAGACGTTTTTTACGCTAAATTGTTGGCTCACGCGAAGCAAGATTATTTTGTGAAATGCGGGATTTCCTCTACATCCTTCTTTTCATTGCGAGTGAAGTTGCTGTTGTATGGAAAGCGTGCGATTTTTGCGCGCACCTTCATCTGGTGGGTGCCCGGAGTACCCCAGAGAACTTCCAGCTCATCGCCTTCCTTCGCATATTCAGAATCAATGAACGCAAGGGAGATCATGGTGTTGTAGGTGTAGGAAATGATTCTGCCGGAAGTGATTCCGATTTCCTTCTCGCCTGCAAATACCTTGTCAGCACGATAGCTGAAGCTGAAATTCTGGATGGTTTCGTAGTAATTCGTATCCGTGGGAAGCGAAATATCATCGCAGGGCTCTGCTGCCGGGTCAAGCCGTATGGCAAATACTTTTCCGACATCTTCTGCGTTCCACTCAAGAGTTACCACTGTCCGATGGGGCTTTTCTGCCATCTCTTCCAGGGCTTTTCTGCCGATAAAATCATGGTTGAATTTCAGCAGGAATTCCCAGCCCACATCATATGGCGTTACAAAACGCTCCTGTACATCATTTCCTGCACTGCCGACAAGTACGCGGTTGAGGTTGTAAAATGCGTACTGTGGAAGATTGATGCAATGCTTTGCCAGCACCTCGCCGGATTCCAGCCACGGGAGCGGATAATGGAGGTTGATATTCGGGAAGCCGGCTTCTGTGTGGTTGAAAAGGTTGTAGGTCTGAAGGCCAAGGCGGCGTGCATTAAATTTTTTGCCACTTTCCCAGACTTTATGATAAATAGCTTCGTAATCAGACATCGGTCCGTGAATTTCATAAGCCAGGTTGCCGGACATACCAAGACGGATTACGCGGACATCCATGCCATCTACGGTCTGAATGCGGTGTCTGGCAAATTTGATATCATGGAGATCAGCCTGAAAAGCGTCCTCGAGAATTTCCAGGGACTTTTCGCCGTCAATCTGGATAAAATATTCTTTACCGGACATATCTTCACCGTAAACGTCCAGATCAGAAGACTCTACATAGTAGGAAATGACAGGATTGATCCAATAGGTTCTGTAGCGGTCTTTCGCAATTCGGATGACCACACCATCGCATAAAATCTGTCCTTTTTCATTGCACAGCACTGCGTGACGCAGACCCTTCAGGCCAAGTGTGGTAAAGTCATTTGTGCAGACTGAGTTCAGCAGCTTGGCTGCGTCGGGGTCACATACATCGTAAATGGGAGAGGTCAGCAAAGCCGTGCCGATCCAGGCGCTTGTCTGGTAAGCCTGAATTTCATCGGCAATGCCGGTGTAAGAAAAAGCCGCCATGACGCCAGGTCCCTGGGGTATGACCAGGCTTGTACCTTCCAGTGCGGGGTTCATTATCTGTTCCATCGTAACTACCTCCATATTTTGATTTTTGATAAGAAAAATTTACAGGATGAACCGGTTCGATTCAACGGTCAATTCCATAAAAACAAAAGTGAAAATTCGTCATTTTTGACTGAAATTTATATTTGACACATAGATGGGGAATGAAGTAGGATGAATGTATCAAAAATAAAGAGGGCGGGCGAATGGAGTTAAGTATTTATATCCTGCAGGAAGAACTCCGAAAACATGGGTTTATGATTGTAAAAGAAGCAGCCAGGGAAATTTTTGCGGACGGAACAGTTTATTTTAATGATAAGTATTTGACTGCACCGGATCATTTCAATCAGAAGATAATCTGTGTAGATGCAGAAAACAGGGAATTATTTTTGGCAAATATAACCAGATTTTATGGTAAGTGTATTTTATGTGCACCAGAATGCCGGGATACACTTTCACAGCAACCGGAATTGCAATCGCTCATCGTGTGGGCAGAGAATTGTGATATCCGTCAGGCGGAAGAAATAGTTGCCGGAATCTTTCAGGTCTTTTATTCCTGGCGGGAAAAAATCATGCTGCAGATTATTGAACAGAAGGATATCCAGATCATTGTAGATTCTTTGTCAGAGATGGCGGATAATCCGTTCAGTCTCCTGGACAACAACAGTTTTATTCTGGGGCGGACGAAAAATTATGAGAATTTGCCGCCCGGAACGATCTGGGACTGTCTGCATGGCAGCTATCTGAGTATATTTGACTTTTATACCACGAAAGAATGGAAAGAAATCAGCCGTCGCCTGCAGCGAAATCCGGATGCGGCGATTCTTGTCCATCCGGAGCATGACAAGGAGCATACTTACTATATCGCGTCCCTGAATATAAATGGTAAGACAAATGCTTCGATAGGCTCCATGGACATTAAAATTGCGCCTGTTTATGATTTTTGATTCGAATAAAACTTTCCCAATCCGCCGGACTATAGACATTGCAAATTCCGGCCGATCTGCGCACAGATTCCGAAATGACCTGAGCGTCTATTCTGATGTATCTGCGCATTCATTCCGTGAGAAACTGCGCAATTTTCGTTATAATTAGCGATGTAACTCACTGTTTATCGTTGATTGTAGAAAGGAGTGCAGTATTCTCTGGAATTGCAAAATGTAAGCGCAGAAATACAGGAGAAACTGTAACCCTATAAAGAACAGGTTACTGCCGAGTATGAGGTATATCTGGAAGAACAGACGATAGCGGAATCAGAAGCGGAGGAGCAGAAGAAAAAAGAGCAGGAAGAACAAGCCGCAGCAAAAGAAAAATCCTTCCTGGAAAGTTTGAGCAAAAAGGTTCCTTATGTGGGAATGTCAGAGACGTATATCAGCAAAACCTCATTGGGAGAGCCTTCTTCAATCGTGCGCCACAATACGGAAATGATCAGCGGGCAGGCGTACACTGCAAACCTGTATGATTTTAAAAGTGGAAATACGACGATATTTACGGCCCGGTGTGTGCAGGGAAAGGTGATTCAGGTCTGGGATAACCGCGATAAAGTTTCCTCCGGAAGCTCATCGTCCGGTTCGGGGAGCAGTTCGAAAAGCAGTAATTCCAGCAAGGATGAATACAATGCGTCGGATTATGATGATCCAGAGGAATTCTATTATGACTATTATGATGACTTTGATGGGTATGAGGATGCGGAAGCGTATTGGGAGGATGCGCAGTAAGAAACAGTTTGGAAATTTTGGCAAAATATTTTGAATGTATTGTCAAAATTTGTTGAAATGTAACGAAAGCTGCCATATACTATGATGTATGACTGGAGGAGGGAATGAAAATGGCTTTGATGGAAGTAAAAACAACCTGTGGGCTGGTTCGCGGTGCACGGGGCAATAACAGGGGTTTTACTGTTTTTCGGGGAATACCATATGGGAAACCGCCAATTGGCGATCTTCGTTTTGCTCCTCCCCAGAAGACAGAGCCATGGGAAGGAGTTTTAGACTGCACGCGGTTTGAAAAAACCTGTATGCAAATGCCTGGAAGCTTCGGGCTTTATGCGAAGGAATTCTATCCGGAGCCGAAAAATATGGGGGAAGACTGTCTTTACCTGAATATATGGACACCGGCCGACAGCAGCGAGGCGGGGCTGCCCGTGCTTTTTTGGATCCATGGGGGTGCGTATCTTGGTGGTTACAGCTACGAGCAGGAATTTGACGGGGAAGCAATGTGCAAAAGAGGCTGCATCCTTGTTTCCATCGAATACCGCTGTAACGCATTTGGATTTTTCGGACATCCTGAGCTGACAAAGAGAAATGGACGCTGCGGCAGTGCCGGGATGGAAGATCAGATTCTTGCATTGCAGTGGGTCTATGAGAATATTGCGACATTTGGCGGCAACCCGGAAAACATTACGGTATTCGGACAGTCTGCCGGAGCGATGTCAACACGGACGCTTCTGGCTTCTCCGCGGTGCAAAGGCTTGATCCGGCATGCCATTATTCAATCGGGAGGCGGAATCAATGATTTGTCGGAGTTTCGAACGATGGAAGAACAGGAAGAACTTGGAATCCGCCTTCTGGAGCAGGCAGGAATGACATTTGAGGATGTGATGACATTGCCGGGGCAGGAGGTTTATGAAAGACTGGATGCCGCGATGCTTGCAGTCATAGGAGGTCCATGCGGGAATCTTGGCTTTCATCCGTGCATGGATGGATATAACCTTGTAGAGTATGCGGGACAGAGCATCAAGGAAGGACGCATAAACTGTGATTCTATCCTTTGCGGAGGCGTGGCCGGAGATGTAGATACTATCTGCCAGTTTGCGAAAGATGAACCGGAGCAGGAACAGAAAAAGCGCGTGGCTGCATACGGCGCCGCAAATGCACTGGGCGATTGGGCGGCAAAAAATGGGCGCAGACCAATTTACACCTATTATTTTGACCATGCCTTGCCGGGAGATGATTTTGGCAGCTGGCATAGCTGTGAGCTCTGGTATATGTTTGGCACAATGCCCCGCTGCTGGAGACCCTGGGCAGGTTACGACTATGTCCTTTCGGATGCGATGGTTGATTACTGGTGTAATTTTGCAAAAAGCGGAGATCCAAATGGTGCAGGACTCCCTGAATGGGGTGCTTATTCCTGTGAAAAACCAGAGACGATGTGTTTTACAGATACCGGTTTTGAAATGAAAAATCTGAATCTGGAACCTTACGCGGAAGAATTTAAAAAATATTTTCAGCAATGGGGGATGGTTAAGCTTCCCGCCTCAGGTAATTGAAAAAACCAGTATTTCGGCGCGGCCGAACCAAAACGGGTTTGGCTGCGCCTTTCTTTTGCTCAGTCGTTCTATTTTCCTTTGCCCGTATCCATTACGTACAGGCTGACTACCCATGGACAAGCCCAAGGGCTTTTGCTTGTTACGAATGGTAACCAGTTCAGATGTCGGTGTCGCATACCACAGGGATGCAGTTCTAAAGACAGCCGGAAACAGAAAGGCAACAATATCATATTTCAAACGAACGCATTAAGAAATATTACCCTGTGTACCTGCAAAAGCTATGCCAGATTGCGGATACACAGATAGATGAAGCCATTACAGAGCTGCTCATCGGATCTCCGTACCCATTCTGCAGGATTATCTGAGGGATATGGGGTATGAGAAACTGGCTGAAAAAGTGACTCATTCGGCTTACACGCTGCGGCAAAAATTGTAAGGGATACAAATAATCAGACGAATCACAAATTTTTCACACAAAATTAGCACTCACCTCTTGACATGGCTAACAATCCGTGTTATAACATCAATAGAACAAAAGAAGAGAGATAGAAAGATAAGTCAGATTCTATTTTGCTTCCGGTTCAAAAAAATAATAACAAAATTGTTGTGTATAATAAAAGGAGAGATGAGATATGTTGAGACCGAGTATTTACAGAGAGAATTTGTGGGATGAATTTTTTGATGACTTTTTCAATGAGCCGTTTTACCGTCCAAGCCGCCCATCCGGAGCGCAGAACGACCTGATGCGGACGGACATAAAAGAGAGCGAGAATGCCTATGAACTTACGATGAATCTTCCAGGGGTGAAGAAAGAGGATGTCAAGGCGGAGCTGAAGGATGGATATCTGACAATCCAGGCATCCACGAATACAAATAATGACCAGAAGGATAACAATGGGAAGTATGTTCGCCGTGAGCGCTATGTGGGTTCCTTCAGCAGATCGTTCTACGTGGGAGAGGATGTAAAACAGGAAGATATCAAGGCAAAATTCGAGAATGGTACGCTGATCCTGACCGTACCGAAGAAAGTGCAGCAGCCGGTGGTTGAAGAAAAGAAGTATATCGCTATTGAATAATAAATGAGACGGCAGATAAGCTGCAACTGTTGTTTTCCCTTTTTCCTGCGGTGTGACCTGAGTGGTTGCACCGCTTTTTGTGTGTCGGTAGCAGACGAAATTCCAACTATGGATAACTTACCGTATCAGGATTGACGGGAACACAACGGTTGCCTGCGGCATTGTCGTAAAGTTTCTATGGGGAATCCCGATTGGATGGGGTCTGGCGGATACGGCTGGGGTGGTTTACATGACAAAGACCAGGTGAAAGAAAGAACATGACATTAACACAACGATAGAATTGGCTGAATGAGCCAGGATCGCAATAGAAATATTAGTCCACTGCCGGTAGACGGTAAACTTGACTTCCCGGGTCTTTTTATACGCACACCGAAATAACGAGTGATTTTA
>JAJBUL010000002.1 GCA_020860365.1 Clostridiales bacterium | reverse complement strand
TCTCACGAAAGTTCAAAATCTCAGTCCGTCTTCTCCACCCCGTGAATAGTAACTAGTAACGGCCTGTAACCTCTCTCGTGAAAATATAAGGATGACAGAATCCCTCAAAAGTGCTATAGTTGGAGAAATATGAGATTGTGGTTTTTAAAATGACTTACGTCGTTTACTGTGTTATATCTGACCACGCACTTGTTTGGGAGAGGAAAGAGATGGAAACGGGCTTTCTATGTGAGCAAAAACTGAAAAAAGAGAATCCGGCGCTGCATCTGCTGTTTACCAACAGTGTTGTGTGTATGCAGCAGATGCTGAATAAATATCAGGTGATTTTTCCCACCTATACCGATCATACAGCGCTGCATTCGCTTGAAGTGATTGATTTTTGTAATATACTGATTGGCAAATGGATTTATCAGTTGAATGCGGATGAAATTTATGTGCTGCTGATGAGTGCGTATCTGCATGACAGCGGGATGGGAATCACACAGAAGGATTTTCAGGAATTTAGCAGGAATATTTCCTTTGGGGATTATTTTGAATTGCATCCGGACGCGCAGGTTCCGGATATCATCCGCGATTTCCATCAGGAATTCAGCGAAGCGTACATAAAAAAATACGCGGAGGTGTTTGAAATACCGTCCGCGGAACACATATTTGCCATTGTACAGACCTCCAGGGGCATCGGAAAACGGATCTGTCAGATTCCGTGCAATACCCTTCGGATTATCGCGCGCCGAACGGGAACCGCATTTGCCTGCCTTATCTCGCGGTACTGCTTCGGCTGGCGGATGAGCTGGACATCGCGGCGGAACGCAATCTTCAGTTTATGTACGATGAATCCATGATTGATAATGAGTATAGCCGGATGGAATTCCGAAAGCATCGGGCGATTCGCAAGGTCACGGTTACGGAAGAGGCGTTTCTCCTGGATGTGAATGGCGAGGACGCCGAGGCGTACCGGGAGGTGGAAAAGATGGTAGATAAGCTTACGGATACCCTGAACGAGTGTCGGCAGGTAGCGGAGAGCCGGACGCCGTTTCGCATTTCGCAGGAGAGTGTGCTTATGCGTATGTGCGGCGGGAACCGGACAGAAGGACGGATACCAGACGGAACAGAGAAGATGGGATGAGAGCAGGGACTGCTGGCGTGAATGGAGAAAAGGGGAGCGTATATGGCAGGAAAGAAAATCGCGTATATCGGAATTGATCTTTTATACCCCGCCCTGCCTGCGCTTGGGCAGGCGGGATGCGAGATTCTGGAAGTGATTACCTGTGAGACGGATAATGTGACGGAATTTAATACACGGGTCTGCAGCTTTGCGAAAAAAGAAGGCATTCCCCTTTTCATCGGCAGGATCACGGCAGAGCGTCTGCAGGAGCTTCGCAGGCGGGGCTGTGAGGCGGTCATCTGCGGCGGTTATTATTATCGGGTTCCACTTGTCGATGGCCTGAAAATGGTAAATATCCATCCCTCCCTTCTGCCAGTCGGGCGGGGAGCCTGGCCGATGCCGGTTACGATCCTGAAAGGACTGCATGAAAGCGGCGTTACGGTTCATCGGATGACGGAAGGCTTTGATGAGGGACCGATTCTTTTGCAGGAAGCAGTTCCGGTTTTGGCTGATGAAAATCTGCAGACACTGACGGAAAAACAGATGGCGGTTTTGCCGGGGATGATGCGCCGCCTGGCGGCGGATTTTGATACACTCTATGAGCTGGCGAAGCCACAGGGAGACGGAGAATACTGGTCCTGTCCGTCGGAGGAGGATTATCCGCTCACACCGGATACGCCGCTTGAAGAGGCGGATCGGATCTTGCGGGCGTTCTATGGTTATGAGTGTATTTATGTTGCGGATGGCATTCGGTATGAGCTGATCCGAGGCGTGGCAAAGGGATGTGAGACGGCACCGTCTCTGTCTGCCTGGGATTTGCAGGAAAACAAAGAAGGTTTCTTTCCGGTTCTTCACGGAGTGATACAGGCGGAGCAATGGAGGAAGATAATGGAAATGCCCCCTCGCTGCGCTCAGCGGCAAGTCGCCCTGCCCATGAAAGTTCGCTTTGCGAAGGGCAGGGCTCCGGATGCTTCAGCTGCAGACAGAAAGGACTGGCTGTAACAGGAATATGGAATATAAAATGGAAAGAATTACCCTTTCCATGCGGGAGCAGGTCGAGGGCCTGCGGTTGAAGTATGGCCGGGTGAGCGCCTCCCACGCATTTTCGACTCTTTTCATCTGGCAGGAGGACATGGGACTTTCGATTTATTTGAATGAAAAGCTTTACGCGGTAAAATGCAGCTGGCGGGGGGGGGGAAACGCCTGGAAGTTGCCCTGTGGAGAGCGGGAAGCGGTATGCCGGTTCCTCGGGGAACAGCTGGCACAGCCGGGGCTGCGGCTATGCTATGTAAGCGAGGAGGATCGGAAGCTTCTGGAGCAGGCTTTCCCTGATGCTTTTGAGATTGAAGAAACCGAAGGGGATCACGAATATCTGTATGACTGTGCAGAGCAACGTGCACTTTCCGGGAAACGTTTTGCCGCTATCCGCAATCACATCCGCCGGGCCGAGGCAGATCACGTTCTGGTGTGTGAGCGGCTGAGCAAAGCGAATCTGGCGGAGGCACTGGAGGTCAACCGGCAGTGGGTAAGCCGTTCTTCTGGACGGATGGAAGAGGAAGGCAGTCTGCAGGATGGCGCGGCATCGGAAACGCTGCTTCGCAGGTGGGATGCGCTCGGAGGCTTCGGTGTTCTGATTCGTGTTGATGGGGAGCCGCACGCGATTGCTGCGGGATATCCGCTTGGCGCGGATACGTATGATCTCTGCCTGGCGAAGCAGAGGTTTACCCTGCCTGGTCTGGGGGCTTACACGAAACACGCGTTTTTCTGTGCGCTTCCGGATTCGGTCACCTGTGTCAACGCAGAGGAGGATCTGGGCATTGAGGGACTGCGGCGGATGAAGCAGCAGATGCGTCCGAGCAGGATTTTGAAGATGTATGAGGCGGTAAGCCTGTAATACTTCCTGTGTAACTGTGAAGATCCTGAACAGCCAGTGCGGATGGATTCCCATGCAAATGGAAATGAAATGGAGCGGGGTATGAGGAAACACGCAGAGGATTATTTTACGCGTAAAATGTTTTACCGGCAGTTTTTTCCCGCCGTCCTCTCTTCTGTCGGCCTTGCAGTGGGGGATATGATGGACGCGGTGGTGGTCGGACAGAGCATGGGAGTGACGGGACTCGCCGCGATCAGCCTTGCCCTTCCGGTCTTTATGGTCATTAACGTGATTATGCATGGATTTGGAATCGGCGGTTCCATCCGTTATGCGACGCAGCTTGCACAGGGAAAACCGGAAAAGGCAGTGAGTGGCTTCCAGGGGATTCTGGCGGTTGCGCTTCTGATCGGCGCAGGTCTTGCCCTTCTGGGAAATCTTTTCCTGACGCCGCTTTTGGGGCTGTTGGGAACGAAGGCGTCGGATGGGCTTTTGTTTGAGACCAGCCGGATCTACGTGCGGATCATTATTTCCGGTACGCCGCTCTTTTTTTCGCATATATCCTGAATTATTTTCTGCGCAACGACGACCATGAGAAAATCGCGAGTCTTGGGTTTACGGTTGGAAATTTTTCGGATATCGCACTGAATCTTGTGCTAGTACTCTTTCTGGATATGGGGGCGGCGGGAGCGGCACTGGCGACGCTGGCGGGCCAGCTCATTTCCATTGCGTGTTATCTGTTCGCTCTGGTGTCTCATTCATCTGAGTCGAGCGCGAAAGGCACACTTCGCCTGTTACCATTTTCACCGGATTTTGGCGGCTGCTTTTCCTGTTTTCGGACGGGCTTCTCTTCTTCGGTATCCTATCTGTTTACGATGCTGTTTCTTCTGGCGGCAAATCATCTCCTGATGCGGATGAGCGGGAGTGTGGGGGTCGCTGTGTTTGATATGGTGCAGAACGCTTCCTATCTGATCCTCTATTTGTATGACGGGGCGGCGAAAGCTGCGCAGCCTCTTGTTTCGACTTATTGTGGGGAACACAATCGGCGCGGCATGACACACACACTGCGGATGGGGCTTTGCCTGGGAACAATCGCGGGGGCGGCTGGAATTTTCCTGACAATGGCTTTTCCGGAAGCGGTATGCGCACTGTTCGGCCTGGAAGAACCGGAGGCGGTTCGTCTTGGCTGCTATGCCCTCCGGGTATTTTGCGCCGGAGCCGGCTTCGCGGGGATCAGTATTGTTTTAGAGAGCTACTACCAGTCTTCCGGGGAAGAACGCGCGGCGTATCTGCTGACGATTTTACGCGGCGCGGTAGTGCTGTTGCCGGCGACTTTTGTCTGTGCGTCGTTCGGAGTACGTGGGTTCTGGTGGCTGTATCCGGTCACGGAGATCCTGTCTCTGGGACTATTTCTGGCGTCTTTCCATGGGCATACGTCCAGTATCATCCGTGAAGACTCCTTTGATCCGGATCGGGTTCTGAGCATCCTGATTGATAACCGGATCGAGGAGATGGGACCGCTGCTGGAAAAAGTGCGGGAATTTTGCGCAGCCTGGGATGCGCTGCCAAATCAGAGTTATTTTGTCACGCTGACGGTGGAAGAGCTGTGCTCGGTGATCATCAACCGGGCCTTTTCTGCCAGGACGGGGCGGATTCAGATCACGCTGGTTGCCGAGGAAGATCATTTGTTTACTTTACATTTCAGGGATAGCGCGGCAAGCTTCAATCCATTTTCTCTGCACACGGAGAGGGCGGGTCCGGCGACCTTTTTTGACCTGGACGCGATGGGCATTCTGGTGATCCGCAGAACGGCAAAAGAGTTTTATTACCGGCGTTATCAGGGGTTTAATACGTTAACTGTGAAAATCTGACAACTGGTCATGTCTGCATCTGCTGCGCAAGGAGGAAAAAGAAATGCCAAAGGCCGAGTACCGAACGGACGACGCACATTACATCTGCCCGGAGGAGGCGAAAAAGAAATTGAATACGGCGCAGAAGCTCAATCTGCCTGTTTATCTTTACGGTGTGGTGGGAACCGGGAAGACCGCTCTTGTCCGGTACTTTCTGGGTGAAAAGGAATATGATTATTATTCAGCTCCGGAGATAGATCCGGATCAGATTCCGGTACCGCCATCCGGAGAGAGGCGGACGATCGTACTCGATGATCTGCATGCTGTCACAGATCCCAGGCTGCAGGCGGATTACGCGCAGAAAATACGTCAATTGCTGCGGCAGCGGTTTGTATGGCTGCTTTTGCTCTCCAGAAGCAGGGTGCCCAGATGGCTGCTTCCCATCCAGCTGCAAAACGAGTTTTGTGTCATACCGGAAGAATGTTTTCTCCTGACGAGGGAACAGCAGGCTTTGTATCTGGAGTCATTTGGCGTTGTTCTGGATGAGGAGCAGGAAGAGCGTGTCTGGCGGCAGTCGCGGGGGCACGTATTTTCTCTTTTTGTCCTGGCGCTGGAGGGAGGGGATATTCCGCGCGCCGAAAAGCGGGGGATGGATTTTCTGGAAACCTGTGTCTATGATCTGTGGGAGAGGGAGCTTCAGGATTTCTTTATGGATATGTCTATCGTAAAGTCTTTTACGGTAGAACTGGCGGCGATGATTACAGGCAACAGCCATGTCCGTGATGTGATTTACCGGGCGGAGGAGACCGGGAATTTTTTTGTGCGGGACGGGGAAGCGGAAGTATGGGAATGCCGCTGGGAAATGCAGAAATCCTTCCGTCTGAGGCTGGAGAGAAGGCGAACCCCAGAGCAGGTGCGTATCCTTTATCACAATGTGGGGCTGTATTATGAACTGCATGAGCAGATTCCGGAGGCTCTCAGGATGTACAAAAGCTGCCAGGAGATGGAGAGTATTTCCAGGCTGCTGATCGCAAATGCCAGAAAGAATCCGGCAAGCGGTCATTACTTTGAGATGCGGAAGTATTATCTGGAGCTGCCGGAGGAACTGATTGAAGAGAGCCCAGAGCTGATGGCGGGAATGAGCATGCTCCAGTCAATGCTGATGAATGATGAGGAGAGTGAGCGCTGGTATCACCGCCTGGAGGAGTATGGAAGGACCGCGACCGGGAGCGCTGCGCGGGATGTGAAAAGCCGCCTGCTGTACCTGGATATCGCGCTTCCTCACCGGGGAAGCGTCCATATGGTGAAGCTGATCCGGCAGGCTGCGGGGCTTTTGATGACACGCTCCATCACACTTCCGGAGTTTTCTGTTACGAGTAACCTGCCCTCTCTGATGAACGGCGGCAAGGATTTCTGTGACTGGAGCAGATATGATCGGGAGCTGGCCGCAGGGATTGGGCGCCTGGTGGAGCTTGTACTCGGAAAATATGGAAAAGGACTGGTCTCGATTGCCTTGGCGGAAAGCCTTTTCGAGAAAGGCGGAGACAGCTATGAAATCCTTTCTCTGGCAGAAAAAGGCCGGATGCAGGCAGATGCCGGCGGAAAGCCGGAACTGATTTTTGTAGCGGTCGCTCTTCTGTCATGGCTTGAAATTTTTGATGGAAGGCCAATGGAAGCGTGGGAAATGCTGGAGACTTTCGAGACAAGAGCCATGGAGGACGCCCCAAAGCTTCTTCTGAATATAGAAACCCTGAAAACGCGGTATCTTCTGTATGAGGGGGCGCCCTTTAAAGTTACGGAATGGCTGGAGGACGCACCGGATGAGAATCGTGAATTCTGCACAATGGAGCGTTTCCGCTACCTGACGAAGGTGAGAATCTACATCCAGCGGAGGAAGTATCAGGCGGCCTATGGCCTGCTGCGGCAGCTTCTGTATTATGCGGAAAAACAGAAGAGAATCTGGATTCGCATGGAGGCGGAGCTGCTGCTGGCAATTGTCGAATTCCGGACGCGGGAAGGAAACTGGAAGGAAACGATGCAGGCCTGTATTTCGGAAGCAGAGGAATACCAGTTTGTCCGCCTGTTTTCCAGGGAAGGGGCAGCGGTCTATAAGCTGCTGAAGGACGAGAGCCTGGTATGGAAAAACCCGGATTTTAAGGCACAGGTGTTAAAGGAATGCCGGAGGATGGCAAACCGCTATCCGGATTATCTGAATCTGCGCGTTTCAGAGGATACGCAGATCAGTGAGAGGGGACTGGATATCCTCCGGCTGCAGGCGAAAGGATATTCGGAGAAGCAGATTGCGGAATCCCTTGGGATCAGCGTATCTACGGTCAAGTACCACAATCAGGAGAATTATCGCAAGCTTGGTGTGAAAAACCGTACATCGGCGATCGATGAGGCAAGGAAAAGAAAGTTAATCGGATAAGCCATATTCAGGCACGGAAGACGGACGTCTTTGTGCAGGAGGCGAAGTGTGAATGATGTGGAAGGAGGACATCCAAATGCGAAGAAAACGATCGCTGCAGCGGAAATCCATTCTGGTGATACTGGCCTTTACTCTGGCACTGGCGATTGCTTCCACGGCTGTCAGCTATCAGATGTACGCAAACAGCCTGGACGAGCATTACAAGTCGCTGAGTGAAAATGTTGCGAAAACCGCGATCTCTGTACTGGATACGGAGGCGGTGAACTACTATACGCAGCTGGTTGCGGGGATTTATCTGGAGAATCCTGCGCCAGAGCTTAAGGATGAGGAAGAAGAGACGGCCTATCTGGCGCAGTATGAAGCACTGCAGGACGAGGGGTACGACGAGCTTTATCAGACATTGGAAAAGATCCGGACGGCCAGTGAGGTTCTCTCGCTTTATATCATTTATGTGGATGCGGATTCCCAGACCTGCGTCTATGTGGTAGACGGGGACGATACGGAAAACGCGTGCCCGGCCGGTACCTGGGATATCATCTATGAGCAGAACTACGGGATTTTTGAAGACCCGGCGCAGGGATTCCCGGCATACATTACCAACACGGAGGAATACGGCTGGCTCTGCTCGACGGGGGTAGCGATACAGGATGAGGATGGCTCGGTTCTGGCTTACGTGATGGTAGATATTTCCATGGATCAGGTGATGCAGGAACGGTACGATTACCTGGCGCGGATCAGTGTGGTTTTGCTTGCTGTGACCGTAGTGCTGCTTTTGTTCTTCCTGAAAACAGTCAACTACACGGTAGTGAAGCCGATCAACCAGCTCGCGCAGGCGGCGTCCTCTTACGTCAGCGCCAGAAAAGATGCTACAGGACATTCCCTGCTTGCAGGCCTGGATATCCATACCGGGGATGAGGTGGAAAATCTCGCCGAAGCCATGAAACAGATGGAGCAGGATATCAATGACTATATTGAGAATCTGACGACGGTGACCGCGGAAAAGGAACGGATTGGAGCGGAGCTGGATATTGCCAGGCACATTCAGTCCTCGATGCTGCCCTGTATTTTTCCGGCCTTTCCGGATCGGGAAGAGTTTGACATTTACGCGACTATGGATCCGGCGAAGGAAGTGGGCGGTGATTTTTACGATTTTTTCATGGTCGATGAGCGGCACCTGGCGGTTGTGGTGGCGGATGTGTCAGGAAAAGGCATTCCGGCTGCATTGTTTATGGTCATTGGGAAAACGCTGATCAAGGATCACACGCAGCCGGGAATTTCGCTTGGCAGCGTGTTTGTATCTGTCAATAATCTGCTCTGTGACTCCAACAGTGAGGGGATGTTTATCACGGCCTTTGAGGGCGTACTGGATCTGATGACCGGTGAGTTTGCTTACGTAAATGCAGGGCATGAGATCCCGTATCTTTGCAGAAAAGGGGAAACCTTTGAACCATATAAGGTACGGGCAGGTTTTGTCCTGGCCGGGATGGAAGACATTCCCTACCGGGAAGGGAAGCTGACGCTGGAACCAGGAGATCGGATTTTCCTTTATACGGACGGTGTACCAGAGGCAACCGACGCGGACAATCAGATGTTTGGCCTGGAGCGTATGCGCGATACCCTGAACCAGAATCTGGCGCTTTCCCCGGAGCAGCTCCTTCCGGCGGTAAAAGAGGCGACGGAACGTTTTGTGGACAAAGCCCCGCAATTCGATGATCTGACCATGCTGTGTCTGGAATACAGGAGGCCGATGCGATGAAGGATGTGAAAAAGGAAGAACCGGAAAAAAACAGAAAGGGAACCGGAGGAGAATCCTCTCTGAGCGCAGACAGGGAGCAGGATTGGGAAAATAATTGGAAGGTATAGACGGAAATGGAAATGAGTAAAAGAGAAATGCGCTTTGAGGCGGTTACGGCGGATATTGAGAGAGCGACAGAGTTTGTGAATCAGTATCTGGACGAATTGGGCTGTCCGATAAAAACCCAGGTGCAGATTGACATTGCTATTGATGAACTGTTCGGAAATATTGTTCACTACGCATACCCACAGGGAGGCGGGGCGGTCTGGGTGCGGATTGAGACAGAGAATAAAACGCTCATCCTGACCTTTCGGGATTGTGGGATTCCCTACGACCCGCTCGCGAGAAAGGATCCGGATATAACCCTTTCTCTGGAGGAGCGAGAGCCTGGCGGGCTGGGAATCTTTATGGTAAAAAAAAGCATGGATGCGCTTTCTTATGAATATAAGGATGGACAGAATATCCTCACGGTAAAAAAGGCCTGGTAATTCTTTTCAGAGAATTACCACCAGTCGGTTTTCTCCGTTCTCATAGGTATAGATGGTATCTTTTAAGAATGCCTTAACCAGTGAAATCGAGAGCGTTTCCCCTTCTTCCATCGGATTGTAACGCACTCCACCCCATGCAAAGCGCATTTCCAGCGTATCCGTTTCTTCTGCGTATTCCGTAGAAATCTGCAGGAGATATTCCTGCGGCTGGTTTGGAATGATGTTGGTCGCGCAGATTTCCTCAAATGTATAGCAGAGGGCGTCCTGCCGACGCAGGGAGAGCCGGTGCTTTTCACTGAACTGCCGCAACGCCTCTGTCATAGCTACAAAATCGTAATCCGGCCCTGAAATGGTAAAGGACAGAACCTTCAGGCGTTTTACGAACGCGCGTGTGCGGTCCTTTTGCGGATGCTCGAAGATTTCTTCCGGCGTACCGTCTTCGTAGATAACGCCCTGGTCCATATAGAAAATGCGTGTGGACACGTCACGGGCAAATTTCATCTCATGCGTGACAATCAGCATTGTCATGCCTTCCGCCGCCAGCTGCCGGATGACATTCTGTACTTCCCCTACCATCGTCGGATCAAGCGCACTGGTCGGCTCGTCAAAGAGAATGATCTGCGGGTTCATCGCGAGTGTGCGTGCAATCGCGACTCGCTGCTTTTGTCCTCCGGAAAGCTCATTCGGATAGCTGAGCGCCTTTTCCGCGAGACCGCCCGTGTTCGGGAGGGGGATGGGGTTGTCATCCGGTTCCTGCTGCGGCTGGCGGTTTCCCAGCGTCGGCGGCGGCATGATGTTTTCCACGATCGGCAGATGCTCAAACAGGTTGAACGACTGGAACACCATACCCATCTGACGGCGGATTGCGGTGAGATCCGCGCCTTTTTCACAGATATTCTTTCCAAATACAGTAATACTGCCCTCTGTCGGCGTTTCCAGACGGTTCAGACAGCGCAGGAGGGTGGATTTTCCTGTGCCGGACGGACCGATGATCGTGATGACCTCGCCACGCTTTATGGAGGTATTGACGTCTTTTAACGGCGTCACGTTCGGGTATTCTTTTTTCAGATGTTCGATACGGATCAATTCCTGTGCGTCTGATTCTGCCGTGTTCCGATTCTGTTCACTCTGCTCCGCCGCTGTAGTCGATGCTTTTCGTGCTGACGGCCTGGCCGGGTTTTGGTTTTCTTTCGGCAGGTCGCGCCGCATTTTGAAAACGCTTCTCGTTTGGGCGGCGCTAAGGCAGACCTCAATTCGTCCGATCGCAAATGTGATGGCCGCTGAGATCAGGAAATAAATCACCGCCGTCGCAATCAGTGGAAAAAAAGCTTCATAGGTGCGGCTGCGGATGATATCGCCCGCCTTTGTCAGATCCTGTATGGAGATGTAGCCGACGATGGACGTAAGCTGGAGCATCCCGACAAATTCTTCTTTATATAGTGGCAGGACATGGCGAACCGCCTGTGGGAAGATCACGTGCAGAAATGTCCCGGTTTTCCGGAAGCCAAGCGCTGCCGCCGCCTCTTGCTGTCCCTCGCTCACGGAATTGATTCCGGTATTCAGAATACGCGATACGGCGACTGCGAAGATCAGCGAAAATGCAAGGACGGCAATCGGAATCGCACCCAGAGAAGAGGAGGCGAATACGACAAAATAGATAAACATCAGAACGACCAGGCTGGGGATTCCTTTCATCAGTCGGCAGAACGCATTGGCCGGAATGGAGATAAGCCTGTGTTTACTCCGGATCAGCAGACACAGCCCAAATCCCAGAACCGTGCCGAAAATTCCCGAGAGAAATGAGATCTCCAGCGTCACAAGCAGTCCGTTCAGAATCAGCTTCCACCGATTTTCACGGAGAAAGGTTTTTTCAAAACTGGAAGCAAGTCCGTTCAGGAAGCCTTCGCTGTCTGCCGTAGCGGCCGCAGTTGTGTCCGCTACGACCATAACGGTCTCTACCGTTCGATAGGAATCGGAAAAATCAATTGCTTCCTTGCGCTCGTCGGTGACGAACAGGTTGGACATGACGTAGTCCACCTTTCCGGAAGCGCAGGCTGAGATAATGCCGCCCCAGTCATATACTTCGACAACAAGCTCCGCGTTCGCCCAGAGGGCAAAGCGCTGCATCAGCTCAATATCGAAGCCAATCAGATTTTCTCCCTCATAGAAGGAATAGGGCTCTGCCAGACCGGTGGTACCGATGGTGATGGTAAAATCCGGATTTTCCGCTTCCGCGATCTCCGACATGGTATAGTCATGGTTAGCCGTCCAGCGAGTGTCCATCTCGGTGAGTGTTCCATTCTCCCGCATTTCGGCGATAAAAGCATTGATCAGCTCCTGCGCATTTTCCAGTTCTGTCACAGGGCTGATACCGATCGCTACTTCGCCGGATTCCCCCACAACACCATCCGAATGCAGCGTTATCCCCTCCAGCTGGGCGCTGACCACGCTCTCGTACGTGCTTTGATTGATCGCGTAAGCGCTTGCTTTCCCGGAAGTGACAGCGAGCAGGCCGTCAGAGGCACTGTTTACATAAATATAGGTCGCGTCCGGATACGTCGCGCGGGCGGCCTCCTCCGTGCTGGTGCCCACTTCTACCGCAATAACTGCTGAGGAAGAATTCAGGTCACAATCCGGCCCGGAGACGATGTCTTCCGTGTCGGAAGCCAGAACGCGGCAGGAAAAGGAAAGTGTACATGACAGTATACCAAGAAGCAAAAGCAGCGTAAGTCCTGTGTTGTGAATACCAGATTTGAGTCTCAGTATTTTCCTCATTATTTTTCACCTATCCTTGTTGGGTGTCTCTGGCTGCAGGGCATATTGCAGGAGTCATGAAAATCAGGGATTACATACACTGCACGCCGTGTAGCCGCCAGCGATTGCGGCAGAGCGGTCGATTTCGATCTGGCTGTCCTTTAAATACTTACAGCCAAGACGATGATATTTTGAGCCGGTCTCTGTGATGTACACGGTCAAGCCGGAAGAAGCCGAAGCGGAGGACTCTGAACTGGACGATGAGCCAGAGGATGTTGCTCCAGTGGATGTCGAACCAGAGGACGATGCTCCGGAGGTTGCCGAATCGGAAGAAGCGGTCTTCGTTACCGTAACAACGCACTGATACTCCTTTCCTAAAACCGTGGCCGTGATCGTCGCGGTACCGGCTTTTTTCGCTGTGATTTTCCCGTTTTTGTTTACGGAAGCTACTTTTTTGTTGGAGGATGTCCAGGTTATGGTCTCTGTGGTTCCGCTGATTTTAAGCTTCTGGGTATTTCCGACGGTCAGGGAAAGGCTCGTGGCGCTGATTGCGGGAGTCACTACCGTGATCTTGCATTTGTACTTTTCGCCATTGACGGTAGCTGTGATGGTAGTGGTTCCTTTTTTCTTAGCGGTGACCTTGCCGCTTGCACTTACCTTCGCAACCGATTTTCTACTGCTTTTCCAGGTGACCGTGTCGCTGGTTCCAGTGATTTTCAGTTTCAGTGTCTGTCCTTTGATCAGTGTAGCAGAGGTCTCGCTGATTTCCACAGTGGCGGCCTGAACACTTGTGGTGATTTCCGGCAGGATGGTACTGCATGGAGATACTGCGAGAACGAGAGCCAGCAGCAAAACGCTGAGACGTTGTTTGATGGATTTCATACTTTTCTTCTCCTTTTCTTTTGTGGTTTATTTTCTGGTTTCAGAGCCATCACGAATTCTTCCAAAGCCGGATGGTCTGCAAAACTTTTTCCTTTGTATCGGTATCCATCTGCGAGAGTTCGTTCATAATTTCACGGTCGAGCGCCACAGGCTTGTATTCCGAATCGATTTCTCCAATCAGCGTATCCAGTGAAATGCCCATCAGTTTCGCATAATAGATTAAAATGCGCAGGGACATTGCTGAGCGGTTGTTTTCCACGTTGCTGATATAGCCTGGCGTGACTTCCAGGGCAGATGCGACCTCGGCCTGAGTCAGTTTCATCTGTGTGCGAAGTCCTTTGATTTTTCCTCCAAGGTTTTCATAATCGTTCTGTGTCATGGCTTTTCCTCCGGTTGTTTCCTGTAAAAATGGAATGGTGATCATTCACATGCTATTCCTACGGTCTTTTTGGATGATTTCGTACTCTTTAAAATATACTATAAAAAAAGCTTGAAATATATATACTAATAGTATATAATCTATTTTATAAATAAAAACAAGAAGTATATAGTCTTGTAGAGGAAAGAAAAGATGAAGTATGAGTACAGAGGCAGTTACTTTGAATTGGAAGAAGTAGAATCCTGGCCCCGCAAAGGGACGCGCTATCGGATCACAGATATCAGGACAGAATCGCCGGACCTTTGGCTTCTGGATACATATGGAAGCAGCCGTGTGGATACCTTGGATATGAGAGACGACAGGGTTCTTCCAATAGGTAGACATGCGAAAGAGCGATCTTTTCCGGAGGTGCGCGTCCTTCACATTCCAAAAGGAATTACGGAGATTCGTATTCGCAATGACCTTTTCCCGAAGCTGGAACGGGTGGAGATCGAAGAGGGGAATGAGATGTTCTCGACGGATGGGCGTCTGATTTTTGCGAAGGAATCGAGCAATTATTATGGAAAAAAAGAAAAGTGGCTGAAGTATTGCCCGGTATGCGGGGGTGACGTAGTCGAGATTCCAATCGATGTGAAGGGAATTTCCACAAATGCGTTTTCAGGCACGCAATACAGACAGATCCGGTTCCCGGAAGCAGAGATCGATATTGATCTGGAAGCGTTCGACGGTTCTGCTTGGCTGAATGGGGAGGCATATCCGATTGTGATTGGGGAGATGCTGTATAAGATCGATCCGACGGCAGAACGTCTGGAGATTCCCGGGACGGTACACCGGATTCATGCCGGACTTTTTAACCGGAATTGTCAGACGAGAAAGATCGTCAGTCCTTTTTTGCCGAACCAGACGGTAATTATGGAGATCAATAAAGCAAATTGCTGCCGCTCGCTGGAGCTCACGTCTGCACAGGCAAATATCAATCTGCGCACCTTAAGAAAACTGGAAAGTCTGGAAGAGGTTTCTATTGCTCCGGGACATAAGCGATTTCAGACCAGAGACGGTGTGATTTTCTCTGCTGACGGAAAGAAGCTTGTGTACTATCCGTGCTCAAAGCGAGATACACGTTATGTGGTCCCGAACGGTGTGCAGAAGATTGCGGCGTCTGCCTTCGCATCGCAGAAATATCTGAAAGAGATTGTTATGCCGGAGAGTGTCTGCTCGCTTGGCACCAGAGCATTCTATGCATGTGAATCACTGGAGACCGTTCGGTTCTCGCCGAACATACGGGAAATTCCAGACTCGAATGCCTATCAAAAAGGAGGCGTTTTTGAGGCCTGCGGCAGTCTGGAGCGGATCGAGTTGCCGGAAGGCCTGACGTATCTTGGCAGTTTTGCGTTCTACAAAAGCGGATTAAAAGAGATCACTATGCATTCCCGTTTGCAGCAGATCGGGGAGTATGCTTTGATGGCAAAATACCTGAAAGAAATAAAGCTGCCGGAATCCGTAAAACGAGTCGGCAAGGGCTCTCTGTTTTATGTAAATTATATTCATGCCTATGAGGGAAGCGCGAAAGGTCTGGTCAGTGCTGTGAATGCGGTGGAACCTGACAGGAAGGACAAGAGTGCGAATGTAGTATGGACCCGCTGCGAGGTGACTGTTTTACATAAGAAAAGTGAGCGGTGTGAAGAACTGCTGATTCCGGGAAGCCTGATGAGAAGTGCTGCTTACCATCTGGATATGGCCTGGAACAGCGAGCAAATTGACTACGAGGAGTACGACGAATGTCTGGATAAAATCAATAATTCTGAAGAAAAGCTGGAGTTTGCCAGACGGGGAATCCTGCGGCACCGGGCGGGAGAAGAAAGTGTCTATACGGAGTATATTCGCCGGATGTCCTGCAAGATTGGCGCCGGACTTCTGGAGGATGGAAAGGAAAAAAATTTCTGAATTTTCTGAAGATGGATTACCTGTCAGCAGAATCACTTGTGAAGCTGCTCAAACTTAGCAACCAGAAAGGCATGACTGTTTGCTCTGCTTACATTATGGAGATGCAGAACAAGAAGGAAAAAAAGCGGCCGGGATTCCGATTATGAGGAAAACAGAAGAATCTTGCGATTGTTTGTACGTGGTTAGAGACGGTAAAAAGTAAGACGGGATGTGAGAAAAGCGGATGGAAAAGAAAAAAGCTGGGAAGATCGCAGCTGAGGTATTTGAAGCATGTCGGAATCAGATTTATTTTCAGCTTCGGTATCTGGAACATGCGATTTTTTACCTAAGACCAGAGGAGCGGGAAAATACATCGATCGGCAGTGACAGTCAGAAAATCTTTTACAGTGCGGATTTTCTGATGCAGCGGTATTTGCAGTCGCCGGATGCAGTGGACTGTGATTACCTGCATATGATATTTCACTGTCTCTACCAGCATCCATTACAGGCCAAAGGTTATGACAGGCGGTACTGGGATCTGGCGGCAGATATTGCAGTGACAGATGTGATTGGAGAATTATTGCTGCCGCAGATGATCTGTGAAATACCGGCGCAATGCTTTGCCATTACGGCACGTTTGAAAAAGGAAGTACCGTTGATGTCTGCTGTGCACATCGCGAGATATCTGATGCTGGAGGAGGACAGGTTAGCGGGAAATTTTGGCCTGAATTTAGAAGAATTAAGGAAATTGTTTGCCAGGGATGATCATACCTTCTGGAATTATCGGGAGGCATCAGATAAAAGGCCACGACAGAATTCAGAGAAAGAGCAAAAATCCAGCGGAGAACGGACGAAGGATAAGAGTATGCGCAATGTACCGGAGAAGACAGAACGGATGGCTTTGTAAAAATCAAAAAGCGATTTGATAAAGAAGTCAAACAACATGAAAAAAACGCGAAAGATCTCGCGGCCAGGCTGGAGTATGCTTTCTCTTTTATCGAAAAAGTATGGGGAAACATGCAGGAAATGGTGCTGTTTGTGACGGAACTCACGACCGGGATGGACAGCCTGGAATTCATCGAGCAG
>JAJBUL010000023.1 GCA_020860365.1 Clostridiales bacterium | reverse complement strand
TTGGTTTCTCCGTCCTCGTTTGTGCTAATAAATGGGGGCGGGAACTAAAGATTATTGCAAAGAATGGTGTCACTTTGATTTGAAAAAGGTTGTTTACATAGTTTTGAGCAGCAAGTATCAGTGCATCTTCAGATACACGAGAAGGCAGGGAAAAGGCCCATATTCACGCTATTTTTCCTGAATACCATTGAGTGCTTTGTATCAATAACTTAGTCCTTATAGAGGGAGTCGATATCCCGGAAATTGATATGGTAATGTTTTTACGCCCGACGGAATCTCCGGTAGTGTTTTTGCAGCAGCTCGGCCGCGGTTTGCGAAATGCAGAAAGAAGCAGTATCTGAATGTATTAGATTTCATTGGAAATTATCAAAAAGCAGGAAACACAATTTACCTGCTTAGCGAACCGGACAGATATAGAAAGAAATCCGGGCAGCAGGTTGGTTCAGGTAAAGATGGAAATGAGGGAGAGCGAGAGATCTACGATGGGATTGGAAGAGAGTTTCTGTTTCTGCTGGAGACTACCAATATGCAGAAATCCTATAAAATGCCTATTCTGATGGCTTTTTATAATAACGGTGACGTGAACATGGAAGTGTCAGAGGAGGATGTTTTGAATGCGTGGAAGACATTTTTTTAGACGGGAACGAACTGGAAGGATCTGCGTCAGGATATTACATATGGAGAATTCCAGATAATTACGGACAAGCAGCATCTGAGCAATGCGAAGACCAATCCGATTCATTTTCTGAAAGAGTCCGGGAAAGGCTTTTTTGTGGAACAGCAGGGATGTGCGCTGGCTTTACGCAGTGATTTGAAAGAAGTTGTCAGGAAACCTGCATTTGTACGGCATATGAAGGATATTATTGATTATAGGACGATGAATTACTATCGGAGAAGGTATAAGGAAAAGTGACTAATTGAATAAATTAGTATGATTTTTATCTAAATGTGGCAGGGAGGCAGGTTGATGTTTTCAGATTTTGATGCACAGACCCGTCAAATGCTGACAGGCAATCTGTTGATGATTGGCTGTTGTGTCTTTTATATGGCGTGGTGGTTAATCGCGTTTAAGCCGGAAAGCGCGGTCAAAGGTCTCCGGAGCGGTTAGCTTTTGATCCCGCCGCTGTTGTCAGTATGATTTGTTACCTTCTATATTATGACCTGGATAAGGTAAAGGGCTATGTAGACGGCATGATACCGCTTCTTCTGGTAGCGGTTATGATGGCTGTAATTACGGTAGTTGTGATCTCACACAGGTGACTTCTTGCTGAAATAATCTGTGTACGCAGTCTTACGGAGGCTTGTTATGTGTGTTTTACTCATCATTCGATGTCATTTCCCCAGATGTATGGACGCATGTGATTGCGGCGCGGAGGCAGAGGTTATTTGTGAGGAGTAAAATCTACCTTGGCCTTTGCTGCCTGTTCGTTCTGGTCTTTTCGATTGATATGGTAAATGCGGTTACCAAGTCGGAAACGATAGCCAGTCTGATGAAAGTGGAATGCAACATTGTATTCGACGCATTGATTCATGGTGTCCTGTATCCAGCTGAAGTCGCAAACCCTGGCATCATTGCTGGGTTCCTGCACAAGAAAATTGTTCAAATAAGAGCAAATATTATTCTGGCCAGAATCTGGAATTCAAGGAGGGGGATGTGTTCCGGATTATTGTGCCTCTGGATGATTCTTATTCATTTGATTATATGCTTGAAAGTCCGATAAAATCAAATACAGATAACTTATCTTCTCCCTTAAATGTAAATGTTAAAAGAAGTATAGCAGAAACTAAAAAACAATTGTAAGTATTGACATTACTTTTTAAAGATACTATACTGTAGGAACTTAAATTACATTAAGGAGAATTTATTTATGCAGACATTAGAGGCAATTGCAAAAAGAAAATCAACCAGGGATTTTGATCCGGACAAGATAGTTTCGGATGAAATCGTCGAAATAATCGTGAAGGCCGGCTGTCAGGCATCATTATTATACTAGTGTAGCGTCTCAATCATATTTTGAGTTAAAGCTTTAACATCAAGGTGCTCACATCCCAATGAATGTTTGAGAGTATGAGCACCAACGTTGGTTTAACTATGTTGCCTCGGTTTTTGTCTTCCTGCGTTTGGCGCGATCCTCGTGGAACTTTTCTATATCAGGATACAAGCGGCTGAGTTTAACCCGTGAATCAGACGTTGTAAACTGCCAGTTGACTGGTGATGGATCCCGGTTATAGTTTTCATTCCACGTTGCAAGCTCACTCCGCAGATTAGCTATACTCGGTATCCGTCGATTCAGGCATTCACGTGTCATGATATTGATGCCTATTTCTGCTATGTCAAGCCAGCTGCCGTACTTCGGAGTGTAGTGTACATCAAGTTTCCTGACAATCCGCCTGGCTTCCTCAGGTGGAAAAGCCTTATAACAGTGAAGCAATTTTATGAGTATTCAGATTGTCCATGACCAGTGTGATCTTTTCAGCATCTGGAGCGATAACGTCAACAAGATATCGGATCTTTTCGGCCCAGTCCACTGCTGTTCTGGTTTCTTCTACGAAATGAACGATCTGACCAGTATGAGGCTGTATGAAGCAGAAGATGCTGACTGTACCGTTGCGTATGTATTCAGAGTCAATCTTTTCAACACTTCCTGGCTTCATGGGGATCGGTTCCCGGCATTCGCCGAGGATCTGGTAAGGCTTCTCGTCCATGCACCATAGCGGATAGCGTGGGTTATATGGCTGCTGGTAAATATCAAGAATGTCTTCCATATTTGCCACAAATTCCGCATCTTCTTCAGGTGGGATACACCAATAAGCACTCAGGTGAGGGCGGATTTCATTCCGTTTCAGGACACGTCCTATTGTCGCCCGGCTTACTGGTTCTTCCAAAATCACAGCGCATTCTGCTGTAAGAAGACTGACCGTCCAGCGGGAATATCCTTCAAGGGCGCTTTTACATGCCTGTGCGATTATTTTTGCCTCGACATCCCCTGTCGCTTTGAGCCTCGCGGTATTGGAATTCGGGTTCCTTACAGGAGTAACGGCTTTTGCAAGTCCTTCGGAACAATACTTTTTCAGGGTATCGATAACGGTAGGCACTGATGCACCGGATTGATCGGCTATCTCCTGATAGGTCAGAATCTCCTTGCGTGACTGATTTTCATCCGCAGCGAGGATGATAGCATATCTTGTTTTTGCATTAGAAGAAGGATTCTTCTTTTGCAGGCGGCAGATAGCTTTGCACTCATCTTTTGTGAGTTCCACTCGATAAGAACGGGGACGTGCCATAGCAGTTTCTCCTGAAAAGACCAAACCATTAGTGACCTGAGACCGATGTGCAAAGAATTTATTCATTCAAAGCTTTTATTCGGCCAATTTCGTCTTTCAGGTCGTGTATTTCGGAAGAAAGCTGGGACAACATGTATTCAATTTTTTCACAATGGTCAGCAAGAGCGCCTACATCTATTTTATTATAGGAAGAGATTTGCGGTTTGCTCTCCTCACCATTTTGGGGCTGGCAGACCGTCCCGGAAGGACGACCAACCTTGCCATTGGGAATGATTTCGCCGGTGATCGGATCATATTTGCCAATACAGCGCTTGTGCTGAACTTTCTTCTGGCGTTCTTCATCCCATTCATAGGTTGTATCGTATGCATAGTAAATACCTGTGTGTTTGCTATAAGATTTTGTTATTGACATAAGTACCTCCATATATGCTAAATTTATCTCTTTAATTTTAGCATATATTTAGCATTTTGTCAAGGGTTATTTAGCATTATTTAGCATCTTAATTAAAAAAATGATTGAGACGCTACACTAGGAGGAATATATAATATATGGAATATCGTATTTTACCTCATGGAGGCGAAAAAATCAGCATCATCGGAATGGGTTCTTCCGTGATCGGGGAGCGGCCGGAGAAAGAAATCATTGCAACTGTTCAGTCTGCGATGGAAAACGGCATCAACTATTTTGATATGGCGGGCGGTCATGCGACCATTTTTGATGCTTATGGAAAAGCTTTGGAGGGGAAACGGGATCAGGTCTATCTGCAGGTACACTTCGGGGCGGATTACACATCCGGAGAATATGGCTGGACGACCAGTCTTAAGAAAATCCAGAATTCTGTTCAGTGGCAGCTGGAAAAACTGCGGACGGACTATATTGACTTTGGTTTTATCCATTGCATGGATGAGGAAAAGGATCTGGACACTTACATCAAAAATGGAGTCCCTGATTACATTCTGGATTTGAAAAAGAAAGGGATCGTCCATCATATCGGGATGTCCTCACACACACCGGCAGTTGTCCATAAAGTCCTGGATATGGGCATTCTTGATATGCTGATGTTCAGCATCAATCCGGTATATGACTACGGGAAGGGTGACTACGCCATCGGAAGCAGCAGCGAGCGTTATGAAATGTACCGTCGTTGTGAAAAGGAGGGCGTAGGCATTGTTGTCATGAAACCTTTCTGCGGCGGCCAGCTTCTGGATGCGGAAAAGTCTCCGTTCGGCGTAGCGCTTGGAAAGCATCAGTGCATCCAGTATGCGCTGGATAAACCAGGCGTATTGACCGTTGTTCCCGGATACGGCAGCGAGGCTGAACTGATGGAAGTTCTGGACTATTTCCATGTTTCAGACGAAGAGAAGGATTATTCTGTAATAGCAGGATACACGCCCAAAGAAACGGAAGGTGTCTGCGTTTACTGCAAGCATTGCTACCCCTGCCCTGCAGGCCTTGATATTGCCCTGATTAATAAGTATTACGATCTGGCCATGCTTGGAGACAATCTGGCACGGGAACACTATCTGACACTGGATAAAACAGCCGGAGACTGCGTCAGCTGCGGTCACTGCGACAGTCGGTGTCCGTTCCATGTCCGGCAAAGTGAGCGTATGAAACTGATCCGGGATGAATTTGGGAAATAAACCACGAGGTAACCTATGGAAATTCGAGTGCTTCGCTATTTTCTCACCGTCGCCCGTGAAGGCGGGATCAACCGGGCGGCAGAAATTTTACATATTACACAGCCAACCTTGAGCCGCCAGCTTGCTTCGCTTGAGGAAGAAGTTGGTGTAAAACTGTTTGAACGGGGCGCCAGAAAAATCACTCTGACCAATGAAGGCATCCTGCTGCGCCGCAGGGCCGAGGAAATCCTTTCCCTTGTGGACAAAACACAGAAAGGACTGATTGAACAAAATGAACTGATTGAAGGACGTGTCGTGATTGGCTGCGGGGAAATGGCGGCAGTCGGGCTTCTGCCTGAGATCATCGCGTCCTTCCATGAAAAATATTCTCAGGTTACTTACGATGTCTTTACAGCAAATGCAGATGTTGTGAAAGAGCAGATGGAACAGGGACTGATTGATATTGGAATCCTGCTTGAGCCAATTGATATCGAGACGTTTAATTTTCTGCGGCTTTAGTATCAGGAACGCTGGGTGCTTGTGATGAGGACGGATGATCCGCTTGCCGCAAAAGAGGCGGTTTCTCCAGAAGACTTGAAAGGGAAGCCTCTGATTCTGCCATCCCGTGCTAATGTGCGTAATGAAGTATCCAACTGATTTGGAGATACATTTTCGGAAGCACGGGTACTGTTCACAAGCAATCTGGCGACAAATGGTGCCCTGATGGTGCAGGCAGGTCTGGGGTACTCTATCATCATAGAAGGAGCAATTCCTTTCTGGGATGGAAAGAAAATCGTCAGTCGCCCGCTTTCTCCGGAAATTCACTCTGACAGTGTATTTGCATGGAAACGAAGCCAGCCGCTCACCCCGGCAGTGGAAAGGTTTGTGAAGGAGATGAGGTCTTTTTTGTCAGCTTCTGTTGATGGGTGATGCGGATCGACAGGTTATGCTTTCAGAGCATAAATGATAGATTGAACATAAGTATTTGATTAGAGAACGTTTCTTCCATATAATAGGGAAGAGTCGGGGATAAAGAATTTCCCATGAAGGAGGAAGAAATGGAAAACTCAGTTCATAATAAAGAAGAAAACAGGATGGGAACGATGCCCGTACCGCGGCTGGTGATTCAGACAGGCGTTCCCCTCATGCTCTCGCTGTTGATAAATTCACTGTATAATTTTGTAGACAGTATATTTGTGGCCAGACTATCCGAGGATGCATTGACGGCTGTATCGCTTTCCTCACCGGTGCAGACGATGATGGCAGCTCTGGGCTGCGGAATTGCGGTAGGATTAAACGCAGTCATCTCAAAAGCCCTTGGGGAAAATGATCAGAAAAAAGTAAAGCAGGCGGCTTCTGCGTCTCTTTTCCTGGCTGGTTGTGCCTGGCTGTTGATTCTGGTTTGTTGTCTGCTGTTTATACGGCTATATTTTGTCTGGCAGTCTGGCGGGGATGCGCAAATCGCGGAATACGGTTATACTTATCTGAGCATCTGTATGATTTTTTCTTTCGGGCAGATGGGGCAATGGGTATTTGACCGTTTTGTGATGGCAAGCGGTCGTTCTCATCTGTTTTTGTTTACACTTTCAGCCGCATCCGTTACAAATCTGATTCTTGACCCAATCCTGATTTTTGGCTATTTTGGATTTCCCGCCATGGGGACGGCCGGGGCGGCTTGTGCAACTGCCATCGGGCAGATCGTGGGCTGCCTTGCAGGATATCTGATTAACCGACGATTCAATCCTGAGATCCCCATCAGTTTTACCCTTCGGCCGGATGGCGAATGTATCAGGGAAATCCTGAATGTGGGTATTCCTACAACTCTGGTGCAGGGCATCACTTCTCTGATTGGAATCTTTATGAACTCTGTACTGATCACATTTGGCACAACAGCGGTGGCAGTTTATGGCGTATGCCTGCGGATACAGAACCTGGTTACGGTAGGTGTCCACGGTATTGATAACGGCCTGATCCCGATTGTCGCTTACAATTTTGGAGCAAAGAAACGGAACCGTATTTACGATGCCATCCGATGGGCGCTCGTTTATTCCATAGGTATTTATCTTGTGATTATGGTCTTCCTGGAGACTTGTTCGACACAGATATTACAGTTGTTTGATGCTTCGGAAGAAATGCTGGCAATCGGCATACCAGCGCTCCGAATCCTTGCTGTCTCCTATCTGATTTCGACATTTGGTCTGGTGTTTGCAGCCGTTTTTCAGGCTCTTGGGATGGGGACATACAGTTTGTATCTGACATCTGTTCGTCAGGTGCTGTTTCCGTTTATCTTTGTTTCTGCCTTCCGACAGACAGGAAACCTTCATCTGATCTGGTCTGCGTTCATTATTTCCGAAATTCTGGCGCTTCCGGTCATTGCCATTCTTGCAAATAAGGCGTTCCGGAAGCTCTCATGGGAACCTATGCTTTGAAAGCATAACTTCCTGATAGAAACTAAGTATTTATATAAAAACACAGTAGAATTATAATATGACCTGAAGGAGGAATGCCCATGACTTTTACAGAAATAACTGAGTCAGGACAGAAGACAACCGAAGAAAAGCTGATGTTTTTAAGGAAAATCAGAGCGAACCTGATGGATGAACTTCATTGTAAACAGCAGGTGGTTGATCAGGTAGACTACATGATTTATGAACTGAAAATGCAACAGAAACATGTCCCTGATTCTCACAGAGAATCGAGGATGTAGGCGATGTTCCGATTTTCTCAGAAAATCGAGAACGATACCGAGCCATCGAGCAAAGCTCGATTCAAAATGGGAGGCAAGCATGAGAAAAATCCTGAGCCTGTTTTTTGTGACCATAACTGTGCTCATGCTCGCGGGGTGCGGATCAGACCAGGAAACTGTGGGGACGACTGAATCCTCAGTTTTCACAGAAAGCATGGAAGCGTCAAATGAGGAGGAAGGCTCTGCTGTAAAAAATACAGAAACAGAGGTTATCGGCAGTGAGGACACAGAAGAAACAGAACCCTACGACACAGGAGAAGATATACAGGAGGGCGATACCATGCTTCTTACCGTGAACGGCACGAGCCTGACAGCTTTGATGGAAGACAATTCATCTGTGGCAGCTCTGATGGAACTTCTGGCAGAAGGCCCGCTCACGATTGAGATGAGTGATTATGCTAACATGGAAAAGGTCGGCTCCATCGGAACCGATCTGCCGAGAAATGATGAACAGATCACAACATCAGCGTGCGATCTGATTTTGTATCAGGGAAACTCGTTCGTCATATACTATGCCCCCAATTCGTGGGATTTTACAAGGCTTGGCAGAATACAAAATATGACGGCCGATGAATTAAAGGAACTTCTGGGCGACGGAGATGTTACCGTGACTCTGTCGCTTCCAGATCAGCAATAAGTCAAAATAAAAAATTTGTAACTATTCAGAACAGCAGGACGGAATACCCTTGGAGAATTTGCGCCAGGTTTTGCGCACTTCAATGATGATGTGCTTTTCGGTGAGAATTGGAACAACCGGGACATTGACCACAAGACCGCTGCATCATTACAGTCGTTGCACTGATGTCTTCCGGTATAACAGATTCTTCCCTGAAATATCATCTGGAGAACGCGAAAAAAGCCGGTGTGACAAGAAAGGAGAACGCTGCGATCATCACCCACGCGGCATTTAGGAGTGGGGCAAGGAAGCTGTGGAAATGAAACCGGGCGACTGCATCAACATTCCTGTCGGTGTGAAGCACTGGCATGGAGCCGCACCGAATAGCTGGTTCTCTCATCTGGCCGTAGAAGTACCGGGAGAAAAGGTTTCGAATGAGTGGCAGGAGGCAGTTTCGGATGAGTTGTATGCGATTTTAAAATAAGTTTATACTAACAGCCTTCCAATGCTGGATGGAGATTATGGCAAATTTGAGTAAGAAAATCCCTGTGGCTGATTTCTCAATAATTTGAAGTTTCTGCCACAGGTTTTTCTATAAGGGATCATGCTAATCAGCTTTCAATCTTTTTTATATTCCAGATGAGTTGCATATACACCATATTTTCGAAAAAAAGCGAGGTAATCGGCTTCGCTGCTGATTGTCTCAGGATTTTCTTTCTTTACAGCCTGAAGATCTTCCAGGCAGGCTGCCAGATCATATTCTCCACCGTAATTGTACATGGCGGTATCTTCAAGCACCCGGATGGAGTAAGTATGATAGGGCGGGATATCGATGATCGTATCATCCTCTGCCAGGAAGGTCTGTGCTTCCGCATGGGAATGCGTATTATGAATGGTGACTTCCAGCTTGCCCTTCTGGACGTAAAACAGATCGTAGCCGGTATGCGGATAAGCGTAATCTACTTTCAGCCCCTGCTTGAGGTCTGCGTGCCAGATCTCCTTGCATCCGGCAGTTTCCCATTTGCCTATTTTCAGCTGGATGTTGTAGCCCTCTCCTTCATATTTCACCCATGCGAAATCAGGAGTACGGCATTGGAAAACCTGGCTGTGATCGGTAGGCTCCTGTTCCCGGACAACTGGGTTTTCACGTTTTATGGTTTTGCCGGCACGGTACATTGCCATGAATGAATCACCATTTTTGAATGGCTCGTAATATGTGTTAACCATATTTTTTTCAAAAATTCCGCCGGACATGTCCATTTCCTGGAACAATTCACGCCATATAGTGTTTTCCTCAAGAAAAACGAAACCATGCGCGGTATAAGGCGGAAGATGGATCAGATCACCGGCTTTTGCGATAAAATGAACGCCATTTACTACGCAGTCGACACTTCCGCGGGCGATCTCAAAGGTTTCAAAGCCATGCTCATGCCAATGATAAGGAACCTCTGCTCCGGCATGACAAAGGCTCTAAAACAGGCGGGGTTTCTTTCGATACTCGCTCGGTGTGATTCCATAGCGGCTTTTAAATTGCCGGTTAAAATTGGAAAGATTTTCAAACCCGGCTTTTTCTGCGATTAGGATGATTTTATCATCGCTCTTTCTGAGCAGCTCCGCCGCGTAGGCAAGCCTGCGCTCATTGACGTATTGTCCGAAGCTGGATCCGGTCATCTGACGGAACCAGCGCATGAAATGGCTGCTGCTGCATCCGCAAAAATCTGCCATTTCATGAACGGTGAGTGGATGGGAATAATCCTGTTCTACCCGGCTGATCACTGTTTTCAGCCGCTCTGTGTAGACGGATTCTTTCCGTACTGTTGCGGGACACAGAGGGATCAGCAGGGACAAAAATTCTAAAATGGCAGCCTTGACCCCAAGCTCATAGCCTCGGGAACATTTTTTACACAGGATTTCTGTGCGCGATAAACAGGAAGAAAGCACAGAGTAAGAAGGAAATCCTGAAGAATAACCGGCGCCTGTGGTATCCTCTGCCGTGCCGGAAAATGTGGCAAAGAGCCCGGACGAATCCCCGTTTCTGCGGCGCAGTCGCATCCCGGGAAACAACTGCCCGGCACTTAACGGTACAAGGTATTCGGCAGCACAGACATCTGCCGCGGTGCTTCCTAAAAACTCCAGATCAAAAATGATATTTTCGTATTCCATGGATTCTCCGGAATCTTCCTTCAGTGCATGGAGGGTACCGGGCGGAACAATAAAAATATCATCCGCGCAGGCTTCCATTGGCTGCGTATCAAGCTGAACAATCCCCCGCCCTTTTTTGATATAGATGATCTCCATACTTTTCTGCCAGTGCAGCGCGACGGAGGGGAAATCTCCGGGAATGGTGCATGGGTATATATTGAACGGAAAGAATGCACTGCCATGCCTTTTTTCTCCTGATATTTCTGATCCTGTTCTGTTTTCATGAGAGTTCTCCTCAAATACTTTTCCAATTTTTAAATCCGCGAAAATATGGCAAGGCTTTTTTCTTGTACGATGGATGATAGGATAGTATCATAAAATGCGCTCATAATGCAAGAATAGAATGGCAATATATGATAAAAATACACTAAGACATAGATAATAATCAGTGTCAGAAGAATCAGTATCAGAAAAATCAGTACAGGGAAACTCAGTACAGGAAAAAAGGATATCGCAAGAATGGCTGTTAACTATTTGGAACAGTTACAATGATTGCAGAAAGGAGCGCATGATGGCAGGAGAAATCTATGAAACACTGACAAAGCTCTGTGGGAAGGATCTGGCAGCGGCAACAAATGAGGAAGTATACGCCGCTCTCATGGAGCTGACAGAGGAGAAGAGCCAAGAGCGGGAAGTGCTGGTGCAGGGGAAAAAGCTGTATTATATTTCAGCGGAGTTCCTGATCGGCAAGCTTTTGTCAAACAATCTGATCAATCTTGGCCTTTATGATGAGGTGAAAGTCACATTGGCGAGGGCAGGAAAGAATTTATCAGATATTGAGGAGATGGAAACGGAACCCAGCCTTGGCAATGGCGGGCTGGGACGGCTGGCCGCCTGCTTTCTGGACAGTCTGGCCACGTTGAACCTGCCGGGTGACGGGATTGGTCTGCGTTACCACTGCGGACTGTTCCGGCAGAAGCTTACGGATGGACGGCAGGACGCGGCACCGGATTACTGGCGGACCGAGTGGACCAGGCGCACGGATCAGGTTTATCCGGTAAGCCTTGCCGGTAAGAGCTATGAGGCAAGGCTTTATAAGCTGGCCGTGACTGGTTATGAAGGCCGGACGAACATGTTGAATCTGTTTGACCTGGATACAGTCGATGAATCGATTATTGAACGTGGAATCGAGTTTGATAAAACAAAAATTGATCAGAATCTGACGCTGTTCCTGTATCCGGACGATTCGGATGAGGCGGGCAGGAAGCTTCGCATTTATCAGCAGTATCTGATGGTGTCCGCAGGGGCACAGCTGATCCTGGAAGAATGTGCCGCGCGGGGCAGCAGCTATCATGATCTGGCACAATATGCGGCGATCCAGATCAACGATACACATCCGAGCATGGTGATCCCGGAGCTGATCCGTCTGCTTGGAGAGAAGGGCATTGCGTTTGACGAAGCAGTACAGATCGTGACGGATACCTGCGCGTACACGAATCATACGATTCTGGCGGAGGCTCTGGAAAAATGGCCGCGCCATTATCTGGATGAGGTGGTGCCGCAGCTGATGCCGATCATCGAAAAGCTGGACATGGTTGCCCGTGAACGGACGGACGATGCGGGTACATATATCATTGATCCGGAAGACCGTGTGCATATGGCGCATATGGATATTCATTTCAGCCATTCTACGAACGGCGTGGCAGCGCTGCACACACAGATTCTGAAGGACACGGAGCTGAAAAATTTTTACACGCTCTATCCGGAAAAATTCAACAACAAGACGAACGGGATCACATTCCGGCGCTGGCTGCTCAAATGCAATCCGCAGCTTACGGCGGAAATTGAGCTCCTGATTGGTCCGGGATTTAAAAAGGATGCGGACGAGCTGGAAAAACTGACGCGTTTTTGTGAGGATGACAGGGTACTCAACCGGCTGCTTCTCATCAAAAAGGACAACAAAAAGGCTCTTTCTGACTGGCTGTACCATACGCAGGGGGTGAAAGCGAATCCGGATGCTATGTTACTGATCCAGTCCAAGCGCCTGCATGAGTACAAACGTCAGCAACTGAATCTGCTCTTCCTGATTCATCAGTATTTTGAGATCAAAGCCGGCCATCTGCCGGTGACACCGATCGTCAGCATTTTTGGTGCAAAAGCAGCGCCGGCCTATGTGATCGCACAGGATATCATTCACGCACTGCTCACTTTATCGGACGTGATTGCGGCGGATGAGGAGGTTTCAAAATGGATGCAGGTGGTTTTTGTGGAGAATTATAATGTGACCGCTGCGGAAAAGATGATTCCGGCCTGCGACCTTTCGGAGCAGATCAGCCTGGCCTCTAAGGAAGCTTCCGGTACGGGCAATATGAAGTTTATGCTGAATGGGGCCGTCACACTCGGAACCATGGACGGTGCAAATGTCGAGATCGCGGAGCGCGTCGGAAATGACAACATATATATTTTCGGACGGACCAGCGACCAGGTTATCCGTTCCTATGCGGATGGGAGCTATCATGCGGAAGATTGGTACGAGGGAGACCCGAACATCCGCCGTGCAATTGATTTCCTGACTTCAGAGACCATGCTGTCTGCCGGTCATGAGGAAAACCTTTCCAGACTGCAGAACGAGCTGATTCATAAGGACTGGTTCCAGACACTGCCGGACTTCAATGCGTATCTTGCCCGCAAAACCCAAGCGATGCAGGATTATGCCCTGAATCCGAGGGAATGGTCCCGCCGTGCATTGATCAACATTGCGAAAGCCGGATTCTTCTCCTCTGACCGCACTGTCGCGGAGTATAACCGGGATATCTGGCATCTGTAATCGCGTAAAAAAGGAGGGCCGAGGTCATGTCCTGTGACCTCGGCGAGTATGAAAAAGAAAGATTTATTTATCCCTCCTGTTTTTTAGAAATCTCATTGATCCAGGCATCCAGAAATGCACTCAGCAGTTTCTGAAAATCATACCAGGTGTCATTTTTCTCCCACTTCAATGTCTTGTTCACATAGAAGGAGCCGTGCAGCATAAAGCGGAAAAACAGTTCCGCATATTCCTCCGTTACCCCGGTTCTTTCCATGAGCTTTGGGACAAGCTGGCATACTTTTGCCCATTACCAGTATAGAGGAAAAGGATATGGAACTTCAGCCTTAAAGCTTCTTTGTGAATCAGCAAAACAGAGATCGAGGAAATGCTCCAGACTATGATTGAACATATAGCGGAGACCAGGCGTAAACGATGACAGTAATGCTATTCATTTATAGATGTAGAGAGACTTTTTGGTTCTAATGAGTCAGGGGTAATATATGCCATTAAGCCACGTATTACCAGGTTTTGCATCAACGCGCTGATTTCTTCCATACTCAGGTCTTTCCCTTTTTCATTCCAGAGCTGCAAAAGTCCAAACATAGCAGAATTTACATAGTAAGCGTCAAATAAGACGTGTCTGGTAAGTTTTTATAATCTTCCTATAATAGATATAGATGTAACTGGCAATATCTACACATCTACGAGGAGGAATCTAATGTTCAGGTTGTAAACAGCACGTTTACTGCGACATTGGAAAGCAATGAGGCTGTAAATGCACTTATCGAGATGATGGAGAGCGGTTCAATTACGATTCGGATGAGTGATTATGCCGGATTTGAGAAAGTGGGGGCATTGGGAACAAGCCTGCCGGCGAACGACAGCCAGACGACAACGCAGGCCGGTGACATTGTTCTATATAGCAGTAATCAGATCGTCATTTTTTATGGCTCTAATTCCTGGGCATATACCCGTCTGGGGCATATCGATGATCTGACCGGCTGGGAAGATGCTCTGGGAAGCGGCGATGTGGAAGTGACATTTTCACTGGATTAAGAGGAGCTTCTGATCAGGCTGCGCGAGTTTGAAAAATCAATAAACTAAGTATTTGATATAAAAACACAAGAGAATTATAATATGACCCGAAGAGATTTCCACTATATTTTTTTGAAGGAGGAATTAGAAGATGAAAGCATTTATGTACAACATGCCGGTAATGGTATATTTCGGAGAGAACAGCGTAGATCAGTATCTGGCAATGGAACTAGGAAAATATGGTGAGAATATAATGCTCGCCTATGGAAAAGGCTCCATTAAAAAGAATGGTATTTATGATCAGGTCATGCGTATTCTGACAGCCTGTGGAAAGACAGTGTATGAACTCTCTGATATTCCTGCAAATCCTACCTATGAGAAAGTACAGGAAGGAATCCGGTTGTATAAAGAAAAAAAGATTGATTTGATATTAGCAGTTGGCGGAGGTTCTGTAGTAGATTGTGCTAAAATTATTACTGCCGGTACTGAAATCGAAGAAGATTTATGGACATCCCAAATGGTTGAACATAAAATTGCTGAAAAGATGGGGAATTTTGCAGTAATTCTTACTTTGTCTGGCGCTGGTGCGGAGATGGACTGTTTAGGTGCTTGTACAAATACAGAACTACAGGAAAAAAGAACATTCATCGGAACTTATTCAAAGTTCGCTATACTAGATCCTACTTACGTAATGAACGTGTCACTATCAGCATTTATGCCTGGTGTATTTGATTCCTTGACTCATTGTATGGAAACGTATTTTGGACAAGGTGACAATGTGTCCGATCGTATGAATGAAGGTCTCATGAAGGATATTATTTTCAATATGAGAGAATTGTGCAAAGGAAATGACACTTTAGAGGTTCGCTCTAATCTAATGTGGGATTCTTCTCTGGTACAGACATTTCTGTTTAATGTAGGTAAGCCGGGAGACTTTCAGGCTCATCAGATTGAGAATATGTTAGGGGCGTATTCTCATGGTGTCCATGGAAAACAACTTGCAGTTATTTTGCCTCGATATTATCGATATGTATATGAAAAAGCTCCTCGGAGATTTGCACTATTTTCTCAAAATGTATTTGATATTCGTGAAGGTGGTACAGATGTAGAAATCGCTGATTTGGGCTTAAAAGCATTAGAAAAACTTGTAATGGAAGCAAATTTGCCTACGACTTTCCGAGAAACTGGATACATGCTTCTTGATGAGGTCGCAAAAGAGGTCTCCATAAAATGTGGAATATGTGATCAAAATCAGTATCCACTAACAAGAGATGATATTTATCAGTTGCTATTACAGTGTCGTTAAAATACTTCGGAAGTGCATTTTAAACGCAAGTGTCAAATCATCCGCCCTGGCCTAAAAGCAAACTGCTTTTCAGCGGTGTATTTCATGGCACTCGGCTGGAAGGCTGTCTGGCCAGGGGAGCAGGTCGTCTACATCGGATGGGGCGATGTTCCCATCGACATCTTTACGCAGCGACAGTTCTTCCAGCAGATATTTCAGATAGTAATAAGGACCCAGGTCATTCTGCTTCCGCAGTCACTGTGATACTGTAGCCTACCGCGCTGGCCTCTGCCCCAGCTGACCGCAGAGGAAGATCTTCAGCTGGCGACTACTCTCACGGAAGAACTGTTGGAGCTTGATATTTTACAGCCGGAAAATATCAAAGATACCCTTCACGCTTACCAGATGCTTGCCTAATGCAGCAGGCATCTATGTTGGAAAGTCCAGACAGCCATTACCGATATTTTGCAGAACATTTCTTTTAAATGATATCAGGAATGAATCCTGAAAGTGAAAAACCCAAAAATAACAGGTGACAATGTGCGATTAGAATGATATCATGCTTTCAAACGCAAGAAAACGAGGTGGCTGTCATGAATGATGATGTACGTTGTGCAGGACTGATGAAGCGGATCAACGAGAAAATGGAGAAAGGCGCAAATGAAAAATTGCGCGGCCATGGTGTTACGTTTGCGCAGATGCAGATGCAGATGCTGATGGCGATTTACAATGCTGATATGGATTCGGTTCCGCTGAAGACGCTGGAGAAGCATTTTGAAGTCGCGCAGTCTACCGCCGCTGGCGTGATTGTCCGTCTGGAGCGGAAAGGGCTCGTGGAGGGTTTTGTCCCGAAGGAGGATAAACGTCTGAAATATATCCGGCTGACGAAGACGGGAAAAGAGATATGCGAGGCATCCGAGTTGGAGTAAATGGGAAGCGGTCTTCGTATACATTGCGAAGACCGTTTTACGTATGCATATCTTTTATCCGAACCGCATCCTGTAATCGAATCATATTTGAGGGCATATCTGTTTACATAGCCCGCGTTACTATTCACGGGGTGGAGAAGACGGACTGAGATTTTGAACTTTCGTGA
>JAJBUL010000021.1 GCA_020860365.1 Clostridiales bacterium | reverse complement strand
TTGTCTTTCATGTCAACTTCTAACTTTAGAAATAGCTTCAGCAAACAGCTTCAGCATGTTCCAATTCATGACCTTCAGACCAATGTTCAGCCCCAAAAAACGGGTATGAACAGGAACCAACAGGCGCGCCTGTCTCCGTCAGCGAAAGATCAGCTGCGCTAATTCCAGCAGGCTGCGGCGGAAGCATCCCCATTCGTGGCACATAACCGGATGAATGGTGTGATGATAGCAGGCCATCTGATCCACCCCCTGGCGAGCCAGATACGCATCATCCTCTTTGTGCCAGGGTCTGGACTCATGCTCCTGATCTCCGACTCCGCGGTAAATGACCCGGTAATCCTCTGCCAGCTGCTCCGGATGCTCGTTCAGCGTTTTCAGGTGAGCATTGTCGCGGTAATCCTCCCAATAATGACGGCAGCGGATCGACGAGCTGAACATGCCGATGTATCCGTACAGTTCGGGATGAGAAAATCCAACATAGCTCGTCTGCATGCCTCCCTGGGAAAGACCCGCAATGGCTCTGCTGTATTTATCCGTTTTTACCCGATAGCGGCTCTCAATAAATTCCCGGCTCTCCACGGCGACCAGCTGGTCTACCGCGCCAAAAAACGCAGTCCCCGCATCCATTCCCTTTTCTCTCGCTGTCTGCTCATCATAGCGCACACTCGACTGCGTATTGTTCATGACCACGATGCACGGCTCCATTTTTCCCGCAGCAATCAGATTATCCATGATCGGCGCCACGCTTCCCAGCGTGAGCCAGCCGGTCTCATTTTCTCCGCCGCCATGCTGCAGATACAGTACCGGATAATCTTTTGCGGATTTTCCATAATCTGCAGGTGTGTAGACCAGGCAGGGGGATTCACAACCGCGCACATCCGACCAGAACAGTTCATAGGTAATGGAACCGTGCGATACCTTCTGTACCAGAAAGTACTCCTGCAGCTCGGGATCTGGAATCTCCACATAATTCGTCATGCGGCCGCTGCGGAACGCGCATCGTCCGTATCGGTGGAGGACATAGGCGCCATCCACAATATAGGAATAGCAAAGCGGACCATAGTATCCTTCCAGTTCCTCGTATTTCAGGATTGTCTCGAACATACCGTCTGCGCGTTTCTCCAGCGGCAGCCGCACCTCCGGAAAATCTTCCCCGGTACGCTCCAGTTCCAGAATACTTACTTTGCCGCCCCGGTGGGTGGTCAGGCCATCCACCGACACAGAAACCGTCTGTGCATCGGGTGCGTAAATCCGAAACACCACATCGCCGTTGTCCATCACAAACGCACCGGTTTTTTCCTTTCTTTTCTCCTCCTTCTTTCCGCCCAGCCTCTCCTCATCCAACGGAAACCAGGCATCCGTCGTCGCGTTTTGGGCGGCATTTTGAATATACTCTTTAAAATCAGGCATCTCTTTTCCTCTCCTTAAGAACAATTTTTAGCGCGAAGCACTGTTCCAAATAGCTGCGAAAATTAGTATCGATTCCATCCAGATTAGATTTGCACAGCACTCAATAAAGCTCAACGATTTTTTTCGTCTCCGGGTCTCTCCGGAACCGACGCAGGAAATCCCAGGACAGATTACACATAAAAGGTGTAATCGTATGTGGCATATTCTGCTGGCGAATGACACGGAGATGGTTTTTGCCTTCCTCGTTCATAAAATCTACGATATAATGTTCAACTCCGTCCGCCCACAAGGTCTGGAAACGGTCACCGGCCAGACAGGTCGTCCGCTGGGTATAGTCTTCGCTCTCAAACGCCGCCAGAATATCCTCGGTCGTCTTATTCGGGATATGGAAATTCCGGAAGACCTGTTTCCAGGTATCGACCCAGCGCGTCTTTTTATCCTCCTCGTCCACAGGGAAATTCGATTCGCATAATCCCATAATATTGACAAGCGGGATATCATAGTTCGCGATATTGTGAACCGCACTGTAATCCGGGGCAGCGTTCATACCGGCGGGGCAGACACCCATGCCCAGAACAGCGATCGCAGTCACAAAATCCGGATTCCGGTTCACGAACGCATAGGTAAAATAGCCGTCATGGCTGTGGCCTGTGACATACACTCTGGAAAGATCGATCGGATAGTTCCCCGCCTCCTGGCGCACCATCTCAACCGCACGATCATTTGATTCGATATCCTCCAGCACATAGATCATCAGTGCGCACTCGCCCTGCGCCGCAATCTCCAGCCATTCTCCACAGTAGCTGAAAGCAGATATGGCCAGATGCTCATTGCCGCCATAGACCTCCTGCAAAATCAGGACAAGCGGCAGCTGCTTCTTCTCTTCCACCGCCTGACGCGGAAGCAGCATCAGATAACGATCCCCGAACCGGTTGTATTTGATTTCGAAAATAAATCCCTTTTCCTCCATCTCTTTTCGCAGCGCCGGATCCAGAACCGTATTGTATTTGTATTCGTAGAGCATATCCTGCGCCATGCGCTTGCCGACCTCACTGTGAATCAGCCATTCCCGGTCAAAGCGGCCTTCATTCATCTGGAATGTGACGACCAGTCCCCGTTCCAGACTGTCTCCATTCCCCCAGCGGCCGGTAATGTTAAGAACAGGAAGCTGAAAGTCAGAAAAATACTCGATCGCCTGATCCGGGTCTCCTGCCGTCCCGTTCGAGTCTTCCCATACAAACCCAGGTACATTTTTCAGCGGTCCTTTTTCCAGAGCCTTACTCACATCCAGATAAAAATGCTCAATATCACATGGATAGAGAACTGAAAATTCCTGCATGATATTAAAATAGATCTTGTCATAAACCGGCGTCTCGCTTACCAGCACTGCGATAATAAAGTCCCGCTTCTTTGCCTGCAGCTCAATCAGATCCCAGAAGCGCTTCACTGCCCGCATCGTCCAGCGGGGATCAAACTCATCCTCACAGTCAAACGCGATATAGGTCGGAAGCTTTGTCCAGTTCTCAACTGCCTCCTGTGGAGCAGTAAGGAACCAGCATCGCTCAAATTTCACTTTTCCACGGTGAGGATCGTCCACCAGCTTCCAGCCCTGACCGGTGCAGTTGTAGACGAGCCCCATGTCATTGATCTCTTTCACAACCGCCGGATCATCAATCCCGTGTGTCTTCTCCCGGAACAGGGGATGCTCGTGAAGCCTGCCTTCTGTAAATTCATAGGAAGGAACGTAATCACTTGGCTCTATCGTGGAAATTTCCTGCATATACTCAATCAGATGAGACAGCGGGGCAACCTTATCTGTCCAGTTTTCGGTTTTCCATAAGTCTATATTGGGGTAAGAATAATATTTATTCATCCTGAATTCTCCTGTTCTGTAGTCGAATGCGCCACCCTGTATACCACTAAAACGTCAGTAAACAGCATAGCCGCTTTGGATGGCGCTCTGCTCAAATGTCTTACGTCGTTTTCTCTCACTTTACCATCCATTCCTCATGCGAATTGCGGATGGCGTAATTTCTTCAATCCCGGCACAATGCGTTTTCGCCATCGTACCCAAAAGCTCATCATTCAAAAACTGTATCCTGTCATAGACGCCGTCCGCGCCTTTTTTGTGAAACGCGCTCATCAGTTCTCTTGCCAGGCCGACCGCGTTCGCCCCCACAGCCAGGGTTTTAAACACATCCACTCCGCTGTGTAAACCGCAGTCCGCAAAGACCGGATACTCTTCCCCCACCACAGCACGGATTTCCGGCAGCATCATGGCAGGCGGAGCCGCATAGCTCCAGATACCCTTGTGATGAGAAACCACAATGCCACCCGCGCCAATTTCTTTTGCCAGCTTCGCATCCTCCGGATCCAGAATTCCTTTTATGATAAACGGCATCCCTTTGGCGCTGGCTGCCGCTGCAAACCCCTTCAAATCATCCACCGTCTTATGACCCAGGTGCGCATAACCGAAATCGCAGTCTTTTCCCGTGTCATCGAAGCAATGGTCAATATCCATACAGCAGGCCACCGCGCCGCAGGCGGCGGCTTCCTCCATCGCTTTGTATACCAGCTCATTATCCTGAAATGGTTTGATGCCGCGCACTACCCTGGCGCCCGTATCACACACCGCACGAAATGTCTCCGCATCCATCCAGGCCGTCCACATCAGCGTCCCGGCCCGCCGGATTCCCCTTGCAAATTCGGCAAATCCATCCTCACGCATCTGACCCAGGCGGGACAGGGTGGAAGCCATAATCGGGGTCGCGCAGGGCTGACCCAATATAGTAGTTGTGCTCACAGGAGGCTCCGCTCCGATATGCTTATAAACCAGCAGCATCGAATCAAAATAGGCACGTGTAATCTTGTCCGAATTCCCCTTATCTTTATTGTCCGGCACATAATCACCACTCTTTTTCGGATTCACTGATTTTTCCGATTCTTCTTCCGTAGAAAGAGGAGCCCTTTCTCCCATCATAAATCCCAAACCTCCTTCTTTTCTATACAGCCCAGTGCATAAAAACACCCCTTGCATTAGCCAGAGGTGTATCATTAACGTTCAGTAAAAAAACATCAGCAGCAATGTCAGCAGCAAATACACAAACATCGGCAGGAAGCACGCAAACACAAAACTTCTGCCTGGCTTATCCCCTTTCAGCTTTTTCGGTTCTACTTTCCGAAAGGAAAACAGAGACTGTGCAGTGCAACCGACAATAACAAACATCATCTCCACCCACAGGGCAAACGGGCTCAGCATTCCAACCATCCAGAGGACAATAATCAGGAAAATTCCCATAAGACCGCCTGAAGCAGTCAGGTTCAAAATGCAGAAAGCGCCTTTCCGCTGCTCCAGGTTGCCATCCATATTCAGATAATCCGCGATCCTTTGCGTAATAAACGGAAATAACACTTCTGCACTCACCTTTCTTTTGAAAAAATTCCCCTGCGTCTCTTCATTCCATCTGAAAACATCTGCGGAAAAACGCATCATAAATATTCAGTATCTCTTCCGTCCAGAATTCCGGCCCGCCATGACCGGCGTTTTTTACTTTATAGAAGGTAACATCCTTTCCTGCTTTTTTCAAGGCCTCATATAATCTCACACTCTGCATAAAAGGAACCGAGTCATCCTTGTCACCATGCATAATCAGCGTTGGGGGCAGTTCTTTCTCACTGTCAATCTGACTGATTGCAGAAGCCGCTTTCAGTTCCTGTTCCGGTAGCGATAAAATTGCCCTCTTCTCTAATGACATTGCCTTCCTGCTCTTTCCATCCGGACAAATATGTATCACTTCATACACTGTCCTTATTTCCCCTGATAATCCGCTGCCTTCTGCTGTGACTCTTCCCAGCAATGGCATCTGACACAGTGTCCCGGACATACCTCTCTCAATTCCGGATTCTCCGCGTGGCAGATATCCTTTGTCATAAAGCACCGCGGCGCGAAACGGCAGCCTGGTGCCGGGTCTACCGGGCTTGGCACATCGCCCTCCAGCACGATTCGCTTATTTTTGTTCGAAAAGTCCACGCGCGGTACCGCCGACAGCAGCGCGATGGAATACGGATGGAGCGTGTTAGAGAAAATCTCATCCGTCTCCGCCAGCTCCACGATCTGTCCCAGATACATGACAGCCACTCGGTTGGAAATATGCCGCACTACCGAAAGGTCATGGGAAATAAACAGATAAGAAAGCCCTCTCTTTTGCTGCATATCAATCAGCAGGTTGATAATTGTAGCCTGTACCGATACGTCCAGCGCAGATACCGGCTCATCACAGATAATAAACTTCGGATCGAGCGCCAGCGCGCGGGCGATACCGGTCAGCTGACGTTTTCCGCCATCCAGCTCGTGGGGGAACTTTTCCAGCACGTACGGCTCCAGGCCGACGGTCGCTGCCATCTCCGCCACACGGTCCTTCAGCTCCTGTCCTTTGGCAATTTTATGAATCTGATAGGGATCCTTCAGAATGGTCTCTACGGATTCTCTGGGGTTCAGAGAAGCGTACGGATCCTGGAAGACAATCTGCATTTTCTTGCGGATTTCCTTCATCTGCTTTTTGTTAGCGTTTACGACATCTGTTCCATCGAAATAAACATGTCCGCCTGTCGCCTCCAGCAGACGGATGACGACGTTGCCCACCGTACTTTTGCCGCAGCCGGACTCACCTACAAGACCTACTGTTTCATTGGGCATGATGTCCAGATTAATGCCGTCCACCGCATGAAGCTTTTTTCCATTGCCGACGTCAAAGTACTTGACCAGATTCTCAATTTTAATCAGAGGCTCCTGCTTTTTCATATTGTCCTGCATAAATCTCAGCCCTCCATTTCCCAGCACGCGGCATAATGATTCTCCGAAACCTTCATCAGCAACGGCTCTTCCTTCTTACAGCGCTCCGTACAATGGGCGCACCGCGGATGGAATTTACACCCGTCCGGCAGATTCTGCGCGTTGGCGACCAGACCGGGAATGGATTCCAGCCGGTTCCTCGGCCCGGACAGATTCGGGATCGCGTGAAGCAGACCATATGTATAAAAATGCTTCGGGTTCGTAAATACTTCTTCTACACTGCCGTACTCAACTACGCGGCCGCCGTACATGACAGCTACCGTCTGGCACAGCTCGGCGATAATACCAAGGTTATGTGTGATCATCACCAGTGCGGTGGAATATTCCTTCTGCAGATTCTTCATCAGCTCCAGGATCTGTGCCTGAATCGTTACATCCAGCGCCGTCGTCGGCTCATCTGCCAAAAGCAGCTCCGGACTGCAGGCCAGCGCCGCCGCAATCCCCACTCTCTGGCGCATACCGCCGGAAAATTCATGCGGGAAGTTTTTCGCACGGTATGGAGCAATGCCTACCATCTCCAGCAGCTTCTCCGCCCGCTTTTCCGCTTCATTTTTGCTGATATTCTCATGTTCAATAATGCTCATCGCGATCTGATGACCGACCGTATAGAGCGGGTTCAGAGCAGTCAGAGGGTTCGCAAACACCATGGAAATATTTTTTCCGCGAATCTCGTTCAGCTCCTTCTCCTTCATGGAAGACATCGGCTTTCCATGGAAATAGATCTCGCCCGAGGTAACAAAACCCACCCGATCCGGCAGCAGGTTCATAATTGACAGCGCCGTCGTCGTCTTTCCCGCGCCGCTCTCTCCGACAATTCCCAGCGCTTCTCCCTGATGAATGGTCAGATTCATGCCATTCACTGCTTTTGCCACAGCGCCGCTGGCACGATATTCTACGCTTAGATTCTCTATCTTCAGAAGCTCCTCGGAATTTCTTGTAATGTCTAAGGTATTCTCTTGCTTATCCACAATCATCCCTCACTCTCCTTGCGTTTTTCATTTCCCATACGTTCGACCCTGGCATCATTACAATAGATAATGCCTGCGGATTTCTCCGCATTTCGTGCTCTCGAAATCCTAAAAACATCATCAATTCACGTTCTTCGGGTCAAAGACATCGCGGATACCGTCGCCCAGGAAGTTGAACGCCAGAACCGTTATCGCCAGTGCTACGCCTGGCGCGATAACCACCCACGGTGCGCTCGCCAGATAATCACGGCCGTCAGAAATCAGGTTCCCCCAGGACGGTGTCGGCGGCTGTACGCCCATGCCAAGATAGCTTAAGTTTGTCTCTACAAGGATCGTGCCTCCAAAATGACCGCTGGCAGAAATCATCAGCTGCGTAATGGTATTCGGGAAAAGCTCTTTCCAGAGAATCCGGGACGTTTTCGTGCCCAGCACACGGGAAGCAGAGACGAATTCCTTATTTTTGATTCCTAATACCTGTGCGCGGATCAGTCGTGCGGTTGCCACCCACCCGGTTGCGCTTAAGGTAAAGATCAGGGTACTCATGCTGCTGCCGATCATCGCCACGATACAAATTGCGAACATCAGCTGCGGAATCGCCGTCAGAAGATCACAGATACGCATCAGGATAGAATCCAGAATACCACCGTAGTAACCGCAGATCAGACCAACCACCGAGCCGAAAATCATACTGATAATCGTTACGGCAAAGGTGATTTTCAGAGATGTCCAGTCTCCGACAAACAGACGGCTTAAAACGTCACGTCCAAGAGCATCCGCGCCAAACGGATGGCCGCTCAGGCCGTTCGCAAAGAAATCCGGAGCGCCCAGACGGGAGCGCAGATCGGTCGCCGTCACATCCCACTGAATCCATAACGGAGAAGTAGCGCACAACAAGATCATGATAATCAACAGAATCACGCCGATCATAAACATCGGGCTTTTCCGCATACGGCGGAGTAATGTACTCATTTTCATAGAAAACTTCCTCCCCTCAGTTGAACGTGATCCGCGGATCGATAATCGTGTAGGCGATATCGGCAAGCAGGTTACAGAAGACAATCATGCATGCGGATACGAGCAGAATCGACTGTACCAGCTGATAGTCGCGCATATTGATCGCCTGGACAATCAGCTGCCCCATCCCCGGCCAGTTGAAGATATTCTCTACAACGGTAGAACCTACCAGGATACGGCCAAACTGAGAACCGATGTTAGTAATGATCGGGAGTATCGCGTTCTTTAACGCGTATTTAAAGTACGTCTTGTTCTTGCTGACGCCGCGTGCGCGGGTCGCCGTCACGTAATCTTCACGCAGTACATCCACCATACCGGAACGCATAAGTCTCGTCTGGTTAGCCGCATAGCCAAATCCGATACAAAGACCAGGCATCAGCATATAGCGGATGCCTCCGATACCCTGTGTGGGCAAGACTTTTAGCGTCACACCGAAAACCAGTATCAGCATGAAGCTGATCCATACAATCGACATCGACTGTCCCGCAATTGCGATAAAAAGGGCGACAAAGTCAATAGGCTGTCCCTGATGGATACCAGCGATAATGCCGAGGATAATGGAAAAAATACAGGCCCATCCGAATCCAAAGAAGCACAGCTTCAATGTCTGCGGAATCCGCACCGCCAGCAGATCTGTCACGTTCATCTGATAATTCCAGGAATACCCCAGATCTCCGTGCAGGACGCCGCTGAGATACTTAAAATACTGTACGATCAGCGGCTTATCCAGCCCCATACGCACTTCCATGTCAGCAATCTCTTCCTCTGTCGCAAGGGCGCCGGCCATCAGGCTGGCGGGGTTGCCGCCTCCGAGTCGAACCATCACAAAAGCTACAATGGTGACGCCCAGCAGAACAAACAGAGAGAGAAAGAGTCGTTTCAATATTTTTTTAGCCATATGTCAACACCTCATTTTTTATAGTGGAGAGCCGTGCTTAACGCACAGCTCTCCAGCAATTCGCTTCCTTTCAGGAGGGATTCACAAATCTTCGGATCACGCCTTTGTCACCGCACTCAGATCCGGAATCAGGAAATTATGCCACTGGATTCCGCTCACAGCACTGTTCTGTGCAAAGACAGTGGTCGGGAAATAAATATTGATGTAATTCTCAAAAGTAGTCGACTGAATCTCATACATCTGAAGCAGGATCTCATTCAGTTCATCATTGTCAGAAGTCTCGCCGAGAGAGAGACCCAGATTAATCAGTTCCTCATTCGTGCAACCGGATCCGAAACGGTCGGTCCCGATCACATCATGCGCCTGCTTGTACCACATATTACCAGACTTCGCAATCGCCGCCAGACAAAGATCAAACTCATGATTGCTTCTTGCTTCATCATATACAGCCGTTTCCAGAACGGTAATCTCCAGATTAATTCCAACTTCCGCTGCCATAGACTGAATTGCCTGGCAAAGCTCGCCGCCGATATTTACGGTAGAAGATGTGTAAATGAAATTCAACGCACTTCCGTCATAGCTGGAAGCCGCTACCAGTTCTTTTGCCCTCTCTATATCATACTGATAATAATTTGCGCCATCTTCCTCTGACAGATATCCAAGGTCGCCTTCCAGTGCAAACCATTTCGCCGGGTATCCATAGCCATCCAGAAGAGCTTCTACAATCAGATCACGGTCGATGCACAGAGAGAGTGCTTCACGCAGGTTCTGATCGCCAAACGCATCCTCCTCGCCGCAGGCGAACTCCAGGAATACCACATTACCCGGAGCTGTAACTGTAGTTATAAATCCTTCATTATCCAGATTTACTACTTCGGAGGTCGGAACGGTATCCATCAGGTCAATCTCACCCGCGCGCAGAGAAGCAAGACGCGTAGAAGATTCTGTAGAATAAGCGAGTGTGATATCCTTCACATTGGAGGAAAGTCCGTATCCTTCATAACCCCACCAGCCATTCTCATCGGTACGCCTTGTCACCTTAACAATGGAGTTCGCCGCATCCCAGCTGCTGACTACATACGCGCCGCTGCCGATCGGAGCTGCCCAGAATTCATCCCAGGTCTGCTCATCATATGCGGTGGACGGAATCACCTGTACATCCGGCGCGGAGATCAGCTTCCAGAATTCCGGGAATGCCTGGACAAAATTAAGAGTAACTACCTGACCATCGGCCTCGATCTCACCAAGATAATTACACCAGTTCTGAACAACAGAATCCGGATAATGCTCGGTATCATCTCTCATCTGCTCGAACGTGAACTTCACATCCTCGCCGGTCACCTGCTTGCCATTAGAGAAGTATGCGCCGTCACGAATCGTGAGTGTGATTCCGCTTCCATCCTCAAAAAGCTCCCACTCAGAAGCGAGGCCCGGAACATAATTGCCTTCCTCATCCATATTGATCAGTGGATCAAATACCATATAGTCAAATGCGGTCACAAAGTAGTTCGCTGAGTGTGACCATTTGCTCAGGGTACTCGAAGAACCGGAAAAGTGATAAATCAGGGATTCGGTGCCGTCGCTGTTCTCTTCTGCGCTGACCAGGACTCCGCCTGTAAGACCGGATAATGCTGCAACTGCCATGCCTGCTGCTGAACCACGTAAAAACTCTCTTCTTGAAATCTTTTTCATCTTTTTTCTCCTTCTTATTCATGATTTTGACTGGTTTTTGAGTGTCGGCTCCCTGTTTACATTCTGCATTGGAAAAGCCATCGGGTCCGTTTTTTTGTTATAATGTAATTACATTACATCGTAGAAACATAATCGCATAAATCCTTCAAAATGTCAAGCTATTTCATTCTGCTATTTTGCCTAAATTTTTCATTCGATTTTTGTCTATTTTGCCATATTCTTTTCCCTGTTCCCCTGCTAGATTTCGGTTACACCGCATTGCAAAATCTGGCAGTAGTCTGCACAACTTATCAGTTGCGTCCGCGCGCGAAAACGTCTATAATTATGCACACAGGCGCATAAGGAAAACAGCTTACGCTGCCTGCGCCTGGCGCAACGAGCTACGTCCGATTTTTCTACACAGGCGCATAAGGAAAGCAGCTAAGAGAAAAGCAGCTAACGTTACGCCCACTATCAGAAATACCAACGGAGGGAGCATTATGGATCAAACCTATTGGAACCCAAATAAGGGAAAAAACAGACGCTGGCAAACCTGGGGGCTTACCCTCGCGATGCTTGCGGTGCTCCTTGTCGCTTTCCTGTTCTGGAAGCCGCTCGGAGAAAATACCGTACAGGCAGATTTCGGAGACTCCAGCCTGTCGCTTGCGTCGCCAGACGGCTCTGTTTCCCATGAAATTTTCTATCTGAATGTTGAATCCGTAGAACTTGCGATCCTGACGGATTATGGCACTCAGCTGTCTGGCACCAGTGACGGCAGCTGCGTCTTCGGACTCTATCACCGGGACGACTATGGCGACTACTGGCTGTTTGTCAACACCAATGTCACCTACTGTATGCTGGTCACAGAAAAAGACGGCACAGTCACCGCTGCCAATTTCGGAAATGAAAATGTGACAAAAGAAACTGTAACCGCCTTTGAAGAACTGGTCTCAGAAGCCCAGGGTTGATCCCATAACGTGTGGTCTATTCCAGTTCTATGGTCTCTCCGGTCTCCTGATTCCGTCCGAACCGACGCAGGAAATCCCAGGATAATTCCACCATAATCGGCGTGACCGTGTGGGGCATGTTTCCCAGCGCAACGATCCGCAGATGTGATTTTCCGGCTTTATTTTTTATATCAACAATATAATTCTCGCTCTTGTCAAGCGTCAGCACCTCCGCGTAATCCGCAGGTACGCCGATGCATCGCTCCGCCTTGTTATCGCTGTATCGGGTCGCGGCAATCTCCTCCACCGTACGCATGGGCGCGTTTGCGGAACGGAGACGGCGCTGCCACGATTCTGCCCTTTTTTCGAAGGTATCTACTGCTACCCACTGTCCCGGGCGGACGTCCGGCGCATCGATATTCAGCGGGAACTGGCTGTTCCGCTCATTAAAACCACTGATATCGATCAGCGGCGTATCTACAGACGCCTGAATATCCAGCTGTTCATCGGTGACTACAAAGAACCCGCTCGTCACCTTTTCACTGAGCTGTCCCGGCTCGTTGCCGAGTGTCGCCACAGCCGCGATTTCTCTCTGATGCCGGCGCGTATATTCCGCCGCAAAGCGCCCGTCATGGCTGTGTCCGGTAATGTACACGCGCTCCGGGTCGATGGGGTACATCGTCTTTGCGTCCTCCAGAATCTCGTGCAGCAGATCATTGTCGTCCAGCGTCTCCAACACGAAATACAGCAGCATGCAGTCTCCCTGTGCGGCAATCTCGTGGTATTTCAGGAAATAGGCAAATCCGGTCACCGCCTGGTGTGGATCAAATCGATTCACCTCCTGGAAAATGCAGACACAGGGCAGCTTTTCTTCGGTCTGCTCATACGCTGCCTTTGGCACAAATGTAATCCACTGCTCGCCCTTCTTGTCATGGAACTCACATTTCAGCCCCATATCATCCCAATAGCGCAGCAGTTCCGGATCCTCCGCGTCGTCATAGTGATACTCCAGATACATCGCCTGTGCCAGGTCACGTCCAACCGGACTGTTAATCAGCGCTTCTTTGTCATAGGTCAGATTGCTGTAAGTGTCTCCATTGATCAGCTTACAGATCAGACTGTCCTTGTTCGTCCAGCGCTTCGCGGCAGGAAGAACCAAAATGCCTCCGCGCTTTTCGATCGCCGCGTCCGGATCCATCGGCGTGGCGCCGCTCTCATCTGTATATGCGAATCCCGGAATCTCCGCCAGGCAGACGCCGGCAGCTTTTACTGCGCTGACGTCCAGATAAAAACGCATATAATTCAAATGGAAAATCACAATCGCTTCCTGCACGATGCTGATATATCCGCCCTCAACATTCAGCCTGTCCGCTGCGATAAAAAGAATTGCAAAGCGTTCTTTCCCTGCGGCGTCCACATAATCGGCATATTTCTCCAGCACGTACATGCACCAGTTCGGGTCTGTCTGATCCGCATTTACCAGGACGATCACTGTATCCATCTCATCACTGTAGCCTTCTTTTCCGAGATGTTCCTCCGGGATAATCGCTACCCAGCCAAAGGACATGCTCGTGCAGTGATAATGCAGCCCTTTCTCTTTCAGTTCCTGTACCTTTTCCGGATAAGTGAGTGCGTTTGCCTTCGGGTCAAAGCTGCCTTCCGTGCGGCGTTCCCCTTCCGGCTTTGCCGGAATACGGCAGTGCTCCAGATTATACTGCCCAATCCAGTTCGCCAGCGGAGTGAGCTCGCTGCGGCGGCTTTCCCATACATCGATATTCCACAAATCCTTATGTGGATAATTAAAATAACGGTTGTTCATCTGATTTCTCTCCTTCTGTTTTCCAGCCTTCTATCCTTCCAACGGATTCCTGCCAGTGTCTTCCACTCGCAAATGCTAACAGAGGCAGCGTTTTCTCGCTTCCATCACTGTTCCCACTACGGTCACGCAAAACGCCTGCCCCCGACAGGCAACACAGAGCTTCAATCTGTCATTTTCGAAGAATCATACACGACACAGCAGTTCCCGTGGTAATGCATTTTGATCGCCGGGTTGTTATAGGAGGCCAGATGCTTCTGAATCGCCTCTCCTGGCGGATCAAACTTTGTATCCCCATCCGCAATCTCCTGGCAGGCGGCTGCAATGTTGCGCGGAACACTCATATCATGCGGCCGGTTCAGATGAGAAGAGAAAATCATCGTATCCTCATTGACGAGAGACATAAAATGCTCCAGCATCTTCACATAATCCCGCATTCCCTGGCGGTTCAGCGCTTTCAGATGGGTATCGATATTCATTCCATCGCCGGTAAAGGCAATGTTCGCTTCCCGCATGTAGAAAGACATATGCCCCTTGCTGTGTCCCGGCGTAAAGATGCATTCCACCTGAATTCCACCGAGGTCAAAGATGTCGCCATCCTTCAGCTCACGCAGATTGTCCAGGTTCGCCGCCTCGCACATATGCTTTTCCGTATATTCATAGAACTCCTGGTTATACAGAGAGAACGGCTGGCAGTCTTCGAGCCGCTTCGCCCTCGGCATGCAGCGCTCCAGGCTTGCCCAGTCATTCTTATGGATATAAAACTCATCAAACTGGATTGCACCGCCCGCATGGTCAATGCCCACATGTGTGCAGGCAAGGAAGATCGGCTTGTCCTGTCCGGCGAAGGTGCGGATGTAGTTTATCAGCTCATAATCAATCCCGTGACCGGAATCAATACACATGATTTTTTCATCGCCAATGATCACCATCAGTGTAATGCGGTGTACCATGGAATAATTGATTGTCACCGTGTAGATGCGATCCGTCCATTTTTCATGGCTGTAGAAATTCAGATTTTCTGAAGGAACCACCGGCGTCTTGCGGCCCTCGTTTGCAAAATCACGGTTGTAAACGATGCAGGTGTTATTCACATAATGCATCCGCACGCTGCGGTTATTTTGTCTGCCATGGAAAATTGTCTCGCCCATCGGGTCGCGGTCGATGTTGCGTCCCTCGACGATATCATCGCAGATCTGCACCAGATTTTTCGCCACTTCAATGGTCATCGGCATTGGCAGATGCGCCGGATAGAGAGTCACCTTCTCATCGACTCTTGAGATAAAATTCTCCATCGTCTTTTTATACTGCCGGAAGCCATCCAGGTTCATTTTCTTTAAATGCGTATCCGTATTGACCGCGTCGCCGGTAAAGCAATAATTCTCTTCCCGGTTGTAAAACGCCATGGAGCCCGCGCTGTGCCCGGGAACAGCGATTGCCTCGATCTTTACACCGCCAAGGTCAAAAATGCCCCCGTCTTTGATATCCTTAAATTCACACCGATTATCCTGGATCATATGTTCCCGGCAGTATTCGATCGCAACCTTACTGTCAAGGGCAAAATCCTGCAAATCGGAAAATCTGCGCTCTGTACTGAACGCAAAATCCCTCGTGTTCGGGTTGTCCTGATCCAGGTGGCTGCAATAGCGCTCCTCAAACTGGATCGCACTGCCCACATGATCTGGATGCAGGTGGGTACAGGCCAGCAAAAACGGTTTCTCCGTACCGACCACGCTCTCTATGTACTGCCGGAAATCATCAACCATTCCCAGTCCAGCATCAATGATCATGATTTTTTCATCCCCGATGATGCAGCCAATCGTAAAACGGTGCACCATGGAATAACCTTCATTAAGAAGAACCAGCCGGTCTGATATTTTTTCATGACTGAAGAAATTAATGTGTTCCATCTTTTTTTGCACTCCCTTCTATCTGGGCGGATGCTCTCTGACCATCCGCCCTTATATTTAACATTTGTAACTATTCAGAACAGCAGGCCGCAGACCGCCTGCTATGCAGGCTATATGCCGCTAGCGCGTCATATGTCTGTGGCTTGATGGGCGTTCCGCCCATCCCAAAATGAAAATACAGCCTTTAGCAGATAAATCTGCACAGTCTGTCTTTTCATTTTGATGCTGTTCTGAACTGTTACTAACATTTTATATCATTCAGTGCGAAGCGCGGCTTCTTCCCCGCGTACAGATCCATGATGTTATCCAGGCAGCCATACTGTGTGCGCACCCGCGCATCATCTGTATTTCCCGCGCAGTGCGGCGTAGCCACAACATTTTCCATCAGCATCAGAGGATTGTGCGGCTGCAGCGGTTCCTCCTCAAAAACATCCAGGCCCGCTCCCGCGATTTTCCCTGTGCGCAGCGCCTCAGCCAGAGCCTCCTGGTCTACCACAGTTCCCCGTGCCACGTTAATCAGAATCGCGCTCGATTTCATGCAGTCAAACGCGTGTTCGTTCATCATATGATAAGTGGCAGGGCCGCCAGCTACGTGGAGCGTCACAAAATCCGCTACAGAAAGCGCTTCATCCAGCTCCTGATATACCTGAATCGTCTCCGGCAGTGTAGCCGGATTCGCAAACGGATCATAACCGACAAGCTTCATCTCAAAAGCTTCCGCCAGCTTTGCCACCCGGCGGCCAATATTGCCGAGACCGACCACGCAAAGCGTCTTTCCATACAGCTCCGTCCCTTCATAGCGCTCCCGGCACCAGAAATCCGGATACTCATGGCGCAGATACAGCGAAATCGGATAGATCTTTTTTGCTGCCGCCAGCATCAGGGCTATCGTATGCTCCGCCACGGAGACAAAATTGGTCATCGGCGTATTTGCCACATAAATTCCCCTGCGTGTACATTCCTCCACATCAATCCGGTCATATCCTACACCGGATTTTGCCACCAGGCGCAGATGAGGCGCCTGATCCAGAACCGCTGCGTCCACCGTCACCTTTCCGCCCGGCATCAGCACCTCACATTCCGCGAGAATTTCCGGGTCAAGTGTGCCGTTCCCTGTATGGCTGGTGAAGCCATTTTCCTCTAACAGCTTTTCCATAATGTCGCCATGGGAGCGGGCAAGATATACGTTCTTATCCATATAAGTTGCTCCTGCTTT
>JAJBUL010000058.1 GCA_020860365.1 Clostridiales bacterium | reverse complement strand
TTCCGCTGATAGGCAGCGTTTTCATATGTACAGAAACCTATATGACTGTGTTTAGTACATCACTGATCGTAGAGCCACAATAAACCTGTGTTTTCGCTGGAAGATTTCTCGCCTCAATGCTGGTCAGTATATTGCCATCTTTATCTACCCAAGGTATTTCCTTTCCGTTATTGTCTACAATCGTACAGGGAAACCAGGTATTAGATGGGTTTCCCACTCCAAACCGCGGCCACGCGAAAGGATGAGCCGCTTTCGTATGACCCGCCTTATGCATGCCAAAAACCTTTGCCCCCGCTTTCCAGGCCATCGCCAGACCATCCCCGATGTCGTTCGGATCCCAACGATAGCTATTACCAGTAATTTCAGTACTGTAAGTCCAAATCGTGCAGGCATACCCGCTGGAGATAATCGTGCTTTTTGCACTGAAGACGTAAAATTCCCCACTTTCCATTGAAAGCCCAGTAGCTCCGATTACTCTCGCACCGCATTTTCCGTTCTCAGTTAACAGGCTTGTAACCATCACTCGCTCATACAACTCCACGCCTTCTCGCTTCAGGCCTTCATAAATCACTGGTTTGATATACTGTCCTCCCCGTAACTTTACTGCTACAAGATCTTTATAATTATAAGCTTTAAGCAGATTGGTCTCCTCGTCCAGTGTCGCCGTTCCTTTAAAATCACCATCCTCGTCCCGAATCGGAAGGCCCAGCTTTTCAAGCTCCATCAGCGCATCCCAAGTCCCTTTCAGCGCAATGTAATCCCGGTGACCCTGACGGGCACTGGTATTCCCCTTCTCCAGATTTTCCTCCGGTGTCATCGGAGAACCATTATGATTTAAAACATTATTCCAATGATCCATTCCCGCGCCGCCGCAGCCACTACGCTTCACAGGAGCCTTATCCACAACGGCAACCTTGCAACCCCGTCGTACCGCACTAAGACCCGCACAGCCCCCGGCCAGTCCTCCTCCTATCACAAGAACATCTACCGTCACGTGGTTCACTTTTCCATAACGCACTGGATAAGGCCACTCAAGACGTTTTTCCGCGCTCGCCTGATATTCCATTCCTCTTGTCTCCTTTCCTGCGGTTTTTGCGTAAATTCGCTGATCTCCTGACTGAATTTCCATATTGCAAGGCAGATAAAAAAGCCCAAAGACACAGCTGTTTTACATTCCGCATTAACTTAACACACATATTTGTTTCAAAAAAAATATAACAAAGTGCGATTTGGAATGGCAACTTCAATTTGCCATCATATATTCCAAACAGGAATGAATGATAGAAATCGAATTTGAAAAAACTTTTTCTGTCTGCTGAAATAACGCAATGGCAACTTATAATCACCAAAAAAAGCTATATTTTTAAATCAGATTATGGTAAAATTGATTCATCCAGATTATTCCGATTTAACAATGATACAACGCTGACATCTTTTACTTTACAGCTATCCACCACGAAGGGAGGAGCAAGAAACATGGCTCAAAAAAATTCACTGCAAGACGAAATCACCTATACCTGCCTTGGAAACGGGATTTATAACTTTTCCTCGCCGCCAGTCGGCTTTCAACAATATCTTGTACTTGGGAAGGAAAAGGCTTTACTGATTGATACCGGAATTGGCATCGGATCCCTTAAAAACGCCATTAAAAAAATTACTGAGTTACCGATTATGGTTATTAACACACACGGACATCCGGATCACGTCGGCGGCAATGCGGAATTTGATTTGACTCTGATCTGTCCCGCCGACCTTGATGTCTTTAAACAGATGGCTGGCAAAGCTTTTCGCGAGCAAGATATCTTTCGTATGCCAAACGGTTCCCGTTTTCTCTCACAGCTTCAACCAGACCCGCCAACGCCAGATGGAGTCTCAGATGAAGAGAAGATTGATCTTGGGGGACGTATGTTGAAGATAATATATACCCCAGGCCATACTCACGGAAGCATTTGCATCTTTGATGAAGAAACAGGCACGCTCTTTTCCGGAGATAACATACAAGCCAAAGAGACCGCACTTAAAGAATGGAATTCCAGTCCCATAGAAACATTCGTAAACAGTCTGCACCGATTAGAGTCTCTTCCAATCACAAAGATCATGGGCGGCCATAAGCCAAATATAAACGAGCCAGAGCTTCTTGGAAAGGTATTGCGCTGCGCACAGGCCATTCTGGATGGCGCCAAAGGAAGCAAAATACCCACGCGAGATGGAGCAACCTGCATTTGCTACGAGTCTCCAGAAGGCGTGAGTATCACTTATACAGAACATAACGTGTAACGGGAATTGTAATAAAAGGTGCGCTTTACGCACACCCATGAATTGCTGAAACTTCAAAAAACGCACTTTTTTATCTTATTAAGCGCTTAACGCTGGCCATAGTAGCTTTAAGAGCGTATATCGAAATAATAAAATACCCTACACATCTTTACGCATAAATTTTTGCCCAATAGGGAAGTTCGGAGAACTTTCCTATTGGGCAAAAGAACGGAGAGAGGGATGTCGTCCCGTTTCAGCATGCACAAAAATTCTGGCAAGAAAAATGCTTACCATATCTCTTGTCCGAATTGTTCAAACGGAACCATGTATACTGGCAGATGATGAATGCCATTCTCCCACTTATAATCTTTCGTATGGACAATGTATTTATTTTTGATGCGACTGCTATATTTATCACAGAACGCATCCAAAGATTTATGGTTTCTGTAGTTTCCGGATTTTACTTCCACGGGATTGATTTTATTCCCCGATGAAAGAATAAAATCTATTTCGTATAAATGATTTGAAGTGCCGCTCTCCATCGTATAATAAAAAAGATGATTGCCTTTCGCTGTCAGCATTTGTGCTACAACATTTTCATATACATATCCCAAATTCGCCTCGAGTTTATCTGAAAGCAGTTTATTATATATGATATTGTCAGTGTAACGTTTATCCTTAAATGCAAGCGTCACAAACAGGCCTACATCCGATGTAAACAGTTTATATCGTCCGGCATCCTTTTCCAGTAACATCCCTGCGCCTGGATTATTGGCGTGGTAAGCAATATTTACGGTATATGAGCTGAGGATATCCGGTATTAATTCACGTACCTGTTCTGTGCGAATGCCCCCTCTCGCATTTGACAGCATATACCTGGACGCATTGCCTGTAAGACTGGCCGGGATAGAATCATAAATATCTCCCGCCAGTCCCGTGCCGTCTATCTTTGTGAAATCTTCCTCATATAAATCCACGATTTCCCTTTTTATTTCGTCAACCACCTGCAGGTTATTATGCTCCAGATAAGTTTCTATAGCCTGAGGCATTCCACCAATCAACATATACAATCTGAATATACGCATCAGATTTCTATGCAATGAATTGCCCGCAGCCCTTCGTTTTTTTAAAAGAAGACTGATGGTATCCGCCGTAATATCATCGCCTATGGCCCATAAAAATTCTTCAAAATCCATGGGATACATCGATATCCTGTGTTCCTCGCTGGGAATTAATATATCCTTTGTGTTTTTCCTGATCGATAATAGTGAACCTGTTTCAATATACTTATACCTTCCGTCAGCCACCAGATACTTAATAGCCTGCCTGGCTCTGGGAAGCAGCTGAACCTCATCAAATATAATTACAGATTCATTTTTATACAGCCTGACGCCGGTTAACTGCTGTAACTGCAAAAAGAAAAAATCCAGATTATATGTGTCATCAAACAATTCCATGATTTCTCTGCTGGTGTGAGCAAAATCTATCAAAATATATGACCTGAAATTTTTTCTGGCAAATTCCTCCGCTATCGTCGACTTTCCAACCCGCCTGGCCCCCTTAATCAAAAGTGCATATTTGTCGCTGCGCCTTTCTTTCCAGTCAAGCATTTCATCATATATTTTTCTTCTGAAAACGGTTTTAATCATGACTGTCTTACCTCCTCAGAACGTATTATAGCGCAAATCCCCATTTTTACAAGTGTAAATGTCTTCCATATCCCCATTCATCATTTCCTTATTTTCTCACAAATCCCCATTCATTCTTTATGTATTGCAGCAAATTCGATAGTCATCCCCACACTCTTCAAATGTATAATCATCAAAATGCCTCCTGATTCTGTGTTTGGCTGACCCTCAAATCAGAAAATGGCATCCGGTCCTGATAACCGAATGCCAATCCCAAATGTATTCCTCTATAACCAGGCAGATGAAATCCACTGCGCAATTTTGCGAAATCTTTAATATATACCGCCCATCCGCACAGCATTTTCCGTCAGGAGCGCAGCTCATACTTCTCCACTTCCAGTTCCGCACGGCCATCCACCTCAAAGCTGATACTATCTGCACTCAGTGGTGTAAAAATAGCTGCGGTCAGCGCCTGCTCCCCGTCATTCACAAAAATTTCCACACTATACCAATCCAGCAAAATACGCAACTTGATTTTTCCCCTTTTCTGACGCACAAAGCACCTGCGCTCATGAACCACGTCACGGCAGCAGCCGGAATTGTTTCGATCCAGCTTCAGCACAGAGGTTTTCGGATTGTAAGAAATCATCGTATAATGCCGGCTTCCCCTGGCAAGACGGATTCGGAAGCGCTCATAAGTCTCCTCATCACTCGGGGTCAGAGTTACCGTCAGATCAATCTGCCGTCCAAACACTCCCTGTAATGTATTTTCATTGCAAAGCGTCATCCGATGATAAACCCGGTGCCCCCGCAGCGTCTCAATTTCGCGGATTGGTGTCTGAATCAGCTTTCCATTGACCACACACAATTCTCTGGGCAAGGTCATCTGCCCGATCCAGCGGGAACGCCCGGATGGAGCCACACAGGCATCCCAGTTCTGCATCCAGCCGATCATAATCCGGCGTCCATCCGGCGCCTGCACGGTCTGCGGCGCGTAAAAATCAATGCCATAATCAATCGCACCCAGATTTTCACGGGTAAACTGCTTTGTCTTCCGATCATAGTGGCCAACGATGTACATCGTGTCATTTCCATTGTGAAACTCCAGACCGCTCTGACTCATCTCCTGCGGACTGGTCAGAATGACCGTTTTCCCGTCCAGTTCAAACATATCCGGGCACTCCCACATCTTCCCGAACTCGTTATAGGAACGGTCTACGATCGTCTCAAAATTCCAGTGAAATCCGTCTTCTGAGCGGTACAGCAGCAAAGAGCCGCTGCCATCCTCTGTGCGGTTTCCCACAATACAGGCGAACGAGCCGTCCTCTTCTCTCCACAGCTTCGGATCGCGGAAATCCAGGCGGCTGCCCCCCCGCGGGCAGGCTCGTCTCGTCGAGAACCGGATTTGCCTCATACTTTTCATAATTCAGGCCATCGCCAACCGCCATGCACTGTGTCTGAACCGTTTTCTTTCGCCCATCCTCACACATTTCTTCCCGCACACCGGTATACATCAGCAGCTGTCGGCCATCCGGAAGCTCCGATGCACTTCCGGAGAAACAGCCATACCCGTCATACGTCTGATCCGGCGCGAGCGCACATGGCAGATATTCCCAGTGAAGCAAATCCCGGCTGAGGGCGTGCCCCCAGTGCATAGGCCCCCATTCCAGGCTGTAAGGGTGATACTGGTAAAAAAGGTGGTACGCCCCATTATAAAAAGAGAAGCCATTCGGATCATTCATCCAGCCAATGCGCGGGGTCAAATGATAAGCAGGACGCTCCTCATCCGAAATGAAGCGGGCATATTTTCCCTCATATTCTCGCGCCTTTTTTAATTTTTCAGTCATCATATCCATTTTCCCCTCTGTGTATATATAGACATTTTTGTCCTTTTCATTCTGCGTCATATCTGCTATACTATGAGAAGAAAACCGCTTCTCATAGCAGTTCAAAACAGCATTAAAATGAAAAGGGAGCTTTTGAAATGCAGAAAATCAAACACATTGCCGCGATGATCGGCGTAGTTTTTCTGATTGGCATGTATGTCGTGACGCTGATCCTCGGCCTGACCGCCAGCCCGGCAACTCAGAATATGCTGATGGCTTCTATCGTATGCACCGTTGTGATTCCGGTACTGCTTTATGCCATGATGCTAGTCGCGCGTGTTCTCGAACATCCGAAGGAAGAACCGCCGACCGCGGCGCAGGATAAAAAGAAGCCATCCAACGATGGGAAAAAGAATTCAGGTATCAAAAAAACTTAGACTCCCTCTACACGGGCATCCATTTCCGTTTATAATCGCGCAGGCACATCAGAACCATACCTGCGCGATTTTTACTGTTATTCTGTTTTTCGCAGCCGTTCAGAACAGCCTCGAAAAGAAAAGACCTGTGGCCTGCCATTCCGAATCGTCACTGCAGCTCTGCCTTCCGTCACCGGATATCATACACGCTCCGCAGCCACAGCTTTGAAGCATCGCCGCTCTCAATCTTCACGCGCTTTGTGCCTGCATTCATGTCAAAATAGTTATCAGAAAGAATCAGGTCTTCATTTTCATTCCGGATCTCAACACTCTTTGCGTAAGCGGAGGCTGTCACTTCGATCTCATCGCCGATCACCTGGCAAGTCAACTGCGGGTCTTCATAACGGAAATATTTCGGATAAGAGAAATTCACCGTCCCAGAGGAAATAATTACCCCATCCTTCTCCAGCTCATAACTGATGTACTCACGGTAGATATCCGCGTCCGGAAATTCTATCTTATCGAGCCAGACGCTTGTCAACGCCGGTACGGTAAGCTGATTTTCCCCACTCTCTGATATCTTCGCGGACGGGTCGCGCAGCGCCCAGCGGACGATCACATCTGCATCCTGCATGGTCTCATTCGCTACATTCAGGCGGATGGACTTTTCAAATTCAAAGTGCTCGCGAACCAGTTCTTTCCCGGACGTCATCAGCCCCTGCTCCTCACAGGAAATCATGAGCGGGGCAAAGAATCGCTTCGCGTAGTAATGCAGAGCTTTCAGGCGGCCGCAATAGTCAATCGACGACCAGGAAGCCACCGGCCAGCAGTCGTTGAGCTGCCAGTACACAGCTCCCATACAGCGTCCGCGGTTGCGGCGAAAATGCTCAACGCCATAACGAATGGCATCCGCCTGCAGAAGCTGTGACGCATACAGTACGGTCTTAAAATCAGACGGATAACGGTAAGTCTGCTGCATATAGTTCATGATCTTGCCGTTCGCACTGCCATTGCGCTGGTGCTTTTCCATGATGTAAGAAAATATATTATAGTCCGCCGGGTCATCGCTAATCCGTTCAATCGTCTTCATCGCCGGGAAGGACTGGAAGCCAAACTCGGAAAGATATCGGAAGTAATACTTCCGATATTCGGTAAACGGTTTATTTCCATGCCATACCTCCCAGTAATGGACGTCGCCACGGTTCGGATCCTGCGGTTCGTCAAAGCAGCCTCCCGATGACGGGCTGGAGGGCCAGTAAAACGTCTGCGGGTCATATTTGGCAAGCTCTTCCGGAATCACCCGTTCGTACATGAACAGATAATCCCGCACCTCCTGCGGCTTTGTCACCCAGGAATTGCGGAAAGCGACAAAGGATTCCATCTCATTGTTGCCGCACCAGAGACCCAGGCTCGCGTGGTGGCGCAGTCGCTTGATGTTGTCTGCAAATTCCGCGCGGATATTTGCCTCAAACTTCGGCGTCAGGTCATATACAGCGCAGGCAAACATGAAATCCTGCCATACAACAAGCCCCATCTCATCGCAGATGTCATAGAACCAGTCGTCCGGATAATACCCGCCGCCCCATACGCGAATGGAATTAAAATTCGCCCATTTCGCCTTTTCCAGCAGTGTGCGAGTCGTCTGCGGCGTCACCCGTCCCAGCAGATGATCCTCCGGGATATAATCCGCACCCATCGCGAAAATATCCACTCCGTTCACCTGCACGGCAAAGGATTCTCCCCACTGATCTTTTTCACAATGTACCGTCATTGTACGCAGCCCAATGCGGCGCGTCCAGGTGTCCAGGACAGCTTCATCAGAACTGTTCGCGGGATCCGGTTCTTTCCGGTCAAGCATTTCCACCGAAATGGTATACAGGTTCTGCTCTCCATACCCATTCGGCCACCAGAGCTGCGGCTGGCTGATCGTAAGCTCCAGCTTCCCCGAAACGCCACATTCAGTTCTGTAAGAATTTCCATCCGGGTCGGTCACTGTCATGCGATAAGTAAAAGTCCCATATTCATTCTTCGCAATCCGGGTTATCATCGAACTGCTGTAATCCGCTTTCGCTTCCGCATGAATCGTCACTTCCCCATCCCGATGCTCCTGTGTCACATATACGCTCTCAATTCTGGCCACACCGATGCCCAGCAAAGTCACCGGTCGATACAGACCCGCATCCGGCAGATGTGCGCCCCAGTCCCAGCCAAACATACAATGTGCCTTGCGGATATGCACGAAACCTTCCATCGCGTCCTCTGAGCCACGGGTCGGGTGCTCTTGGTAAGCTTCGGCGATGTATTTTGTCGGCGAATGAAGAACGACACGCAGCTCATTCCCCTTCTCCTTCAGATATTCCCGCAAGCCGCCCTTTACCTCATACTCCCAGATGCGGTGCATATTACAGGGAGAGCCAAGCAGCTGACCATTCAGATAAATATCCGCGATCGTATCTACCCCGTCAAAACGCAGAAGCACACGCTCACAGGCCAGCAATTCCTCCGGACAATCAAACTCCGTCACATACTCATAATCCTTGTCCATCAGGCGAAGCGCCTGATCCTCATTGTCTTTCCAGAACGGATCCTCCATCCGCCCCTCCCGAAGCAGATCCGTGTACACCGTCCCCGGCACTACGGCAGGAATAAAATCCGTCGCGCCTACTTCCCTCAGTTTCCAGTTGTCTTTTATTTCCTGTCGAATCATAAATTCCTCCCTTACTGTTTCGTTCTCATACCAATTTCGCAGCTTCCTGCCTTACCCATTCTCTGGGCGCCCCACAGCAGCGTGCGTGGCGCCGATATGCCCTGTAACGCAGCTTCACTGCTGCTTATTCCCTACAGATTTTCCCCATTTGTCTTGATCACATCCGCATAGTAAAGCGCGGAATCCTTCAGGATACGCTCCTGCGTCCGATAGTCCACATACACCAGCCCAAACCGTTTGTTATATCCTTCCGCCCACTCAAAATTGTCCATAATCGACCAATACTGATATCCTATGACCGGAACCCCCTCGTCTATCGCCTTTTTCAGCTCCAGAAGGTAACGATGGATAAAGTCGATTCTCTGCGTATCATGCACCTTTCCGTCCAGCATGACAAAATCACAATTTGCCATTCCATTTTCCGTGATCAGGATCGGCAAATGATACCGTTCATAATGAAATTTCGGCATCCAGTACAGGCACTCCGGGGTGATACTCCAGCCCATCGCTGTCCGCGGAACCCCGCGATACATATGAGGATTCTCCACTCTTCCCTCGTAATTCTGTGAATTATAGATATTAAAGCCAAAGAAATCCAGCGGCTGGCAGATCGTTTTGAGGTCGTCCGCGCGGATCGTCCCTTTCAGCGGCTCCGGCACGATTCCAAGAATCATCGGATCCATCCACCAGGAATTTTCGAACGGCTCTCCCTGCTCTCCCTCATAATTCTGCAGTCTCGCGGCCTCAACCCCCTCCGGCGTATCCTCAAACGGCGTCACGCCTCCTCCGGTGGGCGCCATGCCAATCTTCGGAGGCTTCTTCGCATGAGCGCGGATCGCGCAGACCGCCCTGCCATGCGCCAGCATAACATTGCGTGTCACCGGGCAAAGCGCCTCCGGCTTTTTCAGGAAAGGCGCATGAGCGCCAGCCACATACCCAAGCGTCACGAAAACCTGAGGCTCGTTTATCGTCATCCACCAGGTAACACGATCCGACAGCTTCTCCACGACCGCCGTTGCATATTTCTCGAAATGCTCTGCCACCTCTTCGTTTTCCCAGCCCCCTTTTTCCTGCATCCACATGGGGAGATTCCAGTGAAAAAGCGTCACCAGCGGCTCTATTCCCGCTCTCAGGAGCTCATCCACCAGATCACAGTAAAACGCAAGGCCTTTTTTCATTGATCACATCTTCTTCGGGCATTACACGCGGCCAGCTCACAGAGAAACGGTAGGATTTCAGGCCGATCTGCTTCATCAGCGCCACATCCTCCCGGTAGTGATGATAGTGATCGCAGGCGACGTCGCCATTCTCGTTGTATTGTACATGCCCATAGCTGAGCGCATCCCAGATGCCCTCGCCCTTGCCATCCGCGTCACGCGCTCCTTCCACCTGATACGCCGCGCTGGCGGCTCCCCACATAAAATCTTTCGGAAATGGCATTTTTCCTCTCCTTTCACGTTGTTCTGCAATTTTCTTTTGCCTATTCTAGCATACCGTCATCATGTTTTCAATAAAAAGCGGGCGGGAGTCCATCCCTTTCCCGCTTTTCCCATTCGTTTCCATATTATACCGTGCTCAGATCCCATTCCTCATAGATCTTCGGCACATCACTGATCAGCCGCTTCGTATAGGCTGCCTGCGGGTGAATGATGCAATCCTCCGCGGTCCCATACTCCACAAATTTCCCGTGTTCCATGATATAGACCTCGTCGGAAATGTAGTATGCCAGTCCGATGTCGTGCGTAATAAATATGACCGTCATGTTGATCTCGTCTCTCAGCTTCAGCAGCATATCAAGAATCGTAGACCTCGAACACGCATCAATCATGGACGTCGGCTCATCCGCCAGAAGAATCTTCGGCTTCAGAAGAAAGATGCGCGCAATCATCAGACGCTGCATCTGCCCGCCGGAAAGCTCAAATGGATACTTATTGGTCAGCTCTTTAAACTCCAGATTGACAAAGCTGCAGGCCTCGGACATCATGTCAAATTTCTCCTTATAGGGCAGATGCTTCCCGCCTCTCATGTTGATGCAGTCCAGCAATACAGAGTCGATTTTGTTAAACATATTGTAGGATGAGAACGGATCCTGGAAAATCGCCTGGATATTTTTCCAGTATTCCTTCTTTTTCTTGCCGCCCTTAATATCGCGGGGCTGTCCCTGGAAGTACACTTCTCCCTCGGTGACGCTGATCAGCCCGAGCAGCATTTTAGAGAGCGTTGTTTTCCCGCTTCCGGACTCTCCTACAATCGAAATAATCTCGCCCTCGCGGAAATCAAAATCCACATGATCCACTGCAACGGTTTTCTTATCCCCAACGCCAAATATTTTTGTTACGCCTTTTCCGCGCAAACACTCTTTGCCACGCTTCTCACTCATTCTCATACACCTCCCTGATCTTTCTCTCGGACATCAGGCAACGGTATTCCCGACCGTTCGTCAGGCTGATATTCGGGATCTCCATTCCGGCGCAGGTCGGCGTCGCGTATTGGCAACGCTCAGCGAAACGGCAGCCCTTCGGCGGGTGTTTCAGGTTCGGCGGAGTGCCCGGGATCGCGGTCAGCTTATTCTCACGCACGCCGGCCTCGGGAACAATGATCGAACCCATCAGACCCTTCGTATACGGATGCAGCGGATCAAACACCATCTCCTTCGCCGATCCGGTCTCCACGATCTGCCCTGCGTACATCACCATAATGTCGTCTGTCACGTTATACAGAAGCGGCAGCTCGTGCGTGATAAAAATCATGCTCTTAATGTACCCCTTCTCCATCAGATCGCGCATCATCTTGATGACCATCTTCTGGCTCGTCACATCCAGAGCAGAAGACGGTTCGTCGGCGATCAGAACCTTTGGGGAGAGAATTGTTGAGATCGCAATGACCGTTCTCTGTTTCATACCGCCAGAGAGCTCCACCGCATGCTTTTGCAGTACATCCTCCGGCAGACCCAGGATTTCAAACCGCTCCTTTGCCAGGTCATAGATCTCTTTTTTGGTCATCTTCGGCATATGGACATGAATTACATCCTCAATAAAACGGATGATTTTCTGCGTCGGATTCAGCGCGTTCATCGCGGCCTGCGGGATGTAGGCGACGTCCGTGCCAAGCACCGTTCTGCGCACATCGTCCGGCTTCATGCCGGAGATTTCCTTGCCATCCACAATAATGCTGCCGCTGATATAATGAAGCGGCGCGAAATAATAACCCATCAGGGAGAGCGCCAGCGTCGATTTGCCGCAGCCAGACTCACCCGCCACACCGAGGGATTTCCCCTCCTCAATCTTCAGGGAAACACCGTCCACCGCATACACGCTCTCGCGCAGACGGGTCACATATTTTGTCTTCAGATCCTTTACTTCAAGCATTACTTTTCCCATGGTATCCTCCTTAATCTCTCAGCTGTGGATTGAATACCTGGTCAAGCCCTGTATTCATCAGGTTCAGCGAGAATGAAATCAGTGTAATGGTGAGAACTACCGGGAAATACGCCCACCAGGAGCCGTTCAGATGAGCGGAATAAGCCGTCGCCCAGTTCATCATCAGTCCCAGCGTCGCCGTGGTCGAAGTGGACGGTCCAAGGCCGAGCATTGACAGCTGTGCCTCTGAGAGAATTCCCGACGAAATCTGCAGGATCAGCGCCATCACCACATAAGAAGCTACATAGGGCAAAATATCCGTCACCACAATCCGGAACATGCTGTGTCCGGACAGCTTGGAAAGGTTCACATGGTCACGGTTCCGCAGGGAAATCACCTGTGACCGCACAGAACGGCAGGTCCAGGTCCAGGAGGTCAGTCCGATTACAACTGCGATCAATGTCGCCCCGCGCGCACTCTGGTTCACAGAATAGGTGATCAGGATCAGCAGCACAAACGACGGAATCACGGTAAACAGGTTCGTAATAAAGACAATAATATTGTCAAAGGTTCCTCCAACATAACCGGAGAGCAGGCCCAGAGAAAGACCGATCAGTGTGGCCACCAGTCCGGCGATCAGGCCGATTCGAAGAGAGGTTGCCGTCGCGTTCACCATCTCTGTCAGCACATCGCGCCCGAAATTATCCGTGCCGAGCAGGAATGTTCTCTTATTCGTAATATCGCTGACGTTTACATACTCTTTCGTACTGATGCTGTCAGATTCCTCCAGCTCACCGTCCTCATTCTCTGATGCGATAATCACATCCGAGTCGTCCATCAGGCTTAAGATGGTATCGTTGAGCCGGACGTACGCCTTCTTGGTGGAGGAAGTCAGCCCTGTCTGGTCTACGGAGGAATCATAATTCTCCAGCCAGAGCTCTACAAGCTCATCATCATCTGCCGCGTCCATATCCTCCTGGGATATCCCGCCAAACTTCACCAGCCAGGTACGCATATCCTCTTTATTGTCGTCCGTCAGCTGATCCGCGATATTGCTCACCGCCTCAATATTCAATGTGTATGTTTTTGAGGTAACCGTATCCTTGACGGAAACATAGGTGCCGGGCTTGAAGAAGTTGCCCTGCCCGACCATCGCCAGCGGGTTCGCCGTAACAATCAGCGGATAGATGATCGTCGTCAGCAGAATCGCCATAAAGATCACAAACCCAACCACAAATCTGGGGGAGTGGAATATATTTCTCAACGTATTTTTCATATCAATCCCTCCCTCTTAATCCTGCTGCGCTGCTTTCACACGCGGGTCGATGATACCATAGATAATCTCTACAAACAGGTTTGCCAGCAATACCATGATCGTAATCACCAGCGTACAGGCAGAAAGCAGGGGATAATCGTTACCGGTGATCGCGCTCACCATCGCAGTGCCAATGCCGGGGTAGCTGAAAATGGTCTCCGCCACCAGCGCGCCTCCCATCATGGTACCAAGAGACATCGCCAGACCCGTGATCTGCGGGAGCATCGCGTTGCGGAATACATAGCCAACAATCTTCGTATCCTTGATGCCAAGGAAACGGGCGTACTTCACATAATCAGCGTTCAATTCATAGATGGACATCGAGCGCATACCAATCGCCTGCCCGCCGATCGTGATAAGCACGATGGACCAGAATGGAAGCTGGTAATGGACAAATACCGACCACACAAAGGACAGGCTCATGGTCGGAATCAGGTCATACCCGTAGGCGCCGCTTGACGGAAGCCACCCAAGCTGAACGCTGAAAACCACCAGCAGGACAATCGCCATACCGAAGGCAGGGACATTGCTGAGGAACATAAACGCAGGCAGGATCGCCTTGTCGAAAACACCCTTCATGTAAGCAGCTACCGCGCCAAGGATATTGCCGAGCAGCCAGCCCACAATGATTGCCGGCAGCTGCAGTGCCAGCGTCCACCCGATAGAGGAAGCCAGAATATCCGAAACGGTCCTCGGATACTGGCTGAAGGAAACGCCAAAGTCTCCGTGCAGCGCTCCCTGTACCCATTTGATAAACTGGACATACAGCGGCTTATCTATGCCAAATGCCTCTATATATTGTTCATAAACCTTCTGAATTGCCGTAGCGTCCGTCATGCCGCTCACGGATTTTCCCATAATGGCAGAAACCGGGTCGCCCGGCATCAGCCGCGGAAGCAGGAAATTTAATACGACAGCAATCACAAGTGTGACCAGATACCAGATGATCTTCTGGCCAAAATATTTCTTATAACCCTTCATACTTCTCACCTCATTCTGTCATGACACAGCCCCAAAGCGTGGACTCCCGGAGCATCCCCCTGTCCGGAAGCTGAATTTTCTTTTATAAAAAGGCTGGGAAACATGTCCCAGCCTCTCCATCTTTGTTACTGTTTCATCTTTTCATAAAATCTATGTTCTTTACAGATCATTTCGTTTCGATGTGATCGCTGCAGAACTCACTGCCATACGGCGCTGCAGGCAATCACGAAATAAGAAGGATTACAGATCCTCAGCCAGTACCAGGTTGTAGAGCGCAGCAATACCATAGCCGTCTGTACAATCTGTCGGCGGGATATTGGACCCGTCTTCATACATCGGATATCCAGTCCATACGGACTCATTTACGGTATAGAACAACTGCGGGCGATACATCAAAGCGACAGAAGGAACATCCGTCAGATAGATCTCGTTCAGTCTTGTATAATACTCGATCAGCTGATCATTATCTGTGGTAACCGCGATCGCGTCCAGAATCTCATCTGCCTCGTCATTTCTGTACTTGCCCCAGTTGCCGCTGGTGTTGTACTCCAGGTCTGCGTAGGTGCTGCTCAGATACTGCATGCAGCGGATCCACGGGCATACGATCGAGGAACCCGACGGGGAGTTCATGATGAGCTGGAAGTTGCCGCTGTACATATCATCATCGAATACAGAAGTGTCCGGATAGTAGGTCTCTACCTGGATACCGATCTCATTCGCGCACTGCGCTACGATCTCCAGGGACGCCTGCCAGTCTGTCCAGCCGGTCGGACACTCTACGGTGAAGGAAAGCGGAGATCCATTGTATTCACGAATTCCATCTCCGTCGGAATCCACGATACCGGCCTCATCAAGGAGCGCAATCGCGCCGTCGATGTCATTGTTCGCCCACTGCAGGGAAGCAATCGTATCGGCATCAATCAAAGCCTGCTCGCCGTCAGTCGGGTTCATCGTCGAACGAGGAACATCGTCAAAGCTCGGGGACTGGTTGGACATTGCGGAGGAACGGATCTGCTCGTAATCGATCGCCATGGCAATCGCCTTGCGGACTGCTACCTGATCCAGGCCTTCCACCTCTGTGTTGAACCACAGGGACGGCATGGTCGCTGCCATGTTGTAAGGCTCTTCATCAATATAGGTGGTGATCGGCAGGCCGTCTACTTCCCACAGATCCTGTACATTTGTCGTAAACTGCTGGGAAACATCTACCTCACCTGCGCGCAGAGCGGTGTCGCCGCCGGCATTATCCGCGTAGATTGTGTGAGCGATATAGGTCGGCGCCGGAAGGCATCCCCACATGGACTCTGCCTGGCCCCAGTAATTATCGTCGCGAATGAATACAACCTTCTGGTCGTCGTCAAAATATTTCAGATACGGGCCGGAGCCGACAAAATCTTCCATCGTATCGGTCTTCATGTCAGCAAGCGTCTCACATCTGGCTTCCACGGTCTCCAGATACGCTTCCTGCATGATATACATCTGCTGCGTATACCGCAGAATCATCATGTAGTTCGCCGCCACACCGTCATCGTTCAGAACACTGTTCATCTGAACGGTATAGTCGTCCGTCGCTTCCATAGAGGAAATATAATTAATCATATCAAGGCCGAGGGAAGACTCACAATTTACATGATAGTTAAAGGTACCTACAACATCCGCCGCTGTCACAGCCGTGCCGTCGCTCCAGTGCGCGTCCTGATTCAGATGTACAATCAGCGCCGACATATTGTCATCCGCCCACTCATAATCGGTCGCGAGCAGTCCGTACAGCTGGCCATCCAGCATATTGTACATGAACAGCGTCTCATAAAGCAGTGTACGGGAAGAATCACCCTGCGTGATAGCCATCGCGTTATTCGCATTCGGATCCATCGGGTTCCAGCTCGCGATCGTACCCCACTGCTGGCCTGAGAAATAAAGCGTCTCATTCCGCGGCGTAGAACCATCTGACTCAGAAGCCATCACCGGCATACCTAACACGCCTGCCATTGCCATGCTGGCCGCACCGGCCGCTGTTCCTTTTAAAAAGTCCCTACGAGTAATTTTCATTCTGTATCCTCCTTTTTTATGCGGGAATAATTTATGCAACTTCCGATCCTTTGCATATCTCCAACAATAAAATCATGTTACATCATTTTTCACAAAAAAGCAATCATTTTTTTTTTTTTTAGATATTTGTTACTATTCACGGGGTGGGGATGATATCTAAGGTGTTTGGTTCCTCA